>CAMDBU010000024.1 GCA_945889495.1 Syntrophobacter sp. SbD2 | reverse complement strand
GCGGCTTCCACCATCGTCAGCTCATTACGTAACGATCGTTGTATGATGTCTAGTCGTTTCTCGTCTCTCATCGTCAGGGTTGTCATCCTTCCACCCTGACATATTCACGTTGCCGTTAGACCCTGACAGATTCACTTTGCTACAACATTGACACCATCACCCTTACCACGTAGGGTTGATGCACCAAGTTCAGTAATGGGCCTTCTGAATGAGGACAGTGCCAACCTCCAAGGCCTCTAATCCGTCTATCTTCTTGCGAACGATCACTAAAGGATGTTCCGACCAGAGCGTGGTTTCAGTTGTCGGTCGCCCATGTTCTGCCCTTTGGCGTCTGATTCTCAGGGTCAAAGACAGCAAATTCTCTTAGGAGGAGAACATGGGTACTAAATTATACGTCGGCGGTCTGCCTTACTCGGTGACCGAAGGCAAGTTGCAAGATCTTTTCGCCGCGCATGGCACGGTGGAATCGGCCAACGTCATTTCCGACAAGTTCACCGGCCAATCGCGCGGTTTCGGCTTTGTCGAGATGAGCTCCAGTGGCGAAGCGCAAAAAGCTATCGAATCCCTCAATGGTACACAGCTCGACGGCCGCACCTTGACCGTCAATGAAGCCAAGCCGATGGCGCGTCGCGATGGCGGCGGCGGCGGTGGCGGTGGTGGTTCGCGGGATGGCGGCGGCGGTCGCAATCGCTGGTAGCACTTCCTTAAATTGCTAAACGGGGGCAACTGGTCGGGTTGCCCCGTTTTTTTGTTACGTGAAGAACCACCGACTCGCCTGGGCCATATGCGCCCAGGGCGGGGTAGTCGTTCTGACCCAACGGCGCTCCCAGCCATTCTCACGTAACTCATTCTTCCGGCGATCAAGATCGACGGCAACCTCGATCGCCTGTCAATTTGCCGCAAACCCAGGAGGCTCCATGGCCGAAAATGAATCGGTAAAACAAAGCGCCAACTTACTGCGCACGATCATTCGCAGCATCGATAAGAAACTCGAATACAGCTTGGTCGATCCGACCCAAGAAGGTAAATTCTCCCTGCGCCTGGCCACCCGCGGCCGCGAAGGTTTGGTGTCGATCCGCACCGATGACCTGCGCCGCGCGGTGATTGACGATACCCGTCGCAACAACATTCGGCAGAAAATCAAAAGCGTGCGCGACCATCTGTTGTCGAACTATGTCGTTGATGTCATGGGCCGACAGATCGCCAGGATGTTGAAGAAGTCGGGCACCGGCAATGAAGACGGCAAGTCGTCATTTTTCTACCGCCGCCCGCAGGGCCGCAGGTAACTTCGTTTCGCCAACTTGCAATCGGTCCTAGACGCAATTGGCTAGATGGGCTCGCGGGAAACTACGGGCTCATCTAGCCGGGTTGTGTGTCTTCGCCTAAAAGTATCGCGCAAATCGCGAAGTTATTGCCGTTTCGCTAACTTCCGGTCGAAATCGTTAGGGGCTTGACCCCGCCGCTAATCAATCCCCGCCGGTTTGCCTGACGGGCCGCTTGATTACGGCAAAAATCTCCTCTAAAAAATTCCCTCGTGATCAAGATCAATCAACTGACCAAGTCCTATTTCGACCGCGAGCTGTTTTCCGAAGTCACCTTTCAGATGAACGCCGGCGACCGCCTGGGGTTAGTGGGCCGCAACGGCCATGGCAAGTCGACGCTGTTCAAGCTGATACTCGGCCAAGAAGAGTGGGACTCCGGCGACATCGTCATCCCGCGCAACTATCGCATCGGCCATCTCGAACAACATTTGCAATTCCACCAGCCGACGATCTTGGAAGAGGCGGCGCTAGGCCTGCCGGAAGAAGAAGCCCACTCGATCTACAAGGCCGAAGCGATCTTGTCCGGCTTGGGTTTTACCGAGACCGATTTCCAGCGCGCGCCGAGCGAATTTTCCGGCGGTTTTCAGATTCGCATCAATCTCGCCAAGCTGTTGCTGTCCGATCCCAACTTGCTTCTTCTCGACGAGCCGACCAACTATTTGGATATCACCTCGGTGCGCTGGATCTCGCGGTTTCTGTCCAACTTCAAAGGCGAGCTAATCATCATCTCCCATGATCGCGACTTCATGGATAGCGTGACCACCCATACGGCGGTAATTCATCGGCAAAAAATTCGCAAATTCGAAGGCGGCACCGCCAAGGCCTACGCCCAGCTCGTCCTCGAAGACGAGATCCACGAGAAGACCCGCGCCAACGAAGACAAGAAGCGCGCCCATGCCGAGGCGTTTATCACGCGCTTCCGTGCCCAGGCGTCGAAAGCCAAGATGGTCCAGTCGCGCATCAAGATGCTCGAACGGCTGCCCAAGTTGGACGACTTGGCCGAGATCGACTCCCTGGACTTCGAGTTTCGTCATGCAACCTTCGCGGCCAAGACTTTGCTCGAAGCGCGCGATATCTCGTTTGGCTACAGCGCCGACAATATCCTATTCACAGACATCGATCTGGCGATCAATGCCCGCGACCGCATCGGCGTCATCGGTAACAACGGCAAAGGCAAGTCGACGCTGCTAAACGTCCTGGCCGGCGGTCTCACGCCGGTCACCGGCGAGATCAAAACCCATCCCGACATGCGCATCGGCTACTTCGGCCAGACCAACATTCAACGGCTCGATGCCAAACTGACCGTCGAACAGGAAATTCAAAATGCCAACGGCGCCTTGACTCGCACCCAGGTGCGCAACATCTGCGGCACCATGATGTTCAGCGGCGACATGGCGCTGAAAAAAGTCACGGTGCTGTCCGGCGGCGAAAAGAGCCGGACTCTCCTGGGAAAAATTCTCGCCCATCCGTCCAACCTGCTGCTACTCGACGAACCCAACAACCATCTCGACATGGAGTCCATCGACGCCTTGATCGACAGTTTGGAAAACTTTCCCGGCGCCTTGCTGATCGTCACTCATAACGAGGGGCTGCTGCGCGCCTTGGCGACCAAGTTGATCGTCTTCCAGCACGGCAAGGCCGACGTCATCGACGCCGGCTACGACGAGTTCTTAGAAAAGATCGGTTGGGACGACGAAGAGCCGGGCAAGGGTAACGCCAAAGCCAACGGCGCCCAGAAAAAACCGACGACGCGCAATGGCCGCGACGAAAAAAAAGAACAGGCCAAAGCCGAGCGCCGGGAAAAAGCGCGCATCGAAAAACTCGAAGCCGATATCATCAAGAACGAAAACGCTTTGAAGAAATACAACGAGCAACTGATTCTCGAAGCCAACCGCAATAACCTAGCCCAGATGCGCGAGCTGTCGGTGAAGATCAGCCAGGTGAAACGCGAGATCGACGATCTTTACGGCCGGTATTCCGAGTAATTTAGGTTCGGCAAGTTTAATTTGCTTTGGCTTGACTCTAGTTCGTGCAGACGACGTTCTGCGACCAACCCTGTGAGATGAAGAGTATTCCGGTCGCGCGGAATTCCCATTTTAACGCTGTGCCGCTTCGTCCTTCCGGCCACCCTTGCCTGTAGATTGTGTCGCCATCGGACGTTCGCCCTTCGAGGGCCTCAGGACGAACGGGAAACTGCTTGAATCTAATATTCCCCGCTGCTTGCGGCGGGCACAACTAAATGGGGTTTCCAAAGGGGGCGAGCATCCCCTTTGGTCGCGAGCGGGGTTCATACCCCGATCGCGAAATGCCAGGTTGATTTCGCTGAGCAGCAATACCGTTCGTGGTGCGGTTCTCGAACCATAAACGGAATTGCGACGCAGTCTGTTGGTAGCGACGGTACTACGCGCTACGCTTGAAACAGGACCGATCGCCGCACCGAAACTGGGTGCGTCAGTTCTCGTTCTTGCCAGGGGCCTTGGATCGGGCCGGCTTCCTCGACTGCGCGGACCCACGCGGCGCGGACTTCTTCGACGCCGGCTTGCGCGGGGTACGAGCTGGTGCAGCTGCCGCGCCACGGCCGCGCGTTGGTTTCGGCTTGGCGTTACCGAGGTGTTCGGCCGTCGTGTCGGTCGGTGTCGGCTCGACATTGAACCGATCTTCCTCGACCTGTTCCTCGAGCCCTGAACGGTTCGCCGCCTCGATGGGTTGGGTATCCTGGGTATCTATCGGTTCGCCATCCATCCCATCTTCCACGTCTAGCGCTTTTGGGGACGAGACGCTCGCGGGTGCCTGGCCGTTTTGCTGCAACGCCGGCCCCTTGAGCACGCGCAGGCCGCCTCGACGATCCCGCTCGAGTCGCACCAGCCCCTCGCGCTGACAGGCGCGCAGCAGATCGATCAGCCCCATGAACCCATATCGGCGCTCATCGAAGCCGCCCTCGGCGGCTCGTAGAAGCTGCTTGACGTTGCGCAGGTACATCGGCCACCGTGCCGCCGTGGCAGCGGTCAAGATCTGGCCTACCAGGCGCACCCCGTCAGCCTGATCGCCCTTCGGCACCACTGGTGCCTCGATCGGCGCGAGCTCGGGTGCCTGAACGGCCTCGGCCATCACCGCCTGCGGCTCGGTCTCGGGCGCAGTGGCGCGACCCTCGTCGAAGGGCTCTGCGACGGCGACGGGCCGGCTCGCCGCTACAGCAGTCGAAGACGGACTCTCCTCGAACTCCTCGTTTAGCTCGACCAAGACGCTTCGACCGGAGTGCTTGAGCTGCACGAGCCCCGATTGTGCCAGCTTCTCGACGAAATCGAGGAATGACGACGCGCCATAGGTCCGCTCGGAGAAGGTCGAGTCGAGCTGGAGAAGCGTGCTCTTGAGCAGGCCGATCTGCGGCGACACTTCCCGCTCGGACAGGAGCTTCAGCGCGCGTTCCACCACGGGAAACGCCTGCGCGACTGGCGCGGAAGCGGCGGGAGTTACCGGGCGGCCGGTTTTGGCGGCCGAGCGGTGTCGCCCGGTTAGGTTCTCATAGGCGATGAACTCATGGCAGTTGCGCTGCAGGATGACGCTGGTGAACGCCCGGCCGCCGACGACGAACACCTTCTTGTCGTATTGCTTGAGCTTCTCGACCAGCGACAGGAAGTCGCTGTCGCCGCCGACGATCACGTAGGCGTTGATATGCGGGTGGGTGAAGGCCATTTCCAGCGCATCGAGGGCCAGGTTGATGTCGGCGCCGTTCTTGTCGCCGCCAGGCGTCAAGTTGCGCTGCACCAGGCGGATGGCGTGTTGAGTGAGGTGGCGGCTGTACTCGCCCGCGCGCGTCCAGTCGGCGTAGGCGATCTTGGTGACCACCTCGCCACGCTCTTTCAATGCGTCGAGGATGGCACCGACGTCGAAATTCTCACCAAGCGTGGTTTTGACGCCAATCTCGATGTTGTCGAAGTCGATGAACACGGCGATGTTGAGACGGTCTTGATGAGCCAATGGAATTTCCTTTCGGGCTTCTACTCTATGCTGAGAGTGGCACGGGCGCTACGGGACGGGGAAGTATCACATGCGTGAACTGGCCACGCAAGATGGTCCCGTGGCCCTGTCTGATCCCGGCCGGTCACCCGGTACTATGTATCGGAACTTTGAGACAACAGTTTTCTGACTGAAGATTTATCGTTCAACGAGCGAAGATGTCAATCGTCGGAGAGTTGAGTGAAATTCGCGGGGAGAATCATACGGTTATGACGCTATTTTTAGTAAGCGCTACAAAGTGAAGGCCCTATTGGCCCCCCTCTGACCCTATCGTCTCACTCGATCTAAAATTTACCAATCCATGTTCATATTGATGGCATTAATTTCCGACTGGTAGTTGATGAAGTCTTTTAAGCTTTCGTGATCCCGCGCTGCATTCATGTAGCCATCCAATGAATTCTTATCGAAAGCCACTTCGAGCCCACTCATCGCATACTCATAGCCATATTCAGCCGGTCCAGTTTCAAAGAAAGCATCGACTTCATCAAAGAATGCACAAAGCTCTTTGAATTCGTTTTCGTTCAGCTTCGTAATCGAATTAGATTGCTCTGCTACCGTGCTGGACAATTGGCAGGAGATCGCTCCAACCGGGAAATGGAAATATAAGGACTTCCCATCCTTCTGGAAATTCCCGTGAGACACGGGATTCCGATAACGCTCTCGCAACGCAACCAACCTCTCGTAGAGACTTCTCGCGGTTGTATGGGTACTCAGATTAAACACCGTCTTAAACTTATCCGACCAAACAGCTCCCATTAGCCGAACCAAGTCGTGTTTCGTCCGGTCATAACGCATGAAGGGAAGAATCAGGATTAATAGATGCTCCAGGCGGCTAAAATAAGCATCGATCATTGCGCTGGCGTTGTAGTTCGCGGCGTCTCTCCTCCTCCAAAGCTCCGTGAGCGATGCGGCCATACCTTCAATTTTGGGCTCTGATGGTTTTGGTTTAGGAATGAAGTTTTCCTCGGCTTGCCCCCGAAAATAAAGGTACATCTTGTCTAGCTCCAGAAATGAATTGGCAATCGTCACGTTGCCGCTTCTTATCTGTTCATTAACCAACGGCTGGCAAAGCTTCGCGACGATCTTCATCGCCCTGGTCAAGGCCTGCAACATTTCCTGAACAAGACCCTCCGGCGGGCTAAAGTCCTTGTGGTGGTACAGCTTCAAGCCAAACTTTTGTAGGGAGAACGCAAATGGAATCAATTTATAAGTGAACGCGATGGACCACGCGACCTTCTCGAACTTACCGGCGTACGAATATTCTGCGATGGCGACGAACGTCAGAAAAACCATATCGCTCGGTGGAAGCTCCAATGATGAGTTCGATGCTTCAAGCGAATGTGCGCGACTGATAAGTCCCGTACTGTTGAACAAGAAATGTCCGACGAAAGGGCCAAACTTTTTCCAGGCATGAATGAGCGCGGTCCGAAGCTTCTCGCCGTCTTCGGCTTCTTTAGCGAGGTCGGCAAGAAACTTACTCTCAGATATTGGTTTGCCTCGGGAATCAAAACCAATATCAACCTGTTGGACAGTCAATTCCGGATGCATTGTCATCGTCGAATTATATCGGCCAGGCGAAGCCCGAGCTAATCGGGTATAGCAAAGGCACGGTGTCAGGCTTTGCTTATTTGATTTCTGAATCTTGAATGGACCAAAAGCTCCAACCTCTCTTGCTGCGACTACATAGCACCAAAGATGTTGGGGGCTAACGGCCGAGTTTAGAGTGGTTTGTTCGTTTCGGCTCCGACTTTTCCGTTTGCCAGGGGTTAATCATAGCACTGATACGCCGTCTTCTCACGGAATTTCCGCAACTACTTTGCCATTTTCCCAAAGGTACACCGGCGTGCCGTGCATGCGCGCGGTTTTGCGGGCGACTTAGGCGGCTCGATGCATGGCACGGCCGATGGCTGCCGAGATCGGTGGTGAGAATTCTACTCGTGCTGCGCTTCATTTGACTCTCCCTTGCGTTCCACTGGTGTCGCGGCGCCGGAACGGGCTCATGATTCTACCCTCGGCTCACGACAGGCGGCGGCGCAGCTCGCGCGCGGCGTCGACCAGGGCGCGGGCTTTGGCGGCGGCCAGTTCTGGGCTGATGGTCATGAGGCCGCAGTCGGGGGCGAGTAGTAGCTTATCGGGCGCGATGTAGTTGAGCGCTTGCTCGACTCGTTTCACTATTCCATCCAGCGGCGGCACCGGTGAGTCGCCCGGGTCGATGCAGCCGAACATGACCAAGCGGCCGCGGCAGATTTCCAAAACCTTGGGATCGTAGTTGCTGCGCGCGAACTCGACGGCGAAGCCGCCGATGCGGGTCTTCATGAGCTCGTGCAAGAGCGCGGGATACTCGTACTGATGCTGCCCGCCGCCGCCGGGATAGCCGTAGCAGAGATGGACGAAGGTCGGGACATGGATGCCCTCCAGGCAGCGATCGAGGGCGCGGGCGGCGTAGGCGATAACTTTTTCATGGTAGCGGGTCATGGCTGGCTCGTCGATCTGCAAGGCGTCGCAGCCGGCGTTCTGCAAATCCAGCAACTCCTGATTGAGCGCGGCGGCGATATCCAGCGCCAGCGCTTCCTCGTCGCCGTAGAATTGGTCCAAGGTGCTGTCGACCACGGTTAACGGCCCAGGCACGGTCATCTTGATCGGCCGGCTGGTGTGCGCTTTGGCAAAGCGCAGGTCTTCTAGCACCGCCGGCGCGCGCCGGCTGACCCGGCCGACAACGCGCGGCACCATGCGCGTCTGGGCGATGCGCCGGTAGTTGTCCTTGGCACCCAGGTTGATCGTATCGATGCCGTCGCAGGCGGCGAGAATATGGCTGATGAAATGGAGCCGTCGCTGTTCGCCGTCGCTCAATAGGTCCAAGCCGATCTCTTCCTGGCGCTTGAGCACGAGCTCAGTGGCGTCGTCGAGGGCCGCTTGCAAGACGATGCCGTCGAAGCGGAAATTCACATGGCTGCCGGTATTGGTGCGGACGCGTTCGGCGAGCCAGGCCGGCCGGGGAAAGCTGCCGACGGTAGTGGTGGCGATGGCTGGAAGCTGCATGGGTCCTCCGCTGTAAAGCTGCGAGCGACCATAGCGCGGGCTTTCTTTGCCTGTCAATTCAACCTGGAATTCCGCGACGGGTTGTACTCGGTGCCGTCACCGAGAAACAGTTAGCCGATAAAATTACGCCGGCTTGGTCGGCGGGCGCAGGAACAGGCTGAGCACGGCGGCGATGAACAGCATGACGATGAATATGTTGAAGGACAGGTAATAGCTCCGGGTGTAGTCAAAGAGCAGGCCGAAAAACGGCGGGCCGCAGGCGGAGAATATGCTGGTCACCAGCGAGCCCATGCCGCGGATTTTTCCCAGCGAGGTACGGCCGAAGAAATCGGCCCAAATGGTTTCCGCCAGTACCGCCGTGCCGCCCATGCCGATGCCGTAGATAAAAAAGCCGGCGTAGAGCGCCACCATTCCCGGCAGCGATAGCGCCACCAAAAGGCCGACGCCTTGGAAGGCGCACTTGGCCATATTCAAAATCCCGTTGTCCATGCGGTCGGCTAGCGTGCCCCAGAGGATCGGCGTGCTGAGCTGCATGATCGCGATGATGCTCATCACCGAGGCGGCGACCAAAGACGAATGGCCTTGGTCGGTGACGTAGGAAAACACGTGGAGATTGAGGCCGGTGACACCGATCTGGGCGACGCCGAAGGTGCAGGCGATGAGCCAAAAGACCGGCGTGCGCAGCGCTTCGCGGCGGCTCCACTCGACGTCGGCGCCGGTGCGCTTGGCGTGGCGCGGCGGTTTTTTCGCCGCTGCTGTTGCGGTTTCTTTTACCTCCACCGGTCCGCCGTCGGGCAATAAACCCATTTCTTCCGGCGAGCGGCGCATGAACAGCAAGGCCGGCGCGACTACTAGTAACAAAGCGAAGATGCCGAAGACCACCCAGGCGCCGCGCCAGCCGACGTAAAGCATTAACGTCGCCGCCGCCAACGGCATGCAGACCTTGGCCAACCCATGGCCCATGCCGGCGATCGCCAGGGCGCGGCCGCGCATGCGCATGAACCAGCGCGAGATCGACACGTTGACGACCATGGAGCCCATCAGCGAATCGCCCGGACTGATGAGCAGCCAACGCACCAGCATGAACTGGACGAAGCCCTGCGCTTGACCGAGCATGATGAAGCCGGCGCCGGAAACCAGGCCGCCCGCCGCCATCAACCAGCGCCCGCCGTAGCGGTCCATCAAGGTGCCGATCACTGGCGCCGCCGCCGCGCCGATGAGAATCTCGCCGGAGCGGATCAACGAAAAAGCGCCGCGGGAAATGCCGAGATCGGCCGACAACGGTTTGAGAAAAGCACTAAGCGTGCTGGAGATCGAAAAGGCCGAAGCGATGTGGGCGAGAAAGCCGACGACGACGATGACCCAGCCGTAATAAATCGACTTTCGCTTTGCCGGTTGCTCGAGCAGCGGTGAAACGGACATCCCTAACTTGTAGCAAGGATCGCGGCGAGACTACAAGGCGCTAGAGCCACGAGTGCGCTAGAGCCACGAGCATCTCCTCGACGAACCGATGGCCCCATCTGCCTCCTGTTTGATGAACTCATACTCGACATCGATCAACTGTCCTAGCGACGGTTTGGCTCGTTGCTTAACAGTGGTCAGCGCAACCGTCGCCTTGACAAGCCGCCCACCCTCCGATAGCTCAACTGCATCATCGTAAATGCTTGGGTTATCACGCACGGAGGAATCATGTATCGGCGTCCTGAAACCAAAGCGGCGGAAGAAAAAGTTTATAAGCAGCAGCAGATCGGCGAGTTCATGACCACCTGGAAGGATTTTCCTCGTCCGGGACTGGCGGCTTGGGCGGAGCGGCGCAAGGCCGGATTGATGGGCACGGCGAAGAGCACGCGCTACACGCCGCGCTTTCGCCCCTTCGATATGCTGAGCATTCCCAATCAGTCGCTGGCGATTTTGGAAAACGAATATCATCGCATCGGCGTCGAGAGCGTGGTCGGTGTCCAGGACAGCTTTCACCGCTACATCGACTCGGACATGGTCTATTTTCAATTTTGCGGCAGCAGCACGGTCGAAACCGAATTCGGCGTCTACGAAATGGAGCCCGCCGACGTGCTGCTGGTGCCAGGCGGCATTTCGCACCGCTCCATCGGCGGCAACGACAGCCTGCGCTACTTCTGCCAAAGCCACGAGGCGGTGGATTACGTCATGAACGAAGACCAGTACACCAGCCAAACCGGCTTCGCGGTCAAGCGCGTCGGCGGTCCCAACTGGCCGACGCTACAAGCGACCGCGCCAAGTAAAGGGCCGGTAATCGAGAAGATGCATTTCTGGGACGACAATGCCAATGATCAGACGGTGGTCGAGCGCGATTATGAATCTCTCGTCGGCGTCGCCGGATTAGGGCGCGGCAAGGCGGGAAGTCTGGTGCGCAAGCTGCGCGCCTTCGATCACTTCACGGCGATCGTCGGCAAGGGGCGCGAAGACGCCGGCACCCAAGCGCTGATGGAGTCGGCCAACATGCGCATCCGCACCTACAACATGCAGGACGAGCAGTTCGCCTTTCACCGCGCGCTACGCAGTGAGGAAGTGCGCATTCAGTTCCGCGGCGATGCGCTGGATCTGTCGGAGTTCGAAAACGTCGAAGTTTCCCCCGGCGAGATCACCATCATCCCGCTCGGCATCTCGCACAGCGTGATCAGCGTCCCGCCCGAAGACGAGAACTTTCTCCGGCTCAACTTCTACAGCAAGGTGCGCTGGCATGTGCCGATTGACCCGACCAAACATTATTTCGATAGCAAGTTCGAGATTAAAACCACCGTGCACAAGCAGGCCGAGTGGCGCGAGAAACTGGCGGCGGCGCGGTGAGGTGGGAAAATGGTGAAATTGGCTGGCTCTCTGCTCTCGTCATTCCCGCGCAGGCGGAAGTCCGGATTTGTTTTTCCGCTGAATTAGCCTGGATGCCCGCTTTCGCGGGTATGACGGAATAGGACGATGTGCGCATTGAGCGTTCGCGTGCGCGCCTTTTCGAAGCAGCCCAAGAAAGTCAAGAACTTCCTCCGCTCAACTTCTACAGTGAAGTCCGCTGGCGCTGCCGATTAATCTAACCAAGCAGTCAATCAACCGCGAATTCAAAACCAACATGACGATTCTTTTCCAGCCGCGCTGGTATTTTTTTATCGCGCTGGTCTCGATCACTTTCATTGGGCCGCTATCGCTGCATCTTTTTATCCCGGCGATGGCGGCGGTGAAGGAATCCTTCGCGGTCTCCACCGGCATGGCGCAGTTGACGATGTCGCTGCCGATGCTGACCATGGCGATCTTCACGGTCGCCTATGGCGGTTTGTCCGACCGCTTCGGGCGTAAGCGTGTGCTGCTCGGCGGGCTGGTGCTGTTTACCTGCGGCGCCGCTACCTGCATGTTCGCTGGCAATCTAGCGATGCTGCTCGCGGGACGCATCTTGCAGGGAGCCGGTGCTGGCTGCGGCGTGGTTTTAGCGCGCGCCATCGCTCGCGATGTCTACGGTCAGGACCGCGTCGCCCAGGTGATCGCTTATCTCACCGCCGCCTATGTGTTGGGGCCGATGATCGCGCCGCCCATCGGCGGCCAGCTGGCGACGCTGTTCGGCTGGCGCGCGCTTTTCGTATTCGCGTCGGCGGTTGGGGTGCTAGTGATCTTCGCGGTGCTTTTCGCCGTGCCGGAAACTCGCGCCCGTAATGTTGCCGCGGCGCGCAGCATCGTCGCCGGTTACAAATCGCTTTTGCGGCGCCGGCGTTTCGTCGGCTTCATGTTGCAGCCCGGATTACTATCAGCGGCGTTTTACACCCAGGCGACCGCGGCGTCGTTCTTGGCCGCCGAACATCTGGGCGCCGATGCCGCCAACATCGGCCTGTGGTTCTTCGCTTTTCCGCTTGGTTTCATGACCGGCAGTTTTATCTCCGGCCGCATCGGCGCCAACCGGTCCATTGAGTTCATGACTATTCTCGGTGGCATCGTCGGCGTCGCCAACGGCGCGCTGCTCATCGCGTGGCTCTACTTCGGCGGCATCTCGATGGCCTCGCTTTACATCCCGGGTATCTTGGTCAGCCTCGCTCAGGGTCTCTCCATGCCTTACGCCCAAGCCGGCGCTATGGCAGTCGATAGCGAGCTGGTTGGTTCGGCATCCGGCGCGGTGGTGTTCTCGCAATTTTTCTGGCCGGCCGCGTTGCAGCAGCTCACCGGCCTGCTCGCCGACGGCAGCTGGGTGCCGATGGCAGCGGTGCACTTCACCGCGGTGACCGGAGCTCTGCTTGCCGCCTGGATGGCGGCGCGGGAGAATCACGCGATTCGATAATCGCGCGGCGACCGGCTAATACTCGTAGGCTCTTTTCAATTCGGGCACGAACATCAGACCGCCGATTCCCAGGCGATCCAACTCCCGCTTGCCTTCGGCGAGGATCGGCGCACCGGGGCGCAGATGGCTTGGGATAATCGTCTTGAGCTTGGGATTGTTGGTGGTCAGCAGGCGCGCCACCTGGGCGAATTCGCGAGCATCGCCGGCGAGACCGATGATCGCCATATCGGGCTGGTAGATCGACGCGTAAAGCGCGAGATCGCTGCTCAGGGTTGAATGGCTGGTATAGAAGACGGTGAAGCCATTTTCGAACGTCACGAAGAACGACGCCGCAGGGCCGCCGTCGGCGCCATTTGGCAACGTGTTGTCATGGGCGTTGGGACCGATTTTGAACGTAACGCCTTTTAACGCGAACTGGTCGCCGACTCCGGTGCGCCGGTATTGCTCCTTCTTGAGTCCCTTCTCAATGAGCCATTGCCCGAGCGGACCGGGAGCGAGAACCGTTGCGCCGGATGCCACCCCGGCGATTTCAATCGGATTGCCCATGTCGTCGTTGTGCGCGTTCGGCACCAAAATGAAATCCGTCCGAGTGAGGCTCTCCAGCGGCACCGGCCCGTCGAGATTGGCGAGCCAAGGGCTGGTGACCGCGACCACGCCCTTGGGCGAGGTCAGCCGGTAAAATTCGTGGCCCAGCCATTCGATCTTCACTTTCCCTTGCCCTTCCACTGGCGTCTGAGCAAAACCGACCGGCGACGCGAGCAGCTCCCAGACGACCAAGCAAAGCGTGAGTACCGCGCGGGCAATGAGGTGGGTGGAGGAAGCTCTAAACATGTGATTACTCCTGCGGCAAATATTTCCAGCACGACGGCTTGTAAACGTGAACAGGCGTTTTCTCTGACGGATGCTATATCGCCCAACCGACGACTCGTCAATGCGCGAGTGTTGAGTTGAGATTGCGCGCTTGCGGGGATTGAGAATAACAGCCACGGGAAGGTTGTTGGTTGCCTACACTAACATGACTCAAAGGGCGCAGATTCATCGGCTTCACTATCGATTGCCAGCTGGAAAGGAAAATAGTAATTTCTCCGCCATGAAGTCGACCATCGGTCATACCGGCGGATTGGTGATTCCGAAAAATATTCGCTGCGCATCCGCCATCAAGCCCGGGATGCCGCTCAATGTGCGCCGGGAGAACGGTAAGATCGCGATCACTCCCGCTCGCCTGGCAGTCAAACTGGAACGCAAAGGGCGGCTCTTGGTAGCGGTCTCCGCCAAGGCTGTGCCGCGTCTCTCAACCGATGCTGTCGAGCGCACCCGACAAAGGTCGCGCCGAGAACGCGCCAACAGCTTTACGTAATAATTAATGTCACCGGCTTTTCTTCTGGATACCAGCTGCATGATTGCGGCGGTGTGTTCGTGGCATGAACATCACGAACCGGCGGCTAACGAATTCGACCGTGCAGGTTGAGCGTATGTAGTGCTGACTCGCTTATCTTCGCTGCACCGTATGTCTCCGGCAACTGCTCTTACCCTCTTAGAGGATAATTTCCTGAAGTCGGCGTCGGTCATTGTGTTGAGTGCTAACTGTTACGAGGACCTCTTAGATATCGCACAGCAAGAGCGCGTAACTCGCGCGTGAAAACCGGTGCCACTCGTTTATGGAATCAAAAATGAAAGAACTCATTTCCTGCATCGCCTGGCCGGGGCTGATGGTCCTGTGCATGGCGACGATGGCCTATGGATTTGCCCACGGCCATCCAGTTCTATATTTCAACGTGGCGTATGTGGTCCTGATCGTCACGTTGTTTTTCCTCGAGCGCTGGATGCCCCATGAGCGTCAATGGACCAAGCCCGACGGTCAGACGCTCGCCAATATTCTCCACACGCTTTCCAGCAAAGGCACGGCACAGCTGCTCTTGCAGTTCGGCGGCATCGTTGAGCTCACGGAGTTGATGGAAGACCCGGTGCAAGGTATTTGGCCGCGCGGCTGGCCGCTGGCGGCACAGGTGGGGCTCGCGGTTGTCGTGGCTGAGTTCCCGCTCTACTGGGTGCACCGGCTGGGGCATGAATGGCCGTTCCTGTGGCGCTTCCACGCGGTGCATCATAGCGTGACCAAACTCTGGATCGTCAATACCGGCAGGTTTCATTTCGTCGACTCGCTGTACAAGATCGTCCCGATCGTGGTGCTTTTATTGACCCTGGGCGCGCCACCAGCCGTGGTCGTATGGTTTAGCGCGATTACCGGCTTCATCGGGATGCTGACGCACTGTAACGTCGAGATGCGCTTGGGTCCGCTGTCGAAGGTTTTTAACACGCCGGAGCTGCACCGCTGGCACCATAGCAAGGAAGTGCGCGAACTGAACCGGAATTACTGCGAGAACGTAATGGTCTGGGATCTGGTGTTCGGCACCTATTTCCGCGCAAGCCACCGCCGCCCGCCGGCCGACATCGGCATTCGGGAATTCATGCCACCCCGTTTCATTCATCAACTCATGTGGCCGTTCTTGACCGACAAAGGCAAGCAGCGGATCGAGGCGGGCTGTCTTTTGCCATCCTAATGCATACAACTTACCGGATTTTGAAACCCGGCAGATTAGAACTGTTGCGATTGCGCATCGAAGAGATGAGTTATCAGTCGGGGCGAAATCAGAGGAGTGAAAATGGAAGAAGGTGTGACCATTGCCAAGGTGCCGGATTGGCTGACGCTCAAGCCCGAGATGATGGCGCATCTGATCCGGGAGCACGACAAGATTGGACGCACCCTGACCGAAGAAGAGACCGTCACCTTGCTACGCAGCTTGGGATTCGAAATTGCTGAACCGATGTGATGAGCAACCGTGACCGCTTCGAGCAGGTCGAGATTAGCGAGATTCGGGGCCGCACTAGAATCAATAAGAACGATTTGACTCTAATGCTTTACCTGATCGCAATGTTAGGTCTGATGACCGCAAAATGATCCATGCTCAGGCCTGATAATCATCCAGCCTGACGCTCTGGCCAGCTCGGTTTAAGGGAACCGCAGGCGTCAGGACGCTACTGCCGCCAACGGCGCATTGGTTCTAGGGTCTACGTCGTAAGGCCCTGGCAGACCAAGTTCCTTGCCGATTTCCCGCATGGCCGGTAAGACCTCTTCGCCCATTAGCTTCAATGTTCGCATCTGGTCTTCGTGGGCCATGGCGCCGTCGCCGGTGCGGAAGATGATGGTCCCCGGCCGCAGGGTTTCCATGATGAAGCGCACCTTGCGCACCACCGACTCTGGGGTGCCGACGATCATGCCGTGGGTCGCCACCTGGTCTTCGAAGGTTGCCCTCGCTCCCGCGCGAGTGCGGCCGGACGAGTCCGAGGCGGTCATTTTCCGTCGCAGAGCTCGGGCGCTCTTAGTGGAGATCCCCGGAGGGCCCTCAATCCATGGCCGTGGCCGCTGCGCACCGGGATCGTAGGGGCTGCGCACGCCCTGGGTTAAAGTCCGGCCGACGTCTATGGCTCTCTTTTCCGTTTCCTCGACGTGGCAGAAAAACATGAAGCCAAGATGCTGGGGCCCGGCTTCATAACCGGCTTCCCGCGCCGCGTCGTAATATATCTGGTACATCTGCTGGGTCAGATCCAACTGGCTGGCCAGCATCATGTAGGGATAGCGATGCTTGGCCGCCCACTCGACAGTCTCCCTGCTAGATGTGCCGGGCACCCAAATGGGCGGATGGGGTTTCTGGTATGGCACTGCCCAGGGGTTCACATACCTGTAGTGGAAGTGCTTGCCCTCCCAGCGAAAGGGACCGGGGGTCGTCCACGTCTTGATCAGGAAATCGTGGGCTTCCTCGAAGCGCTCCCGGTTGAAGTGCGGCGGCGCGTTGTGCGCCAGGCTCTCACTGCCACCGCCGCGGACAAATCCGGGGACAAGCCGCCCGCGAGAAATCACATCGATCATCGCTAGCGACTCCGCCAACCAGAGGGGATCTTCGTGGATCGGCAGAATGTTGCCGAGGATGACGATCTTGGCCTTGCTGGTGATGCGCGCAAGAATGGAGGCCGTGACGTTGGCAACCCCGTTCATGCAGAACGGGGCGCTGTGGTGCTCGTTGACCATGATCCCGTCGAATCCCATCTCTTCGGCGTAGACCTTTTCGTCCATATAACGATTGTAGAGGTTAGCGGCGCGAAAGGGGTCGTATTCGCGGTTGCTCACCTCCATGACGCCCGACCCCCAGGCCGCGGGCCAGTCTTCTTTCTGCCAGGGTTGCTCTGTAAAATGTCCTATGAACATCGTGCTTCACTCCTTGTTCCCCGTTCCTGATCAGGAAGTGGAACCGCGCTATCTGCTGTTCGCCTGATTCCTGCCCAGTCGCTATCAGGTTCCGAGAAACTCAATGACGGCTTTCACGAACTCCTCCGGTTTCTCCATCTCGGGCATGTGTCCGCAGTCCTCGATGACCGCAACCTGGGCACCAGGTATGCCCTGCTTATAAAGCTCACAACTGCTCATGGGGACAATGGCATCCTGTCTCCCCCATAAGAGAAGGGTAGGGATTCCGATGGCGGGGAGCAGGCCGGGCAGTGTGACGCTATGCATGTAGGGACGCCAAAGGAATCGGATGGCCGCCTCTCGGTTGCACTCTACCTGTTCAGCTTCGTCCGGTGTCCAGTCTTTGCCATAGTACTTCACGTATTCTGTTGCGGCGGGGTTAAGGAAGGATTTTCGGAACGCGTCCTTGGCGCCGTTCAAGAAGTAGTCCCAGATCTCTCCTTCCCGGGGCTTGATACCTGCCGCCCCGACCAGCACCATTTTCGAGAAGATGGCGCTGTTGGCGGTGGCGAGCTCGGTAGCGACCCAGCCGCCCAAGGAGAAGCCTATGACGTTGAGTGGGGTCGAGAGACCGTAGTCGCGGACAAACCAGTTTACCCAGGCAGACAGGTCCCGGACCGACATCATCCAATCTGGTATCTCCGAAGAGCCGAAGCCTGGCAGGGAGGGGACATACACGGAGTAGTGCTGGGCCAGTAGCTCGTAGGCGCGTAGCCAATCGGGAACACCCAGCTCACCGTGGAGAATTAGCAACGGTGCTCCAGAGCCGCCGCGTCGCATCTGCAGGGATGTGCCGGCTATGTTGAAGCTCTCTTCGATGCAAGCGGCGGTTGTCGTCGTCACTTAGTCGTCCTCCATTTTGGCGCGTTGCCCGCACCATAGCCACCAGCCGAGAAAACGTCAACGACATAAGGCCACCAAATCCCAACGGCACCATGAGCCTACCGCAGGCCCAGTCTCTCGCCTCGACGCAGCACAGGGCTTCCTCGACCACGTGGTTATAGCTGATCGTCGGATACACCGCGCCTTTCTTGTCGAAGACGACCCACACTTCTCCGAGTTCGGCTTGGTTTTTCCGCAATCGCTGCCGCCAGGCGGAACCACTGCACGGCGTGAACCGCCTGTGCCGCAACCCATTCTCCGCAGTTCTAGTTGTCATCCTCCACGCATCTGAAAAGGTCGATCGTAAACTTGAGTGGCTGTCGAGCTCCATGTGTCAACGTCGAGTCGGATCGTAGTCATGAGCGGAGCCGCCTTGCGGCAGGCTCTGGCGTGCGATAACCGTCGAGTTTGGTGGTAGACATTTTCTGCATTCTGTTGAATATTCAAATTGCCCCAGCCTAATAAGGAGATTTCAAATGCCTGTAGTGGACGTGGATACTCACGTAGATGAACCTGACGAAGCATGGGCGACCATGGATGGTCCTGCTGCCCGTTTTCGTCCGATTACGGTCACACCGCCAGAGGGCACCGCAGCACCCGGATTCGGAGCCGCGGCCAGCCGTTGGTGGCTGGTTGACGGACGGCTACGACAAAGAATGATTCGTGATGACGAGTCGACGGGTACTACTTTGGAGTCACGCGAACTGCTTGACGTGAGCGTTCGCCTTGAACACATGGATCGTTCGGGAGTCGATATCCACGTCATCTACCCGACGTTTTTCTTGCAATACATCACCGGCAATCCCGAAGCGGAGGTAGCGCTGGCTAAAAGCTATTGCCAGTACTTGGCTCGCAAGTGCTCCGAATCGAAAGGTCGCCTGCGCTGGGTCGCAGTTCTGCCTTTCTTGGATATGGATGCCTCTGTCAAACTACTGCGTTGGGCGAAAGATCATGGCGCATGTGGTGTGTTCAAGAAGGGGATAGAGCACCGAAAGCGAGCGAGCGACCCGTACTTTTTCCCCATATACGAAGAAGCCAATGCTCTCGGTTTACCCATCTGTGTACATACCGGTTTTGGCAATCCACCAGACGGGCCAGTCATCGGTCATGGTGATGGTATTACCGGTGTGCCCGTGATGGATGCGTTTCATGCGTTGGTTTTATACAACATCCCGCAAAAATTTCCCGGCCTACGTTTTGGATTTCTCGAGGCTGGGTCGACCTGGTTACCCTATGTGATTGACCGACTGACAGCCGAGAAACAAAGGCGTCATTGGGTACGACGATTCGAACTCGGGTCTGAGCTATTTCGATCTAACCGTTTTTTTATCGCCATCGACCCTATAGAAGACATCTCTCATGTTCTTACTCTTGGGACCGAAGATCACTTGATGATCGGTAGTGACTACACCCACTTCGATACATCCGCACAACCGGACGCATTGCGACAGGTACACCAATGGGTTGAGCAAGGTAGAATTAGCGAGACCATTGCTCGCAAGATATTGGAAGACAACCCTTCGGCTTTCTACGGTTTTTAGTCTTTCCGGAGTGAGACTGAAAGCGTTTTGATAACCGAGATAGGATAGCCAGGAAGACTGCTAATCAGAGCGCACGAGAAGGCTGGGCGCACACTGACCGAAGAAAGCCATCACATTGCTACGCGGCTTGGGATTTGAAATTAACGAAGCGCGGTGATACGGAACCGTGGGCCGATTCGAGCACGGCGAGATTAGCAAGATTTGGGTCGTAGAGATGTGGGGCCGCCCTAGAATCAAAAAGAAAAATTTGATCCTGGTCGGCTGCATGCTTGTGCTTTGCCCGTTCGAAATAAAGTGACGTGTCCTCACCGGCGTGGAATATGTGAAATCGTGCGGGACCACCAACCACGTATGGTATCATAAATAGGTGTCGATCTTGGTTTGATGTATTCATAGAAGTGATTCGGATCCAAGTTGATTTTAAGCGGGGCATGCGCGTCCCCACCAAGATATCCGGATGTAAATATGACGATACGCCACTCATCGTGTTGAATAAACGGTTCGACAGGAAGTTTCCGTAAGACGTCCGTATCGATTGATTTGATTGCCACGCCCGGATTCCCGTTCAAGACAATGGCCGCGTTATTGAGATCATGCGACATAGTCAGTGGTGTGTATTGATAGTGCACCGGCCCATACCTCGGCTGCCGCAGGACAACAATTTGTTTTTTAACTTGTTCAGCAATGTCAGCAGCTAATTCACTAACGGACCGAATCCCAAATGTGTAGCCGCCCAATTTAGCGCGCCATTTATTTGTGATGCTCGTCCCGTGCATGGAAAATATATAGTGTGGCACAATTGAGCACCCAATAATCCCAGCACCTTTGTACCGTAAGCTGACAGCATTCTCTGGTTTAAAATATAATTGAAACAATGCCTTTGTTCCGTTACTACCCTCTAACCCGTCTTTTCTCGCGAGGTTTTCGATATTCTGGTAATATTCACAAGAGCGAAGCCAAATGGACCCAGTTCGCGTAGTGCTCTCATAAACCTCTTTATCTACCGTGAGGAAAATAACGGGTTGCTCAATATCCGACTTAATACTATTTTCTTCCATGTCCCGTGTCTCACTCATCGTGTTTGACATTCTCAACAACCGATGCAGTAACGGCGAATTGCTGGGTAGGACCAGTATAATTTCTCGGTTTTACGATGGACAATAGCATAAAAAGCGTTGATCAAGAGCTTAGATTGGAAGGAGAGTCGGGTAAGGACTTGAGGTCACCCTGAGTTAGTCCCGTGTTTGACGGGTACCAGGAAAGGGCTCAAAAATCCGGGGAGCTTTCCAATAGGAATGTCGAAGCCATTGAGCACGGGGTTTCTAATCATCTGCCGTGCGACTGATGAGAGATATTCCGGTCGGCCGAAATCGGAGTGGCGAAAATGGAAGAGGGTGTGACCATCGCCAAGGTGCCGGATTGGATGATGCTCAAGCCCGAGATGATGGTGCATCTAATCAGAGCGCACGAGAAGGCTGGGCGCACCCTGACCGAAGAAGAGACCGTCTCGTTGCTGCGCAGCTTGGGATTCGAAATTAGCGAGCCGTAGTGATGCGGAACAGAGTGCAAGATAGCGAAGCCTGCCCACTGCGTAGCCTGACCCCACTGCTTGCCCAAATCGATGCTCAGGTCTGATCCTACGCTTGTCCGCCTCAGGATGTTTAACCGTTTCGTTTCGTATCCTGACTTGCACTTGCACTCGACCATTTTTCAGAGTTCCACTCTTTAGCCCAAATTTGTTCCATTCGCGGAAATATTTGTGTCTGTCTTTTGCGTAAAGATTTTGCAGGATTGATGCTTGCTTGAGGCAAAATTAAATCATTTAGCCGTATGCGAATTACAGCGAAAATTAAAGATACTGACCAGAATGTACCAGTGAGAAAAATGAAGAATCGTGAGTGGTGTCCTTTACCCTTCAAATTCCAACAACGATTGAACAACGATTGGGGTCGAATCTTTACCTATGACATTGGCTTATAGATAAATTTTTCTGCTTGTCATATCGCTCACGCGCTACCGCCTCTTGCCGTCACCGAAAAGTTCCCCGACCAACTTTCGCACCGGCTCGATGTCTTCGTATTTCGCCAGACTTGTCAGCATGTACTTGCCGCCCTCTTTAGGAACCTGAATGTCGAGAAACTCGAGCATGTCCTTGGGGATATCTGTGCGAAAGGAATTTCTGCCGGTGTGCTTTTGCCAATGGAGTTGACCGTCGCGTGACAAAAACCAGTTGACGTAAAGCTGCGCGGCATTGGGATGGGGACCGTCCTTGAACGCGCTAATATGCCCCGAGCCACTGGCGATGGCGTCGCCTTCTTTGTCGCTAAAGATTTGCGCCACCGGCAAACCCTGCTTGCGCGCGGTGGCGGTATTTTCGATTTTGGCCAGCAAGTTGATTTGATATTTTCCCGCCGCCAGCCAATCCATCATCTGGCGCTCGTCCTGGGCGAAAATAATATCCATCTCCGCCACCAGCCGGCGCAGATATTTGGCGCCAAGATCGTCGTCGTAATAGAGGAAGCGCCAACTGCCGACGTTGCCCAGGCCGCGCGGATCGTTACTCACCAACTTGCCCTTCCACTTGGGGTTGAGCAGATCCCACCAGGACTTGATCTCGCTCGCCTTCACCAGTCCGGTGTTGATCGCGCCGATCCCCGAGCCGGCATCGCCTTGCGACATGAAGACATAGCGATTGTCGCTGTCGGCATAAAAATGCCGCTTGCCCCACCACTTGGATAGATCGCGGACCTCGGGTGCAACTAAAATCTCGGGCAACGATTTGAGCGCGCTGGCTTTGTGGTACAGAATCATCGGCGGACTGCCGCCGACGGCGACATCGGCAAGATACTTGCCCGCGCGTCGTTCGGCGAAGACTTTCTTGGATAGATCGCTGCCCTGCCCGCCGACGAAATTTATTTTGATCTTTGGATAGGCGTCGGCGAAGGCATGGATCGACTTGGCGACGCCGGCGCGCGCCTGGCCGTAGATCGTCACTTCGCCTTCCTTCTCAGCCGCGGCGACGAGTTTGTCCCAATCCGGTTGTGACTGGGCGAAGACAGCGGGAAGAAAAATCGAATTGACGAGCGCGAGACCAATCAGGACAGCAACTCGCATCGGTAATTTTCTCATGTCGGCTGCCCGCTCCATAGCGCCGAATCCTAATCGAATAAGCTCCTGGTTCGCAACTGCAAATCGCGAGTGTGGGGCGCTGCCTGAGTATTACGGTAAAGCGCTCGTACAGGGGCGAATCCGCGTCGACGAGCACGGCACGGTAAATTCGTTCTCCATTGCTGTTCGTATCAAGCAAGGCGAGCGGGGCGGGAGTTGGCGGTCATGCGCAACACCGGGTCGGTCGGTTAGAGTTGTTCGAGTAGCCCGCCGGTTATTCTGCGTTTGAAAAAATTATCGCCGAGGCCCGTCATCATACGGGCATGCGCATCGCGGCTTGTTGTTTGATGGCTGATATTGAAACGCCAAGCGCCATTGAACTTCAATATATACCCAGCTCCTTTTCCTCCCCCGATGGCTGAAAACAGAGTCGAGACTTATACCCGCCGCGGGCGGGGGCGCGGCTCAGGTTTCTTTCCAGACCTGTTGCCAGCCCGCGAATTCGGCGGGCCGTATCTCGTAGCGAGCATAGTTTCCTTCGTGCAGGCCGAGCAGTTCGCTTTCGGCTATTTCCCTGAATCGGTCGCGGTCGGCGGGAGCCACGTTCTCCTGGGTCCATTTTGCGACGTGAGCCGCTGCCGCCTTCCTGTCCATGCGCGCGCGTATGACCTCGCCGACAATGTTGCGCAGCGCTGCACGGTGTTGCAGCCGAAAAGGATCAGGCTCGCCGAGCGATTGCCTGACGGCTACGTATCGCGCGGCGGACCGCTCATAGGCCCAGATGAACAAGTCCTTGAGCAGATCGATTTTATTCAGTTCGTACACGCCGAGAACGGCGTCCGTGTAGATCGAGCGCGCAACTTCGGTGAACGACAGGGGAGAGAGATTGCCTTTGATGAAAGGGATGCTTGCGGCAAGACGCGAGACGCGCTTGTTAACGTCGTCGAAGGGTTGGAGGTAAGGCAAATGCACCATGACGAAGAAGGCCTGTTCGAACGGGTCTTCGATGGCCGCGGCCGTTGCCAGTATTTGGTCAAAGCATTCCTCGATGATCTGCGGAACTTCAGGTGGGTGATAGGTGGATTTTTCAATACCCACGCCGATGCGTCTCAGTCTTCCGGCCGCCGACGGATCCGCCAGCAGATTATTCGCGAGTATGGCGTGAAGGTTGAGAATCGTATAGCGGTTGAAGCCGATATCGTCGGCCGCCCCGACGAGAAACGCGATCGCGTCCTTGTGGTTGAGAATCATCTGGGCTTCAAGCGGCTCTCGGCCTTCGGGCTGTTCGCCGAACTCGATTAGGCGCCTGGTGTCCAGCAGAGAGTAGGTGTTGCCCTCCAGGCGGCTTGAGTTCCACGACAGGTCGATGAGAAGCCGGCTTAGTAGCTGTTTTGCGTAGGTCCCTGCGGGTTGAGGCGCGAGGTTTGGGCTGCCGGCATTTCTCAGGCGCGCGCGCTCCGCGGGCGAAAGATAGGCGGTAACGTTGGGCCGGTACGATTCCAGAAAAGCACGGTTATAGCCGACCGGTTTGCGGGCCGTGGTTGGCTGACGGAGATAACCCTGGATTTCGACGGATGTTTTGGAGAGGGGAAAGGCCGCCTCGGCTTCTGATTTATCTTGCACGGCTGCCGCGTCGGTGAACTCGACCTGCTGTTCCTGCGGCAGGCGATATTTCGTCCACCGCCCCGCGCCCTCCGTGACAATGCGGTTAGCATTCACGAGGTACTTCAGTCGATATTGGAGGGTACGGCGTGGTAGGTCGGCTTTCAGCTCGTCAGCGATCTGTTGGAACGTGACACCACCGGGATGGCGCCGTATTGCCTCTTGAATAGCTTTCAGCTCTTGTTCGGGTATTTGTTTTGCCATTCATGGGCTCCTTAATTGCGCATTGGAGTAAAAGCGATTTGTATACGCAATTAAACCACATTTACGCACAATTAAAAAACCTATGCGCAGCTATAAATTGCGCATAGCCGATTATAGTTGCGTATATAGTGTATAAGCGCAGCCACGCGCCTAGGAAGAGCGGTCGGTGGCGGCTTTGTCCAGCCTCATGCATCTGCAGTTATGCCACCGATCATTAAGGCAGGCTGATCGGAGAAAGCATGTTGCGGCACGAGCCGACTCGGAGTAATGCTCGTCGTTAACTATGGTCAGCACGGATTCACCCACTCTGGTGCAGCAAATCGCCGCCAACGTGCTCAGCGTTGCCGCCGCAGACATTCCCTCGGCGGTTGTCGAACATACCAAGGCGCTGATTCTCGACGCCATCGGCTGCGCGTTGGCGGCGGGCGAGGAGCCGGCATTTGCCCGGGCGGCGCGCGTGTTCGCCCAGCTCGGCGGTAGCCCGGACTGCACCGTGATCGGTTCATCGCTGCGGGTTAATTTGCCGCAGGCCGTGTTGCTCAATGGTATTCTCATTCGCTCGCTGGACTTGAACGATGCTTACATCGGTCCCGGTCAGATGGGCCATCCGAGCGACAATATCGCGGTGGCGCTTTCGGTGGGCGAAAAATTTCGCGCCTCGGGGCTGAGCGTGATCGCCAGCGTGGCGCTGGGTTACGAGATTTATTGCCGCATGCAAGACATCATTCCCAAACGCGCCACTTGGGATCACACCACCGCATCGGCATTGGCGGCGCCATTGATCGCCGGCCGCTTGATGGGATTGAATGCCGAGCAGCTCGCCCATTCGGCGGCGCTGTCGGCGACCCACGGCAACACGCTCGCCGTCGTGCGCACCGGGCAGCTGGCCAATTCCAAAGCCAGCGCCAACGCCATGGTGGCATCCCAAGCGGTGCTATGCGCGCTGTTTGCCGCCGAGGGCATGACCGGCGCGCTCGGCGTGATCGAACACCCGCGCGGGCTTAGCACCGGAATGCTCGCCGGGGCGCAACTAGATCTGCTCACGCAGCCGATCGGCGAGCGCTATCGCATCCTGACCTCGGCGATCAAAGCCTATCCTTGCATCGGCACGGCCCAGACCATGGTCGCCGGCATTCTCCAAGCGCGCGCCGGTATCATTGATTCCGCGTGCGAAGTCGAGCGCGTTGAAGTAACGATGGCCGATATCCCAATCGTCAGGGCGCAAGCGGCGGACCAACAACGGCGCTACCCGGAGAGCCGCGAAAGCGCCGATCATAGTTTTTACTATCTCGCTGCGGCGGCGCTCGCCGACGGCGAGATTTCCGAAGCGCAATTCGCCCCTGGGCGCTGGCTGCAACCCGAAATGCGAGCCGCCATGGCGCGCGTCTCAGTGCGCACCGATGCCAGCTTGACCAAGTACACGCCGGGCAGCTACCCGGCGGCGGTGAAGTTGATCTTGCACAGCGGCGAGAGCCGGGAAGTTGAAGTGGCTTTTCCCAAAGGCCATCCCAACAATCCCATGTCGCCGGCCGAAGTCGAAGCCAAATTCCGCGCCTGCGCGCGTGGGCGAATGGCGCCGGCGCGCCAGGACATCGTTATCGGCAAAGCGCGCCAGTTGGAAAAACTTGCGTCGGTGGCCGATTTGATGCAAATGTTGGCGGCAGGTGAAGCCGGATCGAGCCAGACTTGAACAGCGCGATCCGCGATGGAGGTGTTTATGCCGGTTAAGCGTATCGATGTCAGCGAGCATCCGTCGGTAAAAGGAATTGTCGGTCTTCGCAAGCACGACAATCTGCTTTTTAACTCCGCTACCTCCCATGTCTGGATTCACAATAGCCCTCCGGGTGACAAAGGTCCGATGCACAGACATACCGCGGATCAAACCTTTTATGGTCTAGAGGGCGAATGTTGGTTGAATTTCCCGGATGGAACGCGGCAGTCGATTACTCCTGGTGTCTTGGTCGTGATTCCCAAAGGACAATACTACCAGCAGGAAGCGTCGAGCCACACGGGTTATGTATTCTTGGGAACGCGGGCGGAAACCTATGAAAACTCCCGCTTTGGCCCCGAAGGGCAAGAGATCAAAGCGGGTGGTAAAGCACCGCTGGATTAGCTTCGGATGCGATTAGCTTGCATTGAAGAGGCTGCGACAAGTGGGGAAAGAAAAAGACTCCTGGTACCTTTTTCTGTACCAGCAAAGCGCGTGAGTTGGAAAAGCTCGCGTCGGTGGGCGATTTGATGAAAGAGTTGGCGGAAGGTGAAAGCGGTTCGAACCGGACTTGAATGGCCCGTTTCTACCTGGTCAAGACTCAAGACCCCAGCTCGGCCATACGTTTAACATTAACCAAATATCAGATGTGGTGAGATCTAAGTAGAAAGTTGCGCATCTCGCTCTCTGCGCAATTCCGATAGTGACCGCAATCGAACGAAATCTTTTTTGAGAACTGCGCATATGGCTTCAAAAGCCCTATCAGTGGTCAGCATCCTTAGCCCTCTTGGCATCTCCAAAGCAATTACGAAATCCCCAACTTTCTTGCAGTTCAATATGGATTTTGGCGCGCTCGGGTTGTCAATTGCACTTTCGACAACCTGCAGATGTTTAGTGAACCCATCGTTTGAACCGTGATCCGCTCGGGCTTCAACACTAGTCAGCTGCCTAATTTGGGGCTTGGACTTATGCCACAACGAGTCAACATCGCAGTTAGTTCTACAACTGATTTCGTCAAGGAATGTTTTGTAATTTTTAGAAGTCGAAGCTTTCGCTAGAGGACAATCAGTTTCATTTTTCACGAATTCAACGACATTGTCGAGGTGACGTTCTGCAGATGCAATTAACATTTGCAATTTGATGAGGAATTTTTCCTTATTGTTAAGAATATCTGGCTCTTTCGCTAGCTCACCTACCGCGCTTAGAACCGTTTTTGCCTCCCTTATTTTGTAGGACTGAGAAAAGAACGTTAGCGCATCACTCGGAGAGTCTTCCTCTAAGGCGACATGGTACAAATCAATCAATGTCTTAACTACCGAACGTTTATACTCCATACGCACATAATGAGAACTCCAGCATTTCGCTCGGCCCAAATGTTTTTTGACGTCTTCTCGCTGGAGAGAATGACCAAAGAAAAGATTTCTTGGGACAGAAGTTTCGAGAAACCAATCTTTGCTCTTAGGAGACTTCTGATTCGTCGTCATCAAAATCTTCGCCGGCAGATGGATAGATATCAATCTGACTTCTGTGGATAGCTAAGAATGCCCTATCTAGTTCCTTGCTTGAAATCTCGGCACCACTATTAACATTGGATAACACGCGTATGAGAACGTCTACCTGTCCAATAGTGAGCTCTCGCCATTTCCTATTTCGCACTGCCTCTTCCACCGCACTTACTATAATTAATTTTTCTCTTGGAAGAGCACCAGCGACGTGCCAGATTTGTTCCAACGAACTCCGAAATGACGTCATTATCCTGGCACCGTCCGGACTAGTAAGATTTCGCTTAAGTTCGTTGAGCAGGGATATGAGTTCGGCAATTTTCCGTCGAAAAAGGAAATCACTAAATGCTGGTGTACTTTTTGTCTCACTGGCGTGCGACCTATCCTCTGACTTTACGCCCAGCTGTACCGTAGGATTTTCCCGGTCAATGCCAGTCCGGCCCCGCATCGCAAGAGTAGAACATTCAATGTCGTTTCTCTGACGAAGTTCACCCTTATGCCCGTTTGAAATTCCACCTGTTGTGCCAAGCGACCAAAGGTTATCTTGACTAATCAATGTTGTTTCAATGGCCGGTGGAGTTTGCTGTGATGCGCCTAATCCAACCATAAATTATTGCTCCAGAATGTATTTCACTATCCGCTCGGGAATCGAAACTGCTGTTTTTAATCCAGCCTGAATAAATGTTTCGGCAATTTTGGAACTCGGTTTGTCATTGTAGCAATCGCAGTCGACAAATAGAGCGACATTAGGGTAAATAATTTCTTTAATCTCGTCTTCTGGGTCAGACGTCATTGCAGCTGGACTATACCACCTCGACATCTCATTTTTTTTAACGGGTCCACAGATAACATGAATGCTAGTTCCATCTCTTTCTGTAACTATATTGTACATAAAATCTTTGACATGCACCCCTACAATTTGAGAAAGGGTGTCGTCTTTGGGAAGAAGTTTCGTCTGCATGATTTTAACCAACTCTTCAAAAGCAAACTCAACGCCTACCATCGAGACCGACCGCACTCCGAGTCGTCGGAATTCATTAACTTTGACGTGTTTTTGATATTCTTTGAAAGCTCGCTGAAACCTAGTTTCAAGCACGTCCGGTGTTGAAGGGACGTCAATTGTTACTGCTAATCGATTATGCTCGATTGCCAACGAACTCCTATCTTTTGGATTCGTAAAATTTAGTTTTAGGCCTGAGGTTTGCCAGTGCTGATAATCCTCACTGAACGGCGAGCCTATTTTATGCATATAAGCGTAATAATCCAAAATCGGCTTAAACCGATATTCACAAGTCAACTGGTAGTATTTTAGGTCAAAAGCCATTTTGATTGCTAAAGCCCTCTAATTGTTCATCTTCCGGGGTGACCTGTCAACTATCATTGCCACGCTATGTTGCCACGCTAACTTTGCCATAGGCATCAGGGGTCGGCCATTAAAACCTTAATGAGTCCCAGAAGACCCCCAGGATCATCACTTATATCTTACTCCTGTGGCTTGGCTCGCTCGCCATTTGCGCCACATCAATCAACTCCTGGGTCTCATCCCCCGGGCCAGATTTCCCGCGCGGCAGTTGCGAGAAGCGCCAATTTCGCGCGCTGAATTTCACTGGTGAGATGCACGCCCTCGACTAGGTTGGTCGAGAAGCCGCACTGTGGGCCGATGGCCAATTGATCTAGTGGAATGTAGCGGCTCGCTTCTTCGACGCGCCGTTTCAAGAAATCTAAATCCTCGATCTCGGCAACCCGCGTGGATACCAGGCCGAGGAAGACGCGCTTGCCCGGCGGCACCAGGCGCAGGGGCTCGAAGGTGCCGGCGTTGGGGCTGTCATATTCCAGGAAGTAGACATTGAACTTGAGGGCGTTGAAAATCTTCTCGGCGATCGGCTCGTAGGTGGCTTGGGCTTGCCAGTTGGGATTTTGGCTGCGGCAGATGTGCACGGCGAGCTTCATGGCTGGCGGCGCCTGTGCGGCGATGGCGTTCATCGCTTCGATGTACCGGTCGAGTAGGTCGGACCAATGGTCGCCGCGCTCGCGCAGGATGGCGCGGACCCGATCGTCGCCCAATTTGACCAGCGACGTCTCGTCCAGCTGCAGGTGCGTGCAGCCGACATCCGCGAGCGACCGCAATTCCTTGACGTAGCAGTCGACCAGATCGGACCAGAAGCGGTCAAGATCGGGATAGACGCTTCGACTGATGTTGGCGCGGCCGGCGCGGTAGTGGATGTAGCCGGGGCCAGGCAAGGTGATCTTGGGAATCTGGCTGGTGACGGATCGGAGAAAGGCGAAATCCCTGGCGTTGTCGCCGCCGGCCCATTGAAGACGATCGACGACGGCTGGAATCAGCCGAGCGGTGCGCGAGCCGAACGTTGTCGATTTGGACCAGCCCTCGCGCTCGGTCTCGCGCAGTTCAACGCCGGTGATGCCAGAGGCCGTGAACGAATCGGAATAGCTAAAGCGGCGGTACTCACCATCGGTGACGATTCGTAACCCGGCCGCTTCCTGCATGCCAACGACTTCCCGGATGGCGTTGTCCTCCAGCGCGCGGAGTTCGCCCGCATCCATCTGGCCAGCGTCGGCCTTGTCGCGCGCGGCAATCAGGCTATCCGGCCGCAGCAAGCTACCGACCTGGTCCGCCCGCGCGCCCCAAATGTCATCTGTCGCCATGGATTGCCTCTCAATCGCCGGTTGGTTTGTCGTTGGAAAAAAAGTAAGTCGAGCTCTTTCCGATCAGGCCATACTCTGAATCAGCCCATCGATGAAACCTTCGTCGTCAAGCTCCTTGACCCAATGGAGATCCCAGAGCGCTAGCGGATTGAGTCCCTCGGCGCCGTACTCCTCGCTGGCGATTTCGTAGGTGGCGGCGATGGCCTGGGGGGTCGGAAAAGGTTTGATCTGAAGCTTGCTGACAATGGCGTCGAAATGTTTCTCCAGCTCGTGGACATCGGTGATTTTCATGCGCCGCATGGGCTCGCCGGCGACCACTTTCATCGCTTCCTGCCGGCGCTGCTTCATCCAGCAAACCGCATGGATGACTGACTTCACATAGTTATTTAACACGGCGGATTTCTTGCGCGCGAACTCCGCGGTGCACACTTGGGCGTAGTGGCTGACCATGTTGAGCTCGGGCACTGGGAGAAATTTCAAGCCGGCTTGCAGCGGTTCGGCTTGGTACAGCGGGTCCATGAAGCAGGCGACGCATTCGCCGCTGACGACTTTCTTCCACTGTCCCCAGCGGCCGACGTCGGCATCCTTGAAGATCGGCACGCCGACTTTGCCCTCCAGTCCCATCATGCGCAGCCAGAGCGTCACCGCGTGGGGCCGGCCGGAATCCCTGACCGCCATATTCTTACCGATGAATTCGCTCACGCTCTCGACCTGCCGGGGCACCAGCAAATCCAAACCGCGGACGATGCGTGGCGCGCAGAAGAAAGTAATCTTCTTGCCTTTGCTCGCTTCGCCGTAAAGAAATTCCACATGGTCGATCAAGACATCGGCCGTGTCGTTGAACAATGACGCTTCGAACTCGCCGTAAGGTTTGATCTTCACAACCTCGACGTCGATGCCGTAATAGCGCGCGCCCATCTCTTTGATGCAGTAGATGACCGGCGTTCGGTCGTCGTCGCGATAGGCGACTCTCACAGTGTCCATAGGACTTGAAGCCTTTCCGCTGGGCTGCTGGATGAAATTAATTACGGTCTGAATCGGTCTGGCCCGAACTTCGATCTTTGACCTAGCAGGATACTGAAAAAACCTTGGGAGTCCTTCGACAAGCTCAGGACGAACGGATCTGAGTCTGAAATCATTGAGAATAATTCCGTTCATGCTGAGCTTGTCGAAGCATGTTCCGCTTTGTCAGCATTCTGCTAGTCCGATCACAGTGACGTCGCTCGAAGATGTTAAGCCGTGGTTGGCGGCACGCTGTTGGTTCCGCTCGGAGAATATCCAAGACGCTCAGGAAGCGCGCCGCACCAAGCGAGATTTGGCATAAGCGGGTGAGCTTTCTTGAATCTTGCGCATCGCTTGGGGTGGATACACTTTCTCGTGACACTTCGGACAGGAAAAATATTCGAGACCGGGCACGGTAAATGTTTTGCCTTGAAACGTCCCGGTCCACTTTCCTTTGATCTTACGGATCGCGGCGCTACCGCAAGATGGGCAGCTGGAAATGGTAAGAGCTTCTCTTTTACTGCTGGTTATCATAGCGCCCTCTTGGCCGAGATGAGAAACCAAGCTGGAAAAATTCCCGCGATAGAATTCCAAGTGTCAGCAAGCTGTCGATCTCGACATTGAATTCTTCCCGCCAGGCGGCCCGAAATCAACGATCTTTTAAGTGGCAAGACCCAAGGAGAAGTATCCCCTTGGGTCTTGCCGGCGAAATTATATCCGCCTCGAAAGGCGGTGTAACGATCTGTGTGGATGATACTCCTAGGCCTCGGTGTACCAGGTGGTGTGTTTGTCCACCGGCAGGCGCTTGGCCATGGTCGCTTGTTCGGACTGGCCCAAGAAGATGCATGCTACTGGCCGCTCTTTCTCGGTGAGGCCGAGCACGGGGCCGACGAAGTTCTGATCGATCCAGTCGCCGGTGCTCGGGTAGCTACCCAGGCCGCGCGCGTTGGCGGCGACCAGCAGGTTCTCGATGGCGCACCAGCAGGCAGCGTAGTTTTCCTGGTCGGTGATTTTCTTGTCGTCGCCAACCATGGAGACGATGATCAGGACGGGAGCCGAGAAACATTTATCCTTGGCGAATTTGAGATGTTCTTCGCTGGCCTGCTCGCCCTTTTTCTCCGCTGCCCAACGGACCGACGCCTGGCGGGCGGCGACCAACTTCTCGCGCCCCGTGCCGGAAAATACATGGAAGCGCCAGGGATGGGTCAGTTTATGGTTCGGCGCCCAGTGGGCGGCGTCGAGCAGCTCCTCGATCCATTCCTTGGGAATCTCGGTTTGCAAATACTCTTTCACCGAGCGGCGGGTCTTGATGGCGGTGAGCGCGTCGGCGATGGGGCGGTCGGTTGCGGTTGACATGATCTTACCTCCTGAAATTTTCCGATTATTTTTTGGAAATTTAAACCAACTTTGTTCTCGTTCGAGCCATATCGCCCGTCCGGGGAGTTGTCAAACTAGCGCTTAAGCTCAGACTTTTATAACCGGAATATCCGGTAAATCAAGTTTCAACGGGATTCGGATGTTCCTCCCGCAAAGCCTGTCCTGAGCGAAGTCGAAGGGGCGCAAAGACGCCAAGTTCGGAGACCCTGTCATTTCGACTCCTTCGATATGGCTCAGGACAGGCATCGGGGGGAATTGTTCTTAGAGCCGTAACCTTCACTCAAGATGACGATCTTCCCGTCATTGACTGTTCCGACCGCACTCGTATAGCTAGAACCTACGGTCTTGGGTCTCGGTCCGTTCAAATCTACTTTGGCTGGGAGGGCTGCTATGCGGCAAACCTATTTCGCATACCGTTGGGCTAGTGTCATTGCGTTGGCAATGACATTGTTCCAAGCCACTCCGGTAAACGCCGCCGCGGCGCTGCAAAAAGTCGTCTTTGTCTTTTCCGGCTTCAACGAGCGCACCAGCTTTATCTTCGTCGCCAAGGATCGTCACTTCTTCGAGGAGCAGGGGTTGGACTTGCAGGTCGTTCAAGTGCGCAACGGACCTGTCGCTGTTGCGGCCATGGCGGCTAACGAGGCGCAGTTCTATACGACATCGGCGACCGGCTCGACGCTGGGCTCCATGGCCAGCGGGCTCGATCTGGTGTTCGTCGCCGGCATCATCAACAAACTGGACGGCGACTTCGTCGCCTCGCCCAAGATCCTGACGCCCAACGATCTCAAAGGAAAATCTCTCGGCGTGCAGAGCATCGGCGGCGGCATCTGGACCTTTTCCATGTTGGCGCTGGATCATTGGGGACTCAACCCTGAGCGCGACAAGATTCAGTTTCGCATCCTCGGCGATCAATCGGTGATCGCCCAGGGACTGATCAGCGGCGCCGCCGACGCGGCGTTTCTCGGCTATACTTTTAGCAAGCTGGTGCAGCGACAGGGCTTCCGCGTGCTGCAAGACTTCGCCAACGTCGAGCTCTCGTATCAGGGTATCGGCATCGTCGCGCGCAAGGCGTTTCTCGATCAATCCCCCGACATCGCCGAGCGCACGCTTAAGGCGCTGAGCCGCACCATCGCCTACTTTCAAGACCCGACCAATAAACAGACGGTGGTGGCGATCCTGGCCAAATGGCTGCGGCTGCAAAAAATCGAAGACGCCGCCGCCGGTTACGACGCGGTGCGCAATCTCTACAACCGGCGAATCTTTCCCACCGTCGACGGCGTGCGCAATGCGCTGCGCATCCTCGACCGCGTCGACCCCAAGTTCGGCCGCATCAAGGCCGAGACCCTGGTCGACGAGCGCATCGTGCGCAAGCTCGAACGGGACGGGGTGTTTAAGTGATGACAGGTCCCAGCCGTTCCAATCGTTCCATTGGTTCCATTCGAGAGAATTGGATTCGAAGATTTAACCACGAAAAACACGAACGACACGAAACTTAGGAGTCGGAGACTGTTGGGCTTTCGGGTTCATCCGAATCTTTGAGGGATTCATTATGCTAATCACCAACGACTTGGCGAACGCGAAGATTTCACTGGCCTAATTGTTCGGATGGTCATGGCGATGACCGACGCTCGGGTGACGATCCCCGATTGGCAAGGAGTCTATCGAGACTCGCTGACGACCGAGATTTTGTGCAGCGAGCGGCAGCGGGTGACTATCTTAGCCGGGTTGTTCGCCTTCTCTGGCTGGGACATGGCGGAGCGCATCAAACCGTTGATGGGTATGCGCTGGGAAGAAGGGTTCGACAAGCCGCTCGACATCTGGCGCCGCGAACTCAATATCGAACTCATCGGCAAGGGACAGAATAGTTGGTACGAAGTGCCCGCCGACCTGGAACTTTAGCTTTCCTCTGGTTGTCGCTACGCCATGAATAAACTGTTCCCAGTTGGCTTATCACTGGCGTCGGCTTGTCCGCTAGCCACCGAGCTTGACGAAACTGTCTTGACCCGGCTTCGGCGGGGCACTCATAGCTAAAGCAGCTGGACGGAACCATGGGAGTTCTGATGTCACAAACGATTCGCTGCAACCTAGTTTTCTATCTCGCTTTGCTCTGGTGCTGGGCCGGCTCAGCGGGCAATTCTGTTAGCGCCGCCGATGCCAAACCAGCCTGGCAATTGGAGTGGGACAAGACGGTCAAGGCGGCGGAGGACGAAGGTGAGGTGGTGCTCTATGTCACTGGTGCTTTCGAGCCGGTGTTTCGCGAGGCGTTTCAGAAACGCTATCCAAGAATCAAAGTGACCTTAGCGGTGGGGCGCGGGCCGGATTTGAGCCAGCGCATCATGAGCGAGCGGCGGGCGGAAAAATTCGCCGTCGATCTCTACATCGGCGGCAACATCTCGCCGATCACGGTATTCCATAAAGCGAAGATTCTGGAACCGGTGAAAAATTTGCTGGCGCTGCCCGAGGTGCTCGATACTTCGGCCTGGTACGAAAGCAAGCATCATTACGACGACGGCGAGAACCGTTACATCTTCGTCTTCGAAGGCACGCCGCGTAGCGGTGAGATCACTTACAATACCAAGCTGGTTAATCCCGCCGAGATCAAATCCTATTGGGATCTGTTGAATCCGAAATGGAAAGGCAAGATCGTCTCCACGGATCCGTTTCAATCGGGTCCGATCAGCGCGGCGCAGATGTTTTACTACAAACATCCGGAGCTTGGGCCGGAGTTTATCCGGCGGCTGCATAGCGATACCGACATCACCATCCTGCGCTCCAACGAGCAGATGCTCGATTGGCTGAGCGCCGGCAAGTACGCCTTTGGCATCGGCGCCCGCAGCGTCGACGACGCGATCTTGCAGGGTCTGCCGCTCAATCAATTTTTCCCAGGATCGCTCAAGGAAGGCTCGTCGGTGACCGCCTACAACGGCACGCTCAGCTACTTCAACCGCGCGCCCCATCCCAACGCCGCCAAGGTGGCGGCCAATTGGCTTTTGTCGCGCGAAGGGCAGACGGCGTGGCTCGACTACAATCACAAAAGCGGCGGCCTCTACGATTCCCTGCGCGAAGATATCTCCAAAGACAAAGTCAGCGCGGTGGCGCGGCGGGTCAAAGGCGCCAAGTTTCTCTGGCTCAACCCGGCGTGGATCGAGGAGCTCGACGCGATCCGCGATATCATCAAGAAAGGGCTTGCCAGTGGCGGCAAGGGGAAATGACCACGGCAACGTCAAAGTCGGTTTCACTTTAGCTAAGGGTTCAGGAATTGGATCCTAAGAAATGTCAGCCGAGCTGCAATGTTTCAATTTCTTAATCTGCGAGGCTCTTGATTCGTTACTGGCATGGTAGTCTGTGGGAGTAGGGGGACATGTCATGAAGAATCGTCAAATCGACGCCGCATGGGTTTACCATAACGGCACTAAACATTCGTATCAAAGCGTCCGGGCCAATCCCCACTATCTGGACTTTGACAACCAGCCGGTTTCTTTCAAACTTTACTCCGCGTTAGAGCCGATCGCTTTACCCGCGCATCTCTCCTCTTCAGGGATGCCATCCTTGGCCGCTGTTTCGGCCGCCGGTGCGCGGCGGGATCGTCAAGTCATACCCACGCGGCAAACCCTCGCGGAGATTCTGTTTCTCAGCGCCGGCATCACCAAACGGCGAAAATATCCGGGTGGAGAAATGTTGTTTCGCGCCGCGGCTTGCACCGGCGCGCTGTATCACATCGACCTGTATCTTGTCTGCGCCGATGTCCAAGATCTTCCCGCTGGAGTTTACCACTTCAGCCCCCATGACTTCGCGCTGCGCCTCCTGCGTCAGGGGGATTTCCGCGGCGTCCTGAGTCGGGCGAGCGGTCAAGAACCCTCGGTCATCGACGCCTCGGCGGTTTTGCTTTGTGCTTCGACGTTGTGGCGCAATGCCTGGAAATACCAATCCCGTGCTTATCGCCACTGTTATTGGGATAACGGCACGATTCTCGCCAATCTTTTGGCGGCCGCGGCGGCGCGCGCGCTCCCCGCGAAAGTTGTCGTTGGTTTTGTCGATGCCGCGATCAGCACGCTGTTGGGGTTAGATCCCCAACGCGAAGCGCCGCTATCGTTGGTCTCTCTGGGTTGCGGCGCCGAACGGCCGGTCCTCTCGCCGATGTCGTTAGAGCCGCTGGTTTTGCAAACCGAGCCGCTTTCCAGGACGGAAGTCGATTACCCGGCCATGCGGGCGATGCATGAGGCTTCGTCGTTGGAGAGCGAAGACGAGGTAGTTCAGTGGCGCGCAGCGAGTGACAGCCATAGCGTTGAGAAAGACGATCGGAGCAGTAACGGCGATCGGCGATTTCCCCTGCAACCGCCAAGCGATGACGACGTGCCATCCGAAACGATCGAGAATGTTATCGTTCGGCGCGGTTCGACGCGCCAATTTGCCCGCGAGTCGATCACCTTCGATCAACTTTCCACGCTGCTCGGTCGGGCGACCTGCGGTATCCCCGCCGATTTTCTCAGTGCGGCTGATTCGCTCAACCAGCTATATTTGATTGTCCATGCGGTGGACAATCTTAAGCCCGGGGCCTACGTCTACCGGCGCGATCTGCACGCGCTGGAGTTGCTCAAGGAAGGCGACTTTCGCCGAGCCGCGGGTGATCTCGGCTTGGGTCAGGATATTCCCGCGGATTGCAGCGTCAATGTATATTTCTTGGCGGACCTCAATCGAGCCTTGGGCCGTTTCGGTAACCGCGGTTATCGCGCCGCCCAGCTCGAAGCCAGCATCATGGGCGGCAAACTTTATCTGGCAGCCTACGCCCAGGGGTTGGGCGCCTCCGGGCTGACGTTCTTCGATGACGACGTGACCGAGTTTTTCTCGCCCCACGGCGCGGGCAAGAGCGTGATGTTTTTGATCGCTCTGGGAAAATCGCTCAAGCGCAAAAGCGATCTGTAAAGCATCGTGTTGTCCGGCAGAAAAAAACTCTGATCCATGGGAAGCTTCTAGGCTGGATGAGAAATGCCAAGCCGCGCGACAGACTTGAGATTTTTCCCTTGACTCCGAATTGCTGACTTGACTAGTGTCATTTCGACCACCGGGATGAACGGATTGTCCCAGCGGCGCGTTTCGGCTGCGTCGGAGGATGCCAGGATGATCGACAAGCGTGCCTTTGCTTACTTGCTTGTTCTTGCGCTGTGCTTTTTCTCATGTCTGACTAGTTCATTTGCCGACACGCCATTCTATCAAGGTAAGACGATCACCATCGTCCAGAGCACAGAGCCTGGGGGATCGGGAGATGTGCGCACCAAGGCGGTCGCCTTTGCGCTGGCCAAGCATATTCCGGGGAATCCGACGATTATGATGCAATACATGCCCGGCGGCGGTGGCCTCAAAGCGGCGAACTATATGTTCAAGAGCGCGCGGCCGGACGGTCTGACCATCGGCAGGATTGGCCCGGGCCACGTGCAAAGCGCGGTGCTGCGCGACGCCGGTGTGAACTTCGACATCGACCAGTTTATTTACATGGGCTCGCCGATCAGCCGGTGGGCCAGTGTTTTCTACACTCGCAAGGAGCTCGGCTTAAACAGCCTGGAAAAACTCTAGACCCATACACGGTTGAGAATTGGCGCGCAGTCGGTGGGCCATCCGGTCTATGTGCGCGGCCGGCTGGTGGCGTGGTTGCTCGGTTTGAAGGAACCGGCTTTCGTGACCGGCTATTCAGCGCCTGAGATGGAAGTGGCGTTTCGCCAGGGTGAGACCGACGCCCAGGTGGAAGATCCCAGCGACGATGAGATCAAGAGCGAGTTCGCCCATTTTCATTTAGTCTTCAACACGCCCAATCCGTACAAACATCCGCACCCGCGCTTCCGCCCGTTGCCGCATGTTCATGAGTTCGCAAAAACTGACAAAGAGCAAAAGCTGCTCGCCTTGTTTCAGGTGTTCAGAGCGGTGGTCGATTCTTACGTGCTTTCTCCCGGCACACCGCGCGACCGCGTCGATATTTTGCGCGAGGCGATGCGCCGAGCACTCAAGGATCAAGAGTTTTTCCAACGCTTCAAAACAACCATGGGTGTGGAAGCGACACCCATGCTTCCTGAAGAGCAACAAAAGATGGTCAGAGCAACGCCGCGGGACGCGGAGATTCTCGATTTATACAAGACGTTAGCTGGGCCTGGGCCGTTGCCGACGCGCTGAAGACAAATTTACCCTGATTCTACGGAGGAGACTAAGATGTTTGCTAAACTGAAACATGTGGCGATTGTCAGCGACCGATTCGCCTTGCTCGGAAAGTTTTACCAAACACTTTTCGGTATGAAATCTGCCGCGGCCGCGGCGGCCGAGCTGCGCGGCGCCGCCACCGTTGGCGACGGTTACATTGGGCTGAACATCAATTCGCGCAGTCCGGGACGGCAAAGCGGTCTCGACCATTTTGGTTTCGAAGTCGAGGATGTCGACATCGTGTTCGCTCGCCTCAAAGATAAGTATCCGCAGATCAAAGTGCTGCAACGGCCGGGTGGCAGATCGTTCGCCGGCATCAGCACCCATGACCCCGCCGGCAATGTGTTCGACCTGTCGAAAGGCGTAGGGAAACGGCGCGGCGTCTACGAGGCAGGCGAATGGCAACAGGAGCGCTACGTGAGTCATCTAGCGTTGCGCGCCGTGAATCCCGAAAGCCTCGCCGAGTTCTACACCGAAGTTTATGAGTTGCAAGCTCTGGAAAAACCGGCTGGCGATCCCAACTATTATCTCAGCGACGGCCGGCTGACCTTTACGATCATGCCGTGGGACATTACCGATTTTCTCGGCTCAGGGATCGAGCGGCCAGCCTTGGACCACTTGGTCTTTCACGTCGAGAGCCTGTCGGCGTTTGAAAAAGATGTTGCCGCGTTGAGCGAGGCCGATCCGTCGATCGCGCCCAGGCGCGCGCGCAAAGATGCCGAGGGCGACGCACGCCAGCGGCTTTTCGCAAGCTGCCCGCATGGCCTCTACCATCTCGCCGATCCCGACGGCGTGCTGATCGACGTGACGGACAAGCCCGCGGCGGTCAAAGCTCAGTAGTGGCGTTCGGAGCGCGGTGCCGGATAAGAAAAGGAAATGCTTCTCCAGCCTCATCGGAAATAGCGCAGCATCTCGGCGTTATATTTGTTGTAAACGGCGCTCGATGCCGGCTTGATGACGAACAGCTTGCGCCCTTGCATGAGGCGCGGCGGATTGGGCAGGACGTCTTTGCGCGCTGGGATGCGGCTCAGTTGGCGCATCGAAGTTTGGCCTTCCTCGGAGAGAATGAAGTCGACGTAAAGCCGCGCCGCGGCGGGATGAGAATTCTTCGCGGTGACGGCGATGCCGATGGGATAGACGAACCAAGGATCGAGCGCCACCCAATCGATCGGCGCGCCGGTTTTTTTAAGCTCCTCAACGCCGGTCGGATACTGCGAGATCAATAGCGGAAACTCCCCCGCCATCATGAGCTGGTTCATCAGCGAGCTGCCGATGCGCGAGTGAATCTTTTGCTTGCTGAGCGCCTCCATGTAGTGCCGCCCCTTGTCCTCGCCCATCGACTGGAGCATGGCGAAATACCATTCGGTATGGCTCAGCACAAAGCCCATTTTTTCTTTCCACTTGGGTTGTAGCAGCTCTTGGTAATCGGTCGGCACTTCATCCGGCTTCAGCATGCGCGAGTTATACGCCATGGTCACGGCATTCAAATACATCGCGTGCCAATAACCGTCCTTGTCGCGCAGCGTTTCGATTAAACCTTCGCGCTCCGGCGAGTGGTACTTGGCGAGTAACCCCTTCTCGACCAGGTTCATGATCGGAAACACGCTCGACTGATAAACGTCGGCGAGAAAATTATTGGTGCGCGCTTCAAGCAGGTAGCGCGACAACAGCGCGTCTTTACCCGTGCTGTAAAACTCCATGTTGATAAACGGATACTTTTTCTCAAAGGCCGCCTCCAGCGCTCTGGCGTCCGACGCGTTGGACGAGACGTAGACCATCAGCTTCGCTTCTTTTTTGGCATCCTCGATGAGTTTGGCGCGCTCTTTGGTTTGCGCGAGGCTCATTTCGGGATTGGCTGAGGCAAAGGCAGCGAGTAGGACAAAGGCCACTGTGAAACCGATCTTCATAGGGATTCCTCCGACCGCCAGGAAATCGTCAGACGATTCGCTAGACCACGGCTAAACTAGGCAAAGCCGGCGTCCTCGTCAATCGAAAAGAGGGTAGTGGTGCAGTTAGCCCGAGATCTCTCACTACGTTCGAGAGGACAACGGGATTGTTCTACTGTCATTTCGAGCGTAGCGAGAAATCTTTTCTAGCACGCCGACTCGCGACGGGCCAAACTGAACCACTGCCGAAGAGAGTCCACAGTGGAGCGGTTGTTTGCTAACCTGCCAGTGTCATGAAACTGGCATTGTCATTGGCTCTCATCTTACTGTTCGCACTGGAAACCCACGCCGCCGAGCTTAAGAAATTTCGCTTGGGCTACTCCACCGTCGGGCCGGCGGGCACCGGGTTGTGGATGGCCAAGGAGATCGGCGCCTTCGAGAAGTACGGCATCGACGCTGATCTGATTTTTATTTCCTCCGGGCCGGTGGTGGTGCAGGCGCTGCTCGGCGGCGACTTGCAGGGCGGCTTTGCCGCCACCAACGCGGTGATCGCCGCGGTGTTGGGCGGCGCGCCGCTGGTGTCGATCATGAGCTTGGTCAATCGACCCTATTATCGGCTCTGGGTGCAGCCGGAGATTACTCGTATCGAGGAGTTGCGCGGTAAGACCTTGGGCGTGTCGCGCTTCGGCTCGGTGAACGACAACATGACGCGCATCCTGTTGCGCAAGAAAAATCTTGATGGCGCGGTCAATGTCCGCCAGTTCGGCGGCACCACCGAGATCGCCGCGGCGTTTCTGCACAAGCAGATCGCCGGCGCGGTGATCTCAGCGCTGCGCGTCAATGCACCCATGCGCATGCTGGTCGATTTGTCAGAGTTGGATTTTCTCTACTCCAACGTGGTGATCGCGGTGTCGCGGGACTTTCACAAGCGCGCGCCCGACACCCTTGACGCTTTCGCGCGCGGTTATCTCGAAGGCGTGGCGGCGGCGCAGGAGCAAAAAGAGCGGGCGCATAAGGTGATTCAAAAATACACCCGGCTCAAGGATCAGAAATTGATCGATGAGCTGTACAGCGACTCGGTGAAATTCTTAGACCGCGTGCCGCGCCTGGAGCAAGATGCCATCGCGCCGATTGTCGAGTTCATGGGCAAGAAACCGATCGCCGTCGAAACCATCGCCGATAACTCCATCGTCGACCGGCTGGCGCGCGATGGTTTTATCGACAAGCTCTATAAGAAACGCTGAGCGCCATGCGCCTAGGGTTGGGCGCGCGGCAACTATTTTAGCCGGTGCACTTCTCTATGAAGTGATCCCACGCACGCTCCACCGACGCCGGCTTGAAGGTCCGTTTGGCGATCTTCTCGGCTTCGTCGCGTTCCATGAACATGGGCGTGCCGATTCTCATCGCTTCGGTTTGCAGCCGCGCCGACTCTTCTAAAAATATTGCCAGCATGCACACTTCGCGGATCGACTGGCCGACGACGACGGCGCCATGGCCGCGCAGCATCAGCGCCTTGGCGTCGCCGAGCAACTTGGCCATTTCCCCGGCGCGGGCCGGGGTTTCGACTTGCCCGGTGCCGGTGTAGAGCGGCACGCCCTGGTAGAAGATCGCGCTGTAGTTGTGCATCGGCCGGATGGTTTGGCCGACCACGCTCAGCAGTACCACTGCCGGCGAGTGAAAGTGGAAAACCGCTTTGACATCGGCACGAGTTTTATAGATCGCCTGGTGCAAGGACGACTGCGGTACCGGTTTGTCGAAGTCGACCAAGAACAGCTCGTCTGTTTGCACCAGCGCCGGACTCTTGCGCGGCATGAACAGCATCTGGTGGCCGTCGTCGCTGCGCGCGCTCAGGTGGGCGAATGCGTTGCTCAGCCCTTCACGATAGATGATGCGCAGCGCGGCGATGAAGTCGCTTTTCACCGCGCTGTAAGCTTCGTCGATCATGGATGGTTCTCCTATTCACTTGCCGAACTTCATCGCTTTGGGACGGGCCAGCAATCGATCCACATAGGCTTCGATGGCTGGACTGCTCGGCGGCGCGCCGAAGATGCGTTTCCAGATAAACATGGAGCCGATCATGATGTCGGCGGCGGTGAACCAGTCGCCGAAGAGATAGGGTCCGTCGCCGAGCTCGCCTTCGACGACGTTCTGTGCGGTTTCAAAATCGGTCCAACCGCGCTGCGCCAAGGTTTCTACTTTTAACAACGAATCGCCCATGGCGGGCTCCAGTTGCGAGGTCGAGTAGACCATCAACGACAGATAGCGCCCCCGTTCGGAGGCGCTGATCGCCGGCGCCAGGTTGGCGTGAGCATACTTGTCGCCCAGGTATAAGCAGATCGCCGCGGTCTCGAAGATTCTCGCATCGCGGTCTTCGAGGGCCGGTAGCTTGCCGGCCGGGTTGATCTTGAGGAACTCTGCCGTCTTATGTTCGCGCTTGGTAAAATCGATGGGCACCAGCTCATAGGGCGCGGCGCACTCGTCGAGCATCCACTTGACGGTGACGGCGCGGCTTTGCGGATTGAAGTAAAGTTTCATGGTTTCCTTATTCTTGGACGGCAACGCTGCCAAGGTCAAAGTCTCTAAGTTAAACGGCGCGAAATCAACCCAGCGGAAAAACTTTGCTGCGAATCGATCCTCCGCCGGTTAGGTTGACCGGCGGATGCAATACTATGGACAAGCGGCCGAGAGCGGTTGTAGAGTGGCCATCGTGAATTCAGACCGTTGGCCCATTTGGAAGTCTCTGTCGGTGGCACTTCAGCCGGCGCTGTTCGCCGCGTTGCTGCTGATCGGCTATTCGCCTTCATCGCTCCATGCCGCGGCCAGCGGCGACGAGCCGTGGAACCGGATCGTCGAGGCGGCCAAGAAGGAAGGCCAGGTCAACACCTACGGGCTCGAGGACGTCACCCATCCGGTGATTATCGAGGCGTTCAACAAGCGCTATCCGGAAATCAAAGTGGTGAGCGCGCTGGGTCACACCGAAATGTTCCAGCGCATCGTCGCCGAGCGGCGGGCGGAAAAATATCTCGCCGATGTATTTTCCTCCGGGCCGTCGATCTTGCGCCAAGCCTACGCGGCGAAATACTTGCAACCGCTACGGCCGGCGCTCATGCTGCCGGAAGTGACCGATGGGACCAAATGGTACAGCGGCAAACATATCTGGAGCGACCCGGAGGAAAAATATCTGTTGCTCTTCGAGGGCACGCCGAGCTCGGCGAGTATCGCTTACAACACTCAGAAGCTCGCCAACCCCGATGAGCTGCAATCCTACTGGGACATCGTCAAACCGAAGTGGAAAGGCAATATCGTTTTCTTCAATGACGGTGCCGGGGTGACGATTCCCACTCCGGTGCTGGCGCTCTATTATCATGAGCAGGTCGGCGCCAAGTTTTTGAAGACCTTGTTCGAGGAGATGGACCTTACCCTTTCACGCGACCGGCGCCAGTCCACCGACTGGCTCGGGCGCGGCAAGTTCGCTTTATGTTTTCTCTGCCGCGGCATCGAGGAAGCGCAGAAGGTCGGCATCCCGGTGGAAAACCTGCGCGGCGATCAGTTGAAAGAGTCGGGCGCCTTGGGCAGCGGCAACAGCAGCGTGCTTGGCCTGTTCGACAAAGCGCCCCACCCCAACGCGGCGATCGTGTTTATCAATTGGTTTTTGTCGCGCGAAGGGCAGGCGACCTGGCAAAGAGTGTTGAACAAAGTGGTGCTCAATCCGTCCGATTCCATGCGCATTGACATCGCGAAAACCGATGTGCAGGCCGGTTACCGACGCGTTGACGGCAAGCAGTATCCGCTGTTGGGCTACCTCGATCCCAAACCGGTGGCCAAGTTTTACACGGATCTGCTCAACAAAGTGGGCATGGATAAGAGCAAATAGTGATAGTGAGGATGCTGAACGGGAGTTCGGAGATTGCACCGCAGAGACGCGGAGGACGCTGAGAAAAGACTTGGAGAAATAGATTTTCCGAACTCTGCGAACTCCGTGCCTCTGCGTGAATCCTTCTTATTCTCAACCTGAATTAATCATACGGAGGAGTTATGGCGATCATCGATGCGGATGCGCATGTGGTGGAGTCGGAGCGGACTTGGGATTTCATGGCTGAGTCGGAGCGCCAGTTCGCGCCGCGGATCATGATTTTCAAAGATCGCGGCGGCGACGGCTCGGGCAAGAGCGGCACCGACGAGTTCTGGAAGATCGGCGGCCGGGTGTTCGTCAAAGGCCGCAACATCGGCCACGACACGCCGCGGGAGAGCCGTGAGATGGAAAACATCACGGCGCGGCTGGCCCATATGGACGAGCTCGGCGTCGACGTCCAGGTGCTCTATCCGAGTTTATTTCTGCGCGCGCTGACCACACTACCCCATGTCGATACCGCCCTGTGCAAGAGCTACAACCGCTGGATGGCGGAGATTTGGCGCGCCGGCAACGGCCGCTTGCGCTGGGTGGTGATGCCGCCGCTCAATTACGTCGACCAGTCCATCGCCGAGCTGAACTTCGCCAAGGCCAACGGCGGCTGCGGCGTCTTTATCCGCGGTGTCGAAGGCGACAAGCTGCCCACCGATCCGCATTTTTATCCGATCTATCAGGAGGCGAGCCGCCTGGGCCTGCCGATTTGCGTCCACGCCTCGGCGGGCAATCTCGACATGTTCGATATCCTCGGCCGGGGCGCCAGTCTCGGGCAGTTCAAGTTCGGCCCGGTAAATCTCTTCGGCAGCTTGATTACTTCCGAGCTGCCAAAAAAATTCCCCGACCTGAAATGGGCTTTCGTCGAAGTCAGCGCCGAATGGCTGCCCTACGTGATGAACCATTTGGAGATCGGTTATATCAAGCAAAAGAAGCGCTGGCCGGCGGCGGAGCTGCTGCGCGAGAATCGCATCTACGTCGCCTGCCAGACCAGCGATGACTTACCCTACATCCTCGACCATGTCGGCGACGATCATCTGGTTCTCGGCACCGACTACGGCCACAACGACACGTCTTCGGAATTGAACGCCATGCGCAAACTGAAAACCGACGGCAAAATCCCCGGCGTGTCCATCGACAAAATCTTGGGCAGCAATTCACAGGCGTTGTATGGGCTGTGATGTGTTTGGGTTGGGCTTCGATGCCGTTCGTATCGTCGCTGTCATTCCGAGGTGAAGTCGAGGAATCTCGTCTTCGTGAGTAGCAGGCCAGACGAGATCCTTCGCTTTGCTCTAATTCGCGGACGTAAGTCCCCCCGCTGGACACTGAAAATATTTTGTGGCACAGTGGACGGCGATGGACAACAGCGTGGTGGTGTGCGGTCGTGTTTTTCCGCACGCGGTTCTCAAGCGCATCGATGCGGCGGTGCGC
>CAMDBU010000023.1 GCA_945889495.1 Syntrophobacter sp. SbD2 | reverse complement strand
CGCTCACCGCCACCCACATCCCTCTCTGCTCTTCGTGTTTTCGTTTTCCCATCGCCATGCAATAAACTCTACACGATCTCTTCTTCCTGTCGATCCTCATCGCCTCGGTTACCCACTTCATTCTCGACTTTCACCACGGGCTGCTAGCGCAACGCTTCTTCGACAAAGCTATTGTTAAAAGTTTGCTTGGCATCCAGCTGCTTGGCCTTGGGATGGTCGAGAAACTTGATCGCGTTGGCCATCGCCTTTTCTATGGTTCGCAGACTCGCCGGGAAATAGGGCTGAAAAAATTCAAATGTACCTTGTAGCGTCGCCTCGTCTTGCACACGGGTATAGCGGCGCAGCGCTTTCTTGCTCGCCACCGCGTCCGTCTTAGACAAATGCAAACCCTCGCCCATGGCGCGCAGGAAGCTCACGGCGATCTTGCGGTTGCGCGGATCCTTCAACCAAGACTCCCGCGCCGCGATGGTGGCGTTGGGGTAGAGTCCGTACTCGGTGTCGGGCGGGCGAAACAGAAGTGCGTAGCCGGCCTGCTTAGCTTTCAAACTAAACGGGTAGCCGATCATCGCCCCGTCCACCGCGCCGTTGACCAGCGCGGCATAGGACTCGCCGACTCCGCCAGCCTGAATAAACGCCACGTCAGTCGGCTTCATGCCGCGCGAGTCGAGCATCGATAGACCGGCGAAATAGGTCGACGCGCCGATGCGGCTGACGGCGACTTTCTTACCGCGCAAATCCTCAATCGACTTGATGCCCGGCCGCGCCATACCGTCGATGGTGAGCACCTGTAAATAACTGCCGATGACCGTCAGATCGCTGCCGGCCAATTGGCTGGAAATAATCCCCGCGCCGCCGGTCAAACCGATGGGAAATTCGCCAGCCATGATCGCCGCATTGATCAGCGGCGAACCGCCGAAAAACACCGGCACCACTTCCAAGCCATGCTTTTGAAACAACCGTTCTTCGACGGCGATGAAAAACGGCAGCGTCGCCGCCGAGATCGGCGAGTAGCCGACGGTGAGTTTGGTGAGATCGGGCTGTGCGCCATGAGCTAGCGAGCACAGCAACGCCCAACTAACGACCACCATGCGCAAGGGACGAAACATTTTATGGCTCATGAACTTTCACCGTTTGTAAAGCGCCCGATAAAAACCTTGCTGCTCCAGCTCGCGCACCAAGCTCTCGTCGACGACATCGCCGTACTTGACATCTTTCTCCTTACCGCCGGCGGCGGTCAAGCCGATCGCGGTCTCCATGCCGCGCTGATTGAGCAGCGGGATTTCCGGCACCCAAGGTTTGTAAGCTTCGTAACTCTTTTCCAGAATCACCGGGTCCATGCCGCGCAGATAATGGCCCATGACCCGAATCGTCGTCTCCTTCTGGGTGTGAAAAATCGCCACGGCGGCGGAGAACGCCCGCATGAAGCGGCGAAACATATCCGGCGACCGCTTGAGCAGCGTGCGGGTCGTGAGCAGCACGGTATTTTGGTATTCAAGCCCGGACTTCGCCATGTCGAGGAGCTCGCGATAACGCTGCTGCGCGGCGATGATCGTTCCCGGCGGCTGCAAGGTGCCGGCTTGGATGGTGTTGGCGTTCATGGCGCCGATCAAAGCGCTGGCATCGCCGACCTGGATCAACGCGACATCCTTGCCGGGCTGGAGTTGCCACTTCTTCAATGCGTACTGCGCGGCGAAATCCGCCAGCCCGCCGAAGCGCGTGATGCCCATCCTCTTGCCGCGCAAGTCTTGCGGCGATTGAATCTCCGGGCGCGCGAAGATCGTGATGCTCATCTGATTGACCGCGCCGGCAATAGCCACCGGATCGTTACCTTGAACGTAGGTTGCGACGATCGGACTGACCGCGGACAAGGACACCTGAACTTCGCCGGCAAGGATCGCCGCCATGACCCGGGGCGCGGCGTTGATGTAGAGGAGTTGGGTCTTCAACCCTTCTTTTTCGAAGAGCTTGAGATCCTGGGCGATCCAAAACGGCGCCCCAGACGGCACGAGTGAGGAATAACTGATGTTGAGAAGGTCGGCTTGTGCCGCCAACGCGGCTGGGCGTTGGGTCAACAAACAAGCCAGTGAGAGCAACGTTCCAAAGGCAAATATCGTGATATTCATTTTCATCGATCGACAAGGTCAGCCGGCCAGCCCGTAAAGCCGCCGCGGATTATCGCACAAGATTTTCTCGATCACCGCTGGCGCGACATCTTCGCGCGCGCGCATGTTGCGCACGAAGTCGGGCTCCTTGGATGGATCGTTGTGGCCGTAGTCCGAGCCGATGACCAGATGATCTTCGCCGATGTAAGTTAACAGATGCGGCAGTTCCTCGTCCGCTTCGCAGGCAATCCAGAAGCGATATTCACGGAAGAACTCCTGGGGATTTTTGCTTTTGAAATCGGGCCGCGCCGAGCGCCGCAGCACATGCCAGATATAGGGCACCCAGCTCGCCGCCGCTTCGATGAAACCGAAGCACAGCTTGGGAAACAGCTCGGGAATCCGGTTGGCGACCAGATCGCGGAACGCGACCACGGGCAGGACGCGGTTATGGGCGAAGGTGTGATTGCGCTCGACATCGAAGAGCTGCATCAAGTGGCGGCTGCCCGAGCCGGTGTGAATGCAGATGGTCAAGTCCAGCTGCTCCGCCAACGAATAGATCGGATGGAGCCGCGGATTGTCGAGGGTCAGGTTGCCTTCCATGCCGCGGAAGAACGCCCCCACCGCGCCCTGAGCCTTGGCCCACTTCATTTCGACCAGCGACGCATCAATGTCGCGCAGCGGCAAAATCGCCACCCACTTGAGCCGATCGGGTGCTTTCGCGCAGGCGTTGGCGATGAAGCGGTTGTAAGCCCGGCTGAGCGCCACATCCAATGCCGCATCGTCGGTGAGGTAAACCAGAAACAAGGTCGGGTAAATCACCTGGACATCGACGCCGATCTTATCCATGTCGCGCAAACGCGCCATGGGATCGGTCAGCTCGCGCACGGCGAGATGGATGTCGCCGCGGCCGGACTCTCTTTTCTGCGCCGACGGCGTAATCAGGCTGAAGCTACCCTTGCCGGCGGGCTTGGGAAATATCTCGCCGTCGATCAACCAGAAGGCATTGCGCTCCCCATACCAAGTATCGTCCGGCACCCGCGCCAACACCGGCCGGCGCGGGTACATCTCTTTGTCGATAAATCCCCACATCGCCTCCGACTCGGCGATATGGGTGTCTGCGTCTAGGACTCCGGGCATTTGAAACACTCCTTAACTCGTTCCAATCGTTTCAATCGTTCCAACAGTTCCAGCCCCCACCTCAATCCTCCCCCGCGGCGCGGGGGAGGAGGAAAGAGTCCGAACTTTGTCTCCTTTGTGCTCTTTGTGGTTAAATCTCCGAAGGCCCTACTTCTTAAACTTATCGATAAAGCCACTCTTGCGAATCTCGTCGAGCACGCTGCTATCCAACAGACGTAAGCTCTCCGGCGTTTGTCCTTTGGCTTTGGGATTTTCCTTGGCCACCTGGCCGAGGATGAACTCGATGCCTTTGCGGTCCGGCATGACCATGACGCCGTCGCCGTACTTGGCGAGATAGTAATCATAGCCGATGGCGGCGTCTTCGTCGTTTACCCGCGTATATTTCTTGATCATCTGGATCGCCAGCGGCTTGTCATGCTTCAAAATGAAGTAACACTCAATGACGCCCTTCATAAAGTTAACCAGCCGCGGCCGGTTGCTTTCCAAATAGCTGCGCCGCACCAGAAATGCGTTCTGTGGAAACGGCACGCCGCTTTCGGCCAGGTCGATGAGCGAGTTCATCTTATGATCGCGCAGCGCGATGGTGGTCAGCGGTTCGGCGAGCAGCGTCGCGTGAATCGTCCCGCCGACGATGGCCGCGAAGCGCGTCGCATTGCCGCCCACCTGATTGATCGTCACGTCCTTGGGATTGACGTTGAGCTTTTCCAGCGCCAGTTGGGTGGCGTAGTCCGACGCCGAGCCGTAACGGCTAATGGCGATGCGTTTGCCCTTCAAGTCCTCGGGCCGCTTGATCTCCGGCCGGGTAACGAACTTGTTTGGAATAAAGTTCATGCCGCCGGCGATGATCGTCGAGTCGGCGCCCTGCAAATTAGCCGTCACCGCCAAGGCTCCGGTGGTAAACGCCGCTTGGGTCTCACTGGCGAGCAAGGTCTGCATCGACACCGTGCCGTTCTCGATGGCCAGATATTCGAGATCGAGGCCGTATTTTTGGAATATCCTTTTCTCATAGCCGACCCAGAGCACCGCATGGATCGCCGTGCCAAAGCCGCCGCTGACGGCGCGGAACTTACTCTGCGCTTGCGCGGGTAAAACCGACAAGCCCAAGATCAGCGCGAACATTGTTACGATCATAACTCTCTTCAAATGCCGCCTCCTTGATGGCGCCAGCGATTCCGCCAGGCGCGATGGTAGCAGGCTGCCAAGAAGTGGAACATGCTTCGACAGGCTCAGCATGAACGGATTCAACTTCAGCTCCGTTCGTCCTGAGCCTGTCGAAGGACTCCGAGGACATTTTCAATACCTGCTAGGATGCTTTTACGCCGGGAGCGGCCGGCGAGCAAGCAGCAAAAAGGCTTGATCGATGGGCAGATTGCGATAAGGTCCAGAGCGATGGAGCTAAATCGAGCTTACCGCGCGCCGATCAGCCGCTGGTTTTGCGGCGTTGTGTTTGCCTTGGCGCATTTTCTCCTTAGCCCAGTATCTGGCCGCGCCCAGGAACTCGACAAGCTCGTCATCGGCCACTCCAACCAGCGCAACGACATCGCCGCCCTCTGGCTGCCCAAGGAGTTGGGTCTATTTCGCAAACATGGCATCGACGCCACCATCGTCCTGATCACCGGCGGCGCGCGCATGACCCAGGCAATGTTGTCGGGTTCGGCGCCGATGGCGTTTACCGGCGCCACACCGGTGGTCACTGCTGTAGGCGGCGGGGCCGACAGCGTGCTCATCCTCGGCATCAACAACAAACTCACCTACGACATCTGGGCCAAGGCGGACATCAAGAAACCAGAGGATCTCAAAGGCAAAACCGTCGGCATCAGCGGCTTCGGCAGCTCATCTCACGTCGCGTCGTTTTTGATGCTGCAACATTTCAACCTGGACGAGAAGCGCGACAAGATCAGCTTCGTCGCCATCGGCGACGAACCGACCAGGGCGCAAGCCGTCCTGGCCGGGCGCATCGATGCGACCTTGATGGATGCGTCGATCTCCAGCCAGATTCGCGGCAAAGGACCAACCTACCTGGGCAATCTCGAACAGTTGGGCGTGCCCTTCGTCAACAACGCGCTGGTAACCACCCGCGCGTTCCTCAAGGAGCGAGGCAAAACCGCTGAAGCGGTGGTCCGAGCGATCGTCGAAGCCAACGGTTTCATCTTGAACCCCGCCAATCGCGGCACAGTCACTAACATCATTGCCAAGAACCTGCGCTTGTTGGGCGACGACGCCAAGCTTGCCTACGACGACTTGATTCCCAAAGTCGAGCGCAAACCCTATCCCAACCTCGACGCCATTAAAGCTACCATCAAGATCATGGGCGACCGCAATCCAAAAATCGCCCAGCTAAAAACCGAAGACATCGTCGACACGTCGATCCTCCGCCGCCTCGACCAGAGCGGCTTCATTCGTTAACCACGGGCGCAGCAACGAAAGGAACCTCAATGATTTTCCTCACCAACGAACAGATCGAATCGGTCTTAGACATGAAGACCTGCATCGACGCCATGGAAGATGCCTACCGCGAATTGAACGAACTCAAAGCCGGCTACCGGCCGCGCATCGACTTTTACGTTCCTAACGAGCCGCACTACTACCGCTGGGGCACCATGGAGGGGGCGTCGCGCAAACTTGGCATGTTCGCCATCCGCATGAAGTCCGACATGCTCGCCTGGGAAAACCAGGACGGCTTCATGGTGGAAGATAAGTACTGCATGGAGCGTGGCACCTACTGCGGTTTGATTTTTCTCACCAGCACGAAAAACGGCGAGCCGTTGGCGATCATGAACGATGGCTACTTACAGCATATGCGAGTTGGCGCCTGCGCCGGTCTAGGAACGAAATACTTGGCACGCAAAGACGCCAAGGTCATGGCCATGATCGGCTCCGGCGGCATGGCGCGGACCTACGCCGAAGCGATCAAGCATGTTCGGCCACTGGAAGTCATGCGCGTGTTCAGCCCGACTAAGAAAAATCGCGACGCCTTCGCCGCCGAGATGACCGAGAAGCTGGACATCGAAGTGATCGCCGTCGACTCGCCGGAGAAAGCGCTCAAGGGCGCCGACATCGTGTCGCTGACCACGGATTCGCTGATCCCAGTCATCAAAGCCGAATGGCTGGAGCCCGGCATGCACATCAACAACGTGCGCAACAACGAAGCCGGCCCCGATGTGCTCGCCCGCGCCGACGTGCGCGCGCGGCTCGGCACCTCCACGCTGTGGGCCGACCGCGATGCGCCGGAAGTGGTCACCGGCAGCGACGGCATGTTCGGCTTCATCGCCGGCAGCCCAGAGGAAAAAAAGAAAATCCCCTCCTCGCCGCACCAGGAAATCGACAACCCAGGCATCGGCACGGTGCCCGATATCATGTCGGGCAAATGGATCGGTCGCGCCAACGACCAGCAGGTTACCTTCTTGAACAATCAGGGCACCCAAGGGCTGCAATTCGCCGCCGTCGGCGGTACAGCGTACAACTTGGCGAAGGCCAAGGGATTGGGCCATCCGCTGCCACTCGCCTGGTTCACGCAAAACATACGAGACTAAAATCTGAATTGGAGTACTGGAGTGATGGAGTATTGAAGTGTTGGGTGGTCCGGAATCTGAATCCGACCCATCACTCCATCACTCCATTACTCCACCACTCCAATTTTTCGGGAGGTTCCATGGCTACACTGCGCTACGTCGCTTATCTCGCCGAAGATCCGGCGAAACTCGTCGACTTCTACCACCGCTTTCTCGGCACCGAGGAACTCGGCCGCACCGCCGACGGCGACATCACCATCACCGACGGTTTTTACAATCTAACGTTCTTCAAAAATCGTCCGGCGCTGGGCGAGTTGCAGATGCAAAACGGCCTGCACCATATCGGCGTTCAGGTCGACGATCTCGAAGAAGTGAAAGGCCGCTTTCTGAGACTCTATCCGCGCGGCATGATCATCCAGGAATCAGGCGACTTACAGCATGGCCAAATCCGCCTGCACGATCCCGAGTGCCGGCCGGTGACGGTGTCGACCACCAGCTACGGCGTGCCGGCGAGCAAGGAAAAGCGTTTTCCGCGCGTGCGCCATATCGCCTACAACGCTCTCGACCCGGAAACCATGTTGCAGTTCTACACCCAGGTGTTGGGTCTGCGCGAAGTGCCATCGAGCTACCTGCGCCGCCAGCAAGGTCTCGGCAACCGCTTCTGCGCCGACGGCAAAACCAATCTGGCGCTTCATCCATTCTACAGCCCAGTGGAAGGCCATGAAGCCAAGTACGGCATCAATCACATCGGCTTTCTCACCAACACCATGCAAGCGACGATGGCGGAGCTCAGCAGCGTCCTGAAAATCGCCCCGCGCCCGTCGACCCGCCCCTACGCCGAAGTGCGCTTCCGCGACATCGAAGGCAACGCGCTGGATCTGTCGCAGACCAAAGGCTGGGAAGTCGACGTCGACAAGTGGGAAAGCGCCGCTTGAGGAAGAGTCGTTCCGGGTTATTCGGATTCGTAGGATGGGTAGAGCGCAGCGAAACCCATCAATCCGTGGAGAGTTATCGATCATCATGGAAAAACTAAAAAACCTACTCGCGAGTTTAATCACCATCGCCGCATTCATCGCCGCATCGCCGCAAACCGCATCACCCGCCTCCGCCCCCCTGGAAAAACTCACCCTCGGCTGGAGCGCCATCGCCGGCTCGCAGGCGCCGTTCTGGATCACCAAGGAAGCCGGGCTGTTCGAAAAGAACGGCCTCGACGTCACGATGATCTATCTCGACGGCGGCTCCAAGGCGACCCAAGCCATGATGTCGGGCGACGTGCCCATCGCCCAGGTCGGCGGCAACGCGCCCATCGTCGCCCGCCTGCGCGGCGTCGATGTCACGCTCATCGGCGGCCTGCTCAACATTCTCGCCTACAGCATGGTGGTGTCGCCGGAGATCAAGCGGCCGGAGGATCTGCGCGGCAAAAAATTAACCGTCAGCCGCTTCGGCTCCAACTCCGACTACGCCACGCGGAAAATTTTAATCAAATGGGGCTTGAAGCCCGATGTCGATGTCGCCGTGCTGCAAATCCCCGGCGGCCAACCGACGCGGTTGGCGGCGATCCAGTCGAAACAAGTCCACGGCATGGTCGCCCAACCGCCGGTGACCAACCTGGCGCGCAAGTTCAAGATGAACATCATCGCCGAACCGGAAGACTTCGGCGGCGCCTACCCGACCACGCCGGTAGCCGCGCGTATCTCCTTCGTCAAGGACAAACGTGACGCCACCCGGAGATTCACCCGCGCCCTGCTCGAAGGCATCCATCTCTACAAGACCAACAAAGAGTTCAGCAAAAAAGTCATCGCCAAGTACGTCAAGACCGACGATGTCGACGCCTTGGAAGACAGCTATCAATTTTTCTCCCGCCTGGTGCCAGCCAAGCCCTATCCATCTTTGGAAGCGGTCAAAGAAGCACTGACAGAACTCGGCGAAAAAGACCCCAAGGTGCGCTCGGCCAAACCGGAAGACTTTGTCGACATGAGTTTGATCAAAGAGTTCGACGACAATGGATTTATTGACGGGCTGTATAAGAAAAAGTGATATCTAGATATTCAGCCATTCCGTAGTCATGTTCAAAATAGCACTGGGTCTGATCTTTATCGGCTGTGGATTATTGCTAATCCTACGTCCCACGGCAGCGGCGAAAATGATTGCTGATTCATTAAGGTCGGGATCAGGATTGGAGCACCACGAGGTAGCTAAAGATCTCTACGCAAACTTCCAGCTCTCAATCTGGTCCATCTGGGCTATGGCATTGTCGTTCATCTTCGTTGGAGTTCTCCTGGTTGTGATCTAAAGCTGGTATTTTCCACCAACCGCAAATTCTCTGGTAGCAACTTACCGTTTCGAACACTCTTTGCTCATGATAAAGAGCTTTCTCACGCATGGACAAATTTCAAGTACTGGTAATACCACAGACAGCCGACGCGGTGCTTGACCGCATCGCCAAAGTCGATCCGCGCGTCAACGTCATCGACGCCAGAGGCTGGTTCGACGGCGAGCTGCGCGCCACCTGGCCGCAGTGGACCGTTGACCGCTATCTAGGCGATCGCAAATATCCAGCGACCACTTTGGAACAGCGAAACCAGACTCTAGCTTCGGGAGAGGTCATACTTCTGGGATGGCCGCCGGTAAAGGACCTGCGAACTCGCACGCCAGGATTGAAATGGGTTCACCAAACACCCGCTGGCGCGAGTAACCTCCTAGACACGGATTTGTGGGAGTCGAGTGTCATCGTCACTACTTCGCGTGGCCTCACCAACCGGCGGCCCATGGCCGAGTATGTCTTGGCAAGTTTTCTCCACTTCTGCCGCGGGTTTCACTGGAGCTACCGCGATAAGAAGCGCCATCATTTCGATCATGCCAGCTACGATCCGATCATCATCCGCGACAAAACCGTTTGCGTCATCGGCGCCGGTGGCATCGGCCTGGAGGTGGCGAAACTTTGCGCCGCCGCCGGCATGCGCGTGGTCGGCACAAGGCGGGAAGCCGCCGAAGCGCCCGAAGTGTTTGCGCGCTTGGCACCTGCCAGCGCCATGCACGAACTGCTGCGCGAGAGTGAGTTCGTCGCCATTTGCTGCCCATGGACCAAGGAGACCCATCATCTGATCGGCGCGGCAGCCTTCGCGGCGATGAAACCGGGCACGGTATTGGTCAACATTTCGCGCGGTGAGATCGTCGACGAGGAAGCGCTACTGGTCGCGCTCGGCCAGGACAAACTGCGCGGCTTCGCCACCGACGTCTACGACGGTGAATTCGAGCGCCCGCCCGACGCCCGGCTGTGGGACGATGAGCGGGTCATCATCACGCCGCATGTCTCGGCGGCCGCCGATGTTTCCGAGCACCAGGGTGTGCAACTATTCTGCGACAACCTGCGCCGCTATCTCGACGGTGAACCGCTAGCCAACGTTATCGACTGGCAGCGCGGCTATTGAAGCGAAAGGATTGATTTTGCGCCTTTTACGATCACGGAGTTTTTGAGGATTCAGACATGCCTCTCGCAAAGGCGCAAAGACGCCAAGTTCGGAAGCGAAGGATAAACATAATTCCAATTTTTTATAATTCTGCTCCGGCCTTTGCGGTCTTGGCGCCTTTGCGAGAGATATTCCGAGTCTCGGTCGAGGCTGTGCCGCGCGGGGCATTGTGTCCATTTTAAAATCGGCTTAATGACGGAACCGGGAGGTAACCATGAAACAACATTCTCTCTCCAAGCGCATGGGATGATCGGTAGCGAGCCTCCGTGCCATCGGCGTCGCATTCGCCTTGGCAATCCTCGCTATCGGTGCTATCGAAACAGCAAACAGCCAATCGATAGGAACTACCATGAAACCCATTCACCTCCCCGCACAGGTTCCCGTCAAAGACGGCCAGGCGCAGATTCCCGACAGCAAACTTTGGTATTGGGACACCGGCGGCACCGGTGTGCCGATCGTGCTGCTCCATCCAGCCACCGGCAGCGCGCTGATCTGGGGCTACCAGCAGCCGGTGTTCGCCAAGGCCGGCTACCGCGTCATCGCCTACTCACGGCGCGGCTACTACAACTCGACGCCCTTCGACGTGAAAAATCCCGGCATCGGTTCCGAAGACCTGCGCCACCTGGCCGACGCCCTGGGCCTCGGCCGTTTTCATCTGGTCGCCTCGGCGGCCGGCGGCAGCGTGGCGTCCGACTTTGCTTTCTCTTATCAAGAGCGGCTCTTGAGCTTGAGCATTTCAAGCAACTCCTTCGGCGTGCGCGACGGCGAGATCGCCAAGGCCGCGGCTTTCATCCGCCCCGAGGGCTGGGATAAAATGCCGGCGGACTTTCGCGAGCTCGGCCCATCGTATCGAGCGGCAAACTCCCCGGGCGTGAAAGCGTGGATCGAACTTGAGCACAAGGCGCTGATCGGCAAGGACTATCGGCAGACGCTAAAGAATGAAATCACCCAAGCGAAGTTAAAAGATTTAAAGCTACCGACGCTGGTGATCGCCGGCGCCGCCGACCTGTCGACACCGCCGTCGATCTCGCGCATGATCGCCGCGGAAATCCCCAACAGCCGAGTCGCGCTGATCCCCGAATCCGGCCACTCGACCTACTGGGAACAGCCGGAGATCTTCAATCGCGCCGTGCTGGATTTCATCGGCGGCCAGAAGAAATAGCGCTCGGATATTTCTCCCGCAATGCATGTCCTGAGTAAAGTCGAAGGGGCTCAAAGACGCCAAGGTCGGATGGGACAAGTTAGTATCTCAACGAGTGATTCTCACGATGTCCTTCTCGCGAATGGATGAATCACCACGCCTCCACGCGAACGTAAGTTTCGTCATGCCGGCGCAGGCCGGCATCCATCGTTACTTATGCGCGGAATTGAAAAAAAACCTGGATTCCCGCCTGCGCGGGAATGACGGACGAGGAGTCAACTTCCATTCTCCGAACTTGGCGCCTTTGCGCCTTTGCGGGAGAATCTCCGAATCTCTGCTACGACTTCTCCGTCAGCCAACGAAATGAAAGCCGCCGTCCACATTCAGCAACTGCCCGGTCATGAAGTCGCTCTCGCTCGACGACAGGAACAGCACCGTTCCAACTAAATCGTCTTCGACCTGAGTCTTTTTCAAGCTGCGTTGCTGGGCGCGAATCTTTTCGTAGGCGGGGTCGACCTGGCGCCCCTCGGTGACGACGAAGCCGGGGCTGACGGAATTAACGCAGATGTTCCAGTCGCCCAATTCTTTCGCCATGGCGCGGGTCATGGCGATGAGCGCGCCCTTGGAAGTCACGTAGTGGATGTAATTGGGGTTGCCGGTGAGGGCGACGTTGGACGAGATGTTGATGATCTTGCCGGACTTTTGTTTCATCATGTGCGGAGCGGCGGCTTTGGCGCACAGCCAGGAGCCGCGCACGTTGACCGCCATCGCCTTGTCGAATTCTTCGACCGTCATCTCCCAGAACGGCCCTTTCCAAACCGTCATGAAGTAAGCGGCGTTGTTGATCAGCACGTCGACGGTGCCGAACTGCCGCACGGTCTCGGCGACCATCGCTTGCACGCTCGCTTCGTTGGACACATCGCAGGCCATGCTGATCGCCGTGCCGCCCATGTCCTTGATGGATTTCACAATGCCATCCGCGCTGGCGATGTCGGGCAAACACAACTTCGCGCCCTCTTCGGCAAACGCCAACGCATAGGCCTTGGCGATCTTGCCGCCGCCGCCAGTAATGATCACGGACTTGTCTTTGAAACGCATGGGACTCCTTGGGAAGTAAGTAGTAAAGAGTGAGGAGTAAGGAGACCCGGACCGGAACCCCTTACTCCTTACTACTCACTCCTTACTGTTCTTTATCCGACAAAATGCGCGCCGCCGTCGACGTTGAGCAGCTGGCCGGTCATGAAATCGCTTTCCGGCGACGACAGGAACAACACCGTGCCGACCAGGTCGTTCTCGACCTGGACGCGCTTGATGGCGCGGTTGCCGACCCGGCTGGCGTTGAAGGAAGGATCGACGGCGCGTCCTTCGGTGACCACGAAGCCGGGGCTCACGGTGTTGACGCAGATGTTATAATCGCCCAATTCCTTGGCCATGGCGCGTGTCATGGCGATGAGCGCGCCTTTGGAAGTCACGTAGTGAATGTAGTTCTGCCCGCCATTGAGCGCCGTGCCCGACGAGATGTTGATGATCTTGCCCTTGCCCTGCTGCTTCATGTAGGGAAACGCCGCCTTGGCGCAGAGCCAGGAGCCGCGCACGTTGACCGCCATGGCTTTGTCGAATTCCTCCACTTCCATTTCCCAGAACACGCTCTTCTTGACGGTCATGAAATAGGCGGCGTTGTTGACCAGGACATCGACGCTGCCAAATTCCTTGGCGACTTTGTCGACCATCGCCTTGACGCTCTTTTCATCCGAGACATCGCAGGCCATGCTGATCGCCGTGCCGCCCATGTCTTGGATCGCTTTGACCACATGGTCGGCGCTGGCGATATCCGGTAGCGCCACCTTGGCGCCCTCCTTGGCGAATCCCATCGCGTAGGCCTTGCCGATCTTGCCGCCGCCGCCCGTAATGATCACCGACTTGCCATCGAAGCGCATATATTTCTCCTTTGCCGAAGTTTACGTGTCACTTAACACCCGCCCCCAGGGGTGTCAATGAAATCAGCGACTTGATTGACAGCAACGCAAGCGGCTTTTATGATCGCGCCCATGCCCGCCATCAACTTTCGATCAAGCTTGGTTCTCGCCCTCGCGCTGCTGGCACCCAGTTCGCTGTGGAGCAAAGACATAAACATCGCCTACTCCACCATCGGCGCCAACAACACGGTGGTCTGGGTGGCGCGCGACATGGGCTTCTTCAAAAAGCATGGTCTCGACGCCCAGGTGCTCTACGTCCAGGGCGGCGGCATCCTGATCCAGGGCATGTTGAACGGCAACATCCCCATCGCCATCACCAGCGGCTCCCAGGCGATCGTCAGCAACTTGGCCGGCACCGATCTGGTGCTGTTCTCGACATTCCATTCCTCCGCCGGCCCGCGCTACTTGGGCGTCGCCAAAGATATTCAGAACCCAAGCCAACTCAAAGGCAAAAAGCTCGCGGTGTCGCGCTTCGGCAGCTCGTCGGACTTCATCCTGCGCTTCGCCCTGCGCAAAGCCGGCCTCGATCCTGAGAAAGACGTTGCGGTACTGCAAATCGGCAACTCGCCGGACCGCCTCGCCGCCATGCGCAACGGTCAAATCTCCGGCACCATGTTGACCGTGGAAGATCGTTGGGCAGCCGAGAAGTTCGGCTTTCACACCCTGCTCGATGTCTACGACCATGGCTTCGCCGCGGTCACCGTGTCCGCCATCGCCAGCAAGAAGTTTCTCACCGAGCAGCGCGAGACCGCGCGCGCGTTCATGCGCGGCCTGATCGAAGCGATCCACTTCACCAAGACCCGGCCGGACGAAACCAAGAAGATCATGGCCAAGAACACCCGCATCTCCGACCCAGAGATTCTCAATCAAGCCTACAAATTCATCGCAGCCGATTATCTGCCGCGGCCCTATCCGTCCATCAAAGGCATCCAGTTCACCCTCCAAGATCTCGATCGCGCCAAGCCCGGCACCGGCGATTTGAACCCGCAGCGTTTTGCCGATATGGACTTGGTCAAGGAACTGGAGACCAGCGGCTTTATCGACCGCGTATTCGGTAAGAAATCATAAGGAAAATATCATGGCTAAGTTAAAGCTCACCATCGCCTTCGACAAATACGACTACCTGCAACCGCTGCGCGACGGCACCATCGAAGCTCAAGGCCTCGACCTGAACGTCATCACGGTGGAAAGCGGCATTCGCCACGAGCGCATGTTCCATTATGGCGAATACGATGCTTGCGAGTTTTCCATGTCGTCGTACCTGGTCGCCCGCGGCCAGGACATCGATAGACTTCAGGCGATCCCGTTTTTTCCGCGCCGAATGTGGGGCCACAAATTTTGCTTCGTCAAGGCCGGCTCCGACATCAAGAAGCCGTCGGACTTGAAAGGCGGCCGCATCGGCCTGCGCAGTTATGAAAACACCCTGGCGCTGGTCAGCAAAGGCATGTTGATGAACAGCTACGACCTCGGCGTTAGCGATGTCACCTGGGTGATCGTCAACAAGGAGCATGTCGGCTTCAACCCGCCGCCCCATATCAAGGTCGAATTCGTCGAAGGCAACCGCAAACTCGAAGATCTCTTGGTCGAAGGCAAAGTCGACGCCGAAGTCGAGCCCGATTTGCCGCAGCGCTGGATTCGCGGCGACGGCACGGTGGAGCGGTTGTTCCCGGAATTCGAAAACGAAGAGCGCGCCTATTATAAAAAAACCGGCATCTTCCCGATCATGCATCCGGTGGTGATCAAAAAAGAAATTCTCGACCGCGACCCCTGGGTGGCGACCAGTTTGTACGAAGCGCTGCTCGCCTCGCGCAAAGCGTATAATGAATTCATGGAACAGCCGCACCGCCTGAGCTTCGCCTGGGGCCGGTCCTATTTGGAAGAGGAAAGAAAATTCTTCGGCAAGGACCCGTTCTATCAGGGGTTGAAAGAAAACCACAACGACGTGGCCAACTTGATCAAATTCGCCAGCCAGCAAGGCATGCTCGGCCGGGATTTAACCGTGGAAGAATTGTTTACCGAGAACACCAGAAAGACTTAACCGATTTGTCATTTCGAGCGCAGCGAGAAATCTTGCGTTACGGCAGAAAGATTTCTCGTCGCGTTGCTCCTCGAAATGACAGCAGAAAAAACTTCCGTGGGAGGATCTATGTCAGACTACCGCATCATCGACGCTGACGGCCATGTAATGGAACTCGATTCCGAACTGCGCGAGTTCATCGGCGCGCCCTACAACGATTTGGAATGGCATCACAGCTATTCCTTCTGGCCGGGCCTTACCATGGACGGCTTTCTCCGTTCGTTGCGCAAAAAAGGCGGCTGGGCCGGCGGCGGCACCGGGCCCAACGCGCAGGATTGGCTGCGCTTCCTCGATATCAATAAAATCGAACTGACGGTGCTTTATCCGACCCAGGGCCTGACCCATGGCGCGATCCAAGATCACGACTGGGCGATCTGCATGGCGCGCGCCTACAACGATTGGCTGTACAATAAGTTCATGGCCGTCAGCCCGCGTCTGGTCGGCGTGGCACTTTTACCGATTCAGGACATCGGCGAAGCGGTCAAAGAGCTGCGCCGGGCGGTAACCGAACTCGGCATGGTCGGCGCCGTGCTACCAGCAGTCGCGCCGGGCGGCAGACTCTACAGCGGCCCGGAATTTTATCCGCTCTGGGAGGAAGCGCAACGGCTCGACGTCCCGGTGTCAACCCACGGCGGTCTCAGCATGCCGTCCCTCGGTCTCGATGCGGTCAACAATTTTACTATCGGCCACACCTTAGAGCATCCCTTCGCGCAGATTCGCCAGTTCACGGCGTTAATATTCGAAGGTGTTTTTGAATTGTTCCCCAATTTAAAATTCGGCTGCATCGAGTGCGGCGTCGGCTGGGTACCCTACATGATGGACCGCATGGACGAAGAACAGGAACGCAAAGGCCACTACTCGCCGCGCTGCAAACTGAAACCGAGCGAGTACGTGAAAAAAGGCAACATATACTTCGCCGTCGAAGTCGAAGAGTCGGCGTTGCCACTCGCCGCCCAGGTCGCCAACGACAACGCGCTCATCTGGGCATCGGACTACCCGCACGAACGCGACCAACGCGACTTCAGCCACGACATCCCCAACCTGATCAACCGCAAAGACGTCAGCGACGAATTGAAGCGCAAGATTTTCTGGGACAACCCGCTGCGCTTTTATCCACGCCTGAAAGCGCGTGTCGAGAAAAGCGAAAAGAAGGCCGTGGCGTAACAGATCGCCGCGGAAATTGAAAAAGGCCGAGGGATCATCCATCGGCCTTTTTTATTGCGGTCAGGGGTCTGGTTGCAGCGAATCGTCGGTAGCGAGTCGCGCTCGGTTACTGCCCCGTCAATCGTTCCAGACTACGGCGGATCTTGGCGCCCAATTCATTGACGCGAGACCACCGTTCCTCCAGCGCGAATTGAATCCGGCCAGACGGATTTAACTCGACAAACTCCGGCGCGAGCAATCTGCGGATATTGCGCGCCCGCTCAAACGAACTCCTGTGACCGGTCTCCGGATGCTCCTTCACGATCAGCTTTTGCCAACGGCGGTTTTTCCGGCTGACGTTCGCTAATAGATCATCCGTCAACTCCGCTTTGACGACATCGGACAAGTTGGCATTTTCAATCACACCCAGGAGACTACGCGCGAGGTCGGTGTAGGGGGTGGTTTTTTTTACTGAAACAGAGTCCCCAGTAATATCTCGAAGCTGGTCCGCGGCGGATTTTTGTTGAATCCGGTAATGGAATAGCCGCTCCGGCAGAATCAGAGTTTCGCCTTGCAACAACAGCTCCATCAACAATATGACATCCGAGCCATAGTTGCCCGTGAACAACCCAGTCTTCTTCAAGGCCTCGGTTCTGATGACGCCATAGACCGCGTACCAGTTCAGCTCACGAGTGAGTTCACTTACCCGCCGCCGCAAATCTCGCTTAAAAGTATTAAGCCGATTATACTTGCCGCCCACGACCCGCAAGCCGCGCTCCGATACAGGCTGGCCCAATTGGTCGATGAACCGAACGTCGCTCGCGCAAAGCACGACTGATGGGAAAGCTTCCAACGCGGCCACGCATTTGCTGACAAAATCCGGCTCCCACAAATCGTCATGGGCTGCCCACATGAAATACTTGCCGGTCGCCGACTCAAAGACTCGGCAGAAATTGCCTGCGGCGCCGATATTACGCAGGTTCTGATTGAAACTGACTCTTGAATCGCGCCACGCCGCGGCCCTGCAGAGGCTCGCGGTTCCATCTGTACTGAAATTGTCCGAGATCAGCAACTCAATGTTTGAATGGCTTTGCTTGAGCAGTGACTCGATAGCACCCGTGACAAATTTCTCGCCGTTATAAACTGGGAGGCCAATGGAAACCTTGGGGACCGCAACCATCATGTGACTACCAACTATTTACGCCTAAGCCAGGCACTCGGCCAGTGTGTGATGTTGTTTTTCAATTCGCTTTCGTTAAACGGCCACGCGGGTTGTTCTAGGATAAACTCGTTGTGCTTGCCGGCGAATTCGATCGCCGCCGCGGTGGGATTATCCGACTGCCACTGCAAATTACCGCGCGGCACATCAGACAGATCCTTCATGCTGCCATCGGTTGCAACGATGTAGGAACCCGGCGTGATCAAGTCGTTATAGGCATCGAGCTCCCGTGCGACATGATCTTTCGTATGGCATGAGTCCAGAATCACCATAACCGTTTCGCCAGGGGCGACCAAGCCTTTTACGTGAGCGACCGTTGCGGCCGCGACGGCATCGCCCTCGATCAAGGTGATGAGCGGAAACATTTCATGCCGCTCGATCGCTTGACGGTTATGCGGACGAATCTCTATATCGACACCGATCACTCGTCCTCTCCCCAGCACTTTAAACAAGCTCGCATAGAAAATTAACGAGCCACCATGAGCCACTCCGGTTTCAATCAGAACGTCAGGCTTAACCCGGTAAACGACCTCCTGAGCGCGAATCATATCTTCGGGAAGTTGAATGATCGGCCGCCCCATCCAGCTAAATATGTATGGATACTTTTGGTTCCAGCCAATTTTTAGCCATTGCTGCGAAATCAGCTCAAATGCCTCAGTCGAATAGAGCTCGATGCTGCGAGTAGATCCGTCCTGCTCATGGAGCAAGATTTTGGAATCAGTATCGATCGTAATTTTCATACTGTTGCGTTCCCGTCGTAATGTTCGCGCCACCATTCGATGGTCGTCTTCAACCCGCGCTCCAAGTTGTACTGAGGCGTCCAGCGGAGCTCCGATACCAGTCGCGCAACGTCCCCGACAATTTCATTAGCTTCTGGTACGGATTGTTTGAGCGCACCCAATTGAATTAACTCCGGGCGGTCCATGATCGTGGCGATCTTCGTCACAATGTCCCGCACCGACACCCCGACCCCGCTAGCGACGTTGATCGGGCCACTCACATCGCTTTCGAGCAACGCGGCAATAGCGCCCGCAACGTCATCAACGAAAATGTAATCTCGAATCTGCGTACCTAGACTACATCGGCCCGCTTCCTGGCGGAGCAAAGACTGAATGACGGACGGAATCAGCCGTTGCGAATGTTCACGTGGACCATACGGAAAGAACAGCCGTGCCCACGCCACGCTGGTCGCGGTTTCCTTCGCCATCGCCGCCAAAAGGCTCCCGACCGATAGCTTGCAAACGCCGTACAGAGAGCTGGGAATTGTTGGAGTGGCCGCCTCAGAGCACAAACCGCCACTCCAATCATATTCTGCGCAACTACCAATGCCAACGATACGAGTCCCGCCATTGGCAACAAACTGCCGAGCAATTTCGATGCTCGCTTGTACCCAGCGTAAATTCTCCAAGGAATTTTGATAAATGCCAGGGGTGGCGATCCACGCCAAGTGCACCAAATGTGATGGTTTAAGCTCCTTGAACAAAGCCTTCACGCGCAACGCGGCAAACAGGTCGGCACAATGGGAAACTGCATGGGCCTCTTTGTCAGCCGCAGTTTGCGAATGCACCGCGTGAACTTCGAAACCGCGCGCCGTCAGGTGAGGCAGCAAGTGTTGGCCAATGAATCCGCTGGCTCCTGTAACCAAGACCCTTTTCATGTTGGGAATTCTGTGTAGCCTTGGTCTCTAGCTGAAATAGTCCGCGGACCGACAGGCCAAGCGATTAGAACCGCCGGATCATCCCAGCGAAGGCCCCGGGCGCTTTCCGGATGATAAAACTCCGACATCTGGTAAAACACTTCGCTGTCATCGCACAGGGTCTGAAAGCCGTGGGCGAATCCTTCCGGGACGTACAGGGCGCGGCGGTTGGCCGCGGTCAACTCCACCGCCGTCCACTGGCGATAGGTGGATGATTCGGGACGAAGGTCGACGATGACATCGTAAATCGCCCCCGCCGTGCAGCGCACCAGTTTGGCCTCTTGATGGGGCGCCGCCTGGTAGTGCATGCCGCGTAGCGTGCCCTTTTTCTTGTTGTAGGAAATGTTGCACTGCACGAAATGATCCTTGAGTCCGTGCTCCTTGAATTCGTTTTGGCAAAAGGTCCGGGCAAACGCGCCGCGCTCGTCTTCGTGCAATTCCGGCTCGATAATATAGGCGCCTGGCAGCGAAGTCGGAGTAAAAATCATACGACGGTTAATTTGGGCACCGGAATAATAAACCGGCCGCCCTGGGCGCGAAACTCCGCCTGCTGGGCGAGAATTTCGTCGGCGAAATTCCAGGTCAGCATTAAGACATAATCTGGCCGGCACTCGATCAGCCGCTCGGGCGGATAGATCGGCAAATGGGTGCCGGGAGTCAACTGCCCCTGCTTGTGTGGACTGCGATCGACGACGAAATCGATCAGCTCGGCGCCGATCCCGAACACGTTGAGCAGAGTGCTGCCTTTCGCCGAGGCGCCGTAGGCGGCGATGGTTTTGCCCTGGGCTTTGAGATCGGTGAGAAAATTCTTGAGCTCTTTTCCCAGACGAATTACCTGATCGGCGAATTGCCGGTAATACGCCCGCTGGCCAATGCCAAGGGCACGCTCTTCATCGAGTAGCGCCGCCGCACTTGCATCCCCAGCCGCGCCGTCGGAGCCAACGGTGACGCGCAAAGAGCCGCCATGAATTGGTAACCGCTCAACCGCGAGAGCGGTCAAACCGTGACGGCGGAATAAACTCTCCAATGCCGTCAAGGAATAGTAAAAGACATGTTCGTGATAAATCGTGTCAAACTCCAACCCATCGATCATGTCCCTGACGTAAGGGGTTTCCATGACCAGCACGCCGCCGGGTTTGAGCAGCCGCTTAATGCCGGCCACGACGCCGTTGATGTCCGGCACATGGGCCATGACGTTATTGGCCAAGATCACATCGGCGCGTTTACCCTCGGTGACCAATTGCGCCGCCAACTCAGCATTGAAGAATTCACCAATCGTCGGAATCCCGTTGGCGCGGGCAGCGCGGGCGATGTTCTGCGCCGGCTCGATGCCGAGACTGGGGACGCCAGCGGCCAAGAAATTTTTCAGCAGGTAGCCGTCGTTGCTGGCGATCTCGACGACTAGGCTGTCGCGGTTCAACTTGCGCTGTTCGATCAACGCGGCGGCGCTCTCCCGGGCATGTTGCAGCATGGTCTCCGAGTAGGAGGAAAAATAGACGTAGTCGCGAAAGAGCAATTCGGGGGCGACGGTTTGGCTAATTTGCGCCAGCGCACAGCCTTGGCAAAACAGCAACTCCAACGGATAGCGCGCTTCAACTTCATCGCGGCTGGCCGGCGCAACCAGCGAATTGGCCAGCGGCGTAGCGCCGAGATCGAGCACCGAGACCAGATCGGCCGAACCACAGGAGCGGCAGGAATCAATGGCTGGTTTCACGCGCCGCTCCCAAGAAAAGTCCGATACCAATCCACCGTACGCGCCAAGCCTTGGTCCAAGGTGAAGATGGGGTGCCAGTCCAATAGTTTTTTCGCTTTAGCCGCGCTCAAGTATTGATGGCGGATCTCATTGGACGCTTGGTTACGAACCTCCGGCTGGAGATCGCTGCCCATAAGCGCCAAGATTTTGTTGACCAGGTCGAGCACCGACACCTGACTTTCGTTGGAAAAATTAAACGCCTGGCCATGCAGCGAGACATCGCCGGCCATCGCCTCGGCCAATTGCATGTAAGTCGCCGCGCCGTCCTCGACGTAAAAATAGTCGCGGACATAGTGGCCGTCGGTGCGGATCACCGGCCGCTGGCCGCGCAGCACTGAGCGGATCGTGCCCGGCACGATGCGGTTCCAATTGAGATCGCCGCCGCCGTAGAAATTGCCGCACCGGGTGATCGTCACCGGCAGCCGGTAAGTTTCCGCGTAACATTGGGCGAGCAGATCGGCGCAGCTTTTGCTCACATCATAGGGGTGGCGTCCTTGCAAGGGCGTCGCCTCATCGTAAGGCAAGGTCTCCGAGTCGCCGTACGCCTTGTCCGACGATGCCAGGACGATCTGCTTGACCGTCGGGCTGCGCCGACAGGCGTCCAACAAAGCCCAGCTGCCGGCGATATTCGATTCGAAGGTTGAGATCGGATTATTGTTGGCGATGGTCACGATGGTCTGCGCCGCCAGATGGATCACCGTGTCGATCTCGTATTCGCCCAGACAGCGCTCCATGAGCTTCTGGTCTTGCACTTCGCCGCGCACGACTCGCACCTTTTCGATGAGCTGGTCGGCGGCGAGTTTACTCTGCGGCACCCAGTCGCGCACCAGACAGACGACGTCGGCGCCGGCGGCGATCAGCCGCGCTACCAGCCAGCCGCCGACCAAGCCGGTTGCACCAGTGACCAAGGTTGGCCGGTCGCGCCAAAAATTATCTAGCGCCATACTTTCCACGGCGGCTCGCCCTTCTCCCAGAGACTTTCAAGTAAACGTTTATCGCGCAGCGTGTCCATGCATTGCCAAAACTCTTCGTGGCGATAGGCCATCAGTTGCCCCTCCGCCGCGAGCCGTTCAAGCGGCTCCTTTTCCCAGTGAGTGGCATCGCCGTCGATATAATCGAGCACCTTGGGCTCAAGGACGAAAAATCCGCCGTTGATCCAGCCCTCGCCGGTCTGCGGCTTTTCGGAAAACCTTGCGACCCGGTCGCCGTCGAATTCCAGGCCGCCGAAGCGCGCCGGCGGGCGCACCGCGGTGACCGTCGCGAGCTTGCCATGGGCGCGATGAAACTTGAGCAGCTCGCCGAGATTCACATTGGAAACTCCATCGCCGTAAGTCATCATGAAGGTGCCGTCGCGCAGAGAACCGGCCAGCCTTTTCAACCGGCCGCCGGTGATCGTGTTGAGCCCGGTTTCCATCAAGTGCACGGTCCAATCCTCGGCATGGGTGTCGTGGGGCTCGATGCGCCGCTCCTTGAGCGCCAGCGTCAAGCTACCATCGGCATAGATCTGTTCCAAGAAGTAGCGCTTGAAATCGTGGCTCTTGTAGCCGAGGGCGAGAAAAAATTCATTGAAGCCGTAGTGGCTATAGTGCTTCATGATATGCCAAACCATCGGCCGGCCGCCGATCTCGACCATCGGTTTGGGTATCACCGCGGTTTCTTCGCTGAGCCGGGTGCCGAGACCGCCGGCCAGAATGACAACTTTCATCGATCCATCCTCAAGTTCCCTGTGCCACCGAGCTGGCGTGAGCTGGGGCGCCAACACGCTCGCTTCACGCGATATAGATTATTAGCGGGATGCGGCACTTTTGCCAATCTCAGCCAACCGTGCGGCGATGGCCGCACCGGTGGCCGCCGGAGAAAATTTTTCCGCCAACTCTTGGGCCGCCCGCCTGCCCGTCGCCGCCGCGGCCTCACGATCGCCATAGACCAACCGCATAAGTTCGGCGGCTTGGTCGACATCAGGATCGGCCCAGGAGCTGCCCTTGCGGTACGGCTGATGGTCTTCGGTCAATTCCACCAGCCGGTAGTTAACCAGATAACTATTGGCGGCGGTCATGAAATCCATGTTGCCCGACCAGCCGGTAGCGATCACCGGTTTAGCCATCGCCATCGCTTCGGCCAAGCCCAACCCCAGCCCTTCGGAACGGTGCAACGACACGTAACAGTCGGCGCTCGCCATCAAGGTCAAAAATTATTGGCGATCCATATATTCGTCGATCAGGCGGATTTTCAGCCCCTGCACGGCTTGCTTCAGTTCCAACCAGGTTTGCCGCGCGCTATGGGCGTTGATCGACTTGATGACCAGAAGCGCGTCGTCATTTTTGCCGAAAGCTTTGGCGAAGGCGCGCACCAACGCCATCGGGTTCTTGCGTTCCACCACGCTGGCGAAATCGAAATTGAAGAGAAATATATAGCTTTGTTCCGGCAACCAAAAGCGTTGCCGATCCGGGCTGATGGTTGGGTCACCCTGGGGAAACGGATAGGGCATGCGGCGCACCGGGATCGGCGCTACTTTCGCCACCGCTTCGGCGCCGAAATGGCTGGTCACCCAGATCTCTTGGAAATAATCAAAGCGCGAGCGCCACCGTTTGGGAAATTCCGGCACCTCCCAATACCACAAACCGATGTTGTAGTGGCCACGCCGATAGCCATGGCCTTTGCGCTTGAAGAACTTGCGCACATCAGCGGCGTTGACGTGGATCAAGTTGAACCGATAGGGATTGTCCTTGGCGCTCGCCAATTCGCCGGGGCGCGACCAATGAAACTGGGCATCGACGCTGTTGAGAACGTAGGGCACGGACGCGGAACCCAGAGCGCGAGCGAAAGCCCGGGCCGACTCCGCCACGCCAAATTCCCCGGTCAAATATCCGGCCAGATTCACCCCGAAGGGCAACGGCCCACGGAACGAACCCAATAGGGAATCCAAGCGACGTCTTAAGTTAGCCATTACGTGGAACGGGCAGCGAAACAGTATCCGAGCGCAAACCGATTTTTCGGATCAGTATTTTTGTAAGCGCAAAGCCGCTGGTTTGCAATATGTCCGAAGCTGACCAGCGGTGGATTTCAGTGAAAGTCGAATCTAAGTACGTAGGATGGGTAGAGCGAAGCGAAACCCATGCGGCTCCGAGTCAACAACGCAAAGACGATGGGTTTCGTCGCAACTCAACCCATCCTACACATCATGATTCTTTTTTTGTGCCCTTTGCGTTCTTTGCGGCCAATTCTCTTTAATGAAAATCCCGGCTGCGCGCATTCACCGGCTTCAACTCCGCGCGTGGCTCCCACAACCGTTCAGCGATCAGATGGACCACGCCGTCTTCGGCTTGGAGCTTGCCGCTGATGCCGAGGAAGCTCACGGTCTTGGCCAGGACCGCGTAGCGTTGGAACACGCTCTCCCAGATCACCACGTTGACGAAGCCGGTTTCGTCTTCCAGCGTCATGAATACCACGCCGCCGGCGGTGCCCGGCCGTTGCCGGCAGATGACCAAACCGGCGTAGCGAATTTTTTCACCATGCTTCATCGCCGCCACGGTGGCGGCGTCGGGCAGGCCTTGACGAGCTAAATCGCCGCGCAGCGGCTCCAGCGGATGGCGCCGCGCGCTATGGGCCGTACGGCGGTAGTCCCAGCCGACTTCTTCGAAATCGGTGAGCGGCGCGAAGCCGGGCTGCTCCTCATCCACCGACATGGCCAACGACTGCTGGCGCTGCTGCACCAGCCGGCGCACATCCCACAAAGCGTTGCGCCGCGCCACGCCGAAACCGTCAAAGGCGCCGGCCTCCGCCAGCGCGCTCAAACCGCCCTCGTCCAGTCCGGAGCGGCGAACGAAATCTTCCAAAGATAAAAACGGTTTGTTCCGCCTTGCGCGATCGACGCGCAACCAATACGCTTCACGCAAACTTTTCACATAGCGCAGCCCCATGCGCACGGCGAAGTTGTCACGATCTGGTTCCAACGTGCAATCCCATTGGCTGTGCAGAACGTCGATGGAGCGAACCACGACGCCATGGCGCTTGGCGTCTTCGACGATGGTCGCCGGCGTGTAGAATCCCATCGGCTGGGCGTTAAGCAACGAACAGCTGTACTCGGCGTGATAATGACACTTGAGCCAGGCGGTAGCGTAGGCGATCAGCGCGAAACTCGCCGCGTGGCTCTCGGGGAAACCGTATTCGCCGAAGCCGCGGATCTGCTCGAAGACCCGCTCAGCGAACTCCGCGGCGATGCCCTTGGCCTGCATGCGCCCGATCAAGCGCTCGCGGTGGCGTTCCATCCTGCCGGTACGGTGCCAGGCCGCCATGTCGCGGCGCAGCTGATCGGCTTCTCCCGGCGTGTAATCGGCGGCGATCATCGCCAAGCGCATCACCTGCTCTTGAAACAGCGGCACGCCGAGAGTTTTTTCCAGCACCGGTTCCAGCAAAGCATGGGGATACTCCACCGCTTCTTTGCCCTGGCGCCGGCGCAGGTACGGATGCACCATGCCGCCGGTGATCGGCCCAGGGCGGACGATGCTGATCTCGATGACCAAATCGTAAAAATTCCGCGGCCGTAGCCGCGGCAACATCGCCATCTGGGCCCGACTCTCGATCTGAAACACACCCACTGTGTCACCTTTACAAATCATGTCGAAGGTCGCTTCATCGCGCGGCGGGATGGTTGCCATGGATAGTTCAACACCGCGCTGCTCGCGCAGTAACTTGAAGCATAGATCGAGCTGGGTGAGGCCGCCGAGACCGAGCAGATCGACTTTAAACAAACCCAGCGCCTCAACATCTTCCTTGTCCCACTGGATCACCGTGCGTTCGGCCATGGTGGCGTTCTCGATCGGCACCATGTCGTGCACCGGCTCATGGCCTAGGAGAAATCCGCCGGGATGGATCGACAGATGGCGCGGGAAGTCGAGAATTTCATTGGCCAGCTGGAGCAAATGCTCATGCAAGCCGGTGGACGGATCGACGCCCAGGGAAGCTAATACATCGGGCCGGACATTTTCATAGGACGACAAAAACTTCGCCACCCGGTCGAGGGCGGTCTCAGAAATCCCCAACGCTTTGCCGACATCGCGCAGCGCCGAGCGCGAGCGGTAACGCACCACGTTGGCGACCATGGCGGCGCGCTCGCGGCCGTATTTTTGATAAACATGCTGGATAACTTCCTCGCGCCGGCCGTGCTGAATGTCGAGATCGATGTCCGGCGGCTCGGCGCGCTCCATGGAAATGAAACGCTCGAACAAGAGCCCCATACGCACCGGATCGATGGCGGTGATGCCCAGGCAATAACAGACCACTGAGTTCGCCGCCGAACCGCGCCCCTGGCAAAGAATGCCGTTGTCCCGGCAAAACTCGACGATCTCCCACATGGTGAGAAAGTAGCCGGGATAGTCGAGCGCTTCGATGATCTCCAGCTCCTTGTCCAACTGCGCCGCCACCGTCGCCGGAATCTCTTCGCCGTAGCGCCCGCGCGCGCCGTGAAACACCTGGCGGCGCAACCACTCTGTCGAAGTCATGCCGCTCGGCAACGCCTCCGACGGATAGCGGTAGCGAATCTCGGCGAGGGAAAAGTTACAACGCTCGGCGACCTCCAGCGTCCGCGCCATGGCCGCCGGATCGTCGGCGAAAAGCCGGGCAAAGGCGTAGGGCGCCTTCAAGCCGAACTCGGCGTTAGGCTTCAACTTGCGGCCGCAGGCGGCAACCGCAACGCCATAGCGAATCGCCGTCAGCACATCCTGCAATCGGCGCCGCGACGGATTATGATAGAGCACTTCGTTGGCGGCTACGCTTGGAATCGCGAAGCGCTGCATGCGCGCGCGCCATTCCGTTTCCCGCGCCACCTCATCCTCACAACGATGGCGCGAGATCATACCGTAAAGCCGGTCGCCGAAAGCATCGCGAAGATTGCCGGTAACCTTGTCCAATGTAGTGAAATCGCCGACCGCATCGACCGATCCGTCATTCCGGCGCAGGCCGGAATCCATCCGCATCGTCCCGCCCCATAGCCCAATCAGCCCCGGCGCGTGGGCGCATACCTCATCCCAACCCACCGCGCTCTCGCCCTTCTCCGAGCGCCGCCGGCCTTTGGTAATCAGCCGGCAAAGATTGGCATAGCCACCGCGGTCCTGGGCCAGCAAGACGATCGTTGAACCATCGTCGATGGAAATCTCCGATCCGACGATCAGCTTCAGCCCCACTTCGCGCGCCTTGGTATGCGCCCGCACCACGCCGTAGACTCCATCCCGGTCGGTCAACGCAAATGCCGGCATGCCCAGTCGCACCACTTCATCGACCAACTCATCGGGATGACTCGCGCCTTCGAGGAAAGAAAAATTACTTTTGCACCAGAGCGGAACGTAGGATGACATCGGACTTGGAAGTATCGAACAGAGATAGGAGCAGAGTCAACTACCGTGGTTGAACGGAGAACGCCGGCTGGCTAGCGGCGCGGGCGATAGTCGCCAATGATCGGCTGCCGGCGGAAACAGCTCTCAATATGATCGTTGACCATGCCGGTGGCTTGCATATGAGCGTAGATAATCGTCGAGCCGACGAACTTGAAGCCGCGCTGTTTCAAATCCTTGCTCAAGGCGTCCGACTCGCGGCTGGTGGCGGGATAATCTTTTAGCGTCTTCAAACGATTGACCAGCGGTTTACCGCCGACGAAGCGCCAGATGTAGGCGTCGAAGCTGCCGAACTCGTTTCGTACTTCCAAGAATTTACCGGCATTGCTGACCGCCGCATGAATCTTCAAGCGGTTGCGAATGATGCCGGGATTTTGCAGCAACGCTTCGACCTGTTTGTTGCCGTAGCGCGCGACCTTCTGTGCATCGAAGCCTGCGAAGGCTTCCCGGTAAGCTTCACGCTTGCGCAACACGGTGTACCAACTCAGCCCCGCCTGAGCCGCTTCCAAGGTGAGAAACTCGAAAATCACCCGGTCGTCATGCACCGGCACGCCCCACTCGCGGTCGTGGTACGCGACATAGTCCGGCTTGGACATGTCGACCCAGGGACAGCGGTTTTTGTTAACGAAACCTTTCATCATTTACTCTGCTGAAGACAACCCTCGGCAGTTTTCCCGCTTTGCCGTGAAGCACCAAAGGGCGACCGCCGGTCGCCCCTACGCGATCCCGAATCATCTACTCTGTGAAACTCGGTACTACTATAGCCGACAATTGGCGCGACTTGCGCAGATGTCAGAATACCGAACCAATTCAGAATCGGATATTCCTCTCGCCAAGGCGCAAAGACGCCAAGTTCGGAAGAAAATGGTTAAAATCATAAGCCGTCATTGTAATTCCAATTCTCCGACCTTTGCGACCTTAGCGCCTTTGCGAGAGATATTCCGAAACCTCTTCTCTGTGAACTCTGTGCCCTCTGTGGTGAGATCATCTTTTCGGAAATCTCCGATACAGCCGCACGATCCACCAGACCAGCGCCAGGGCGAAACCGAACAGCACCGCCGTGAAAGCCGGCGCCGGCAACGTCGGCGGTTGCACCGCATTGGCCTTAAGTATCACGTAGTGCATGCCGAGCATCATCATGACGATCAGACAGCCGAGCCGTTTGCCATGGGCCGATAGATAGTTCAACGACTCGTCGCGGCGCGCCGGCGCCAGCCAGTAGTCGCGGTTGGGCACATTGGTCCAGTGCGGATACTTGCGCGGCAAGATGCCGACGGCGAGGCTGACGCAGGCCGAGATACCGATTAGGAACGCCAGCATGAACAGCAGATAGCCATCGCGGCTCATCGAGCCATTGGCCTGATTGCCCGCGCCAAAATGAGTCGCCACCGGATCGGGCAAATAGCGCGTCGTGTAAACGATAAACACCACGGCAAACACTGAGAGACAGATCAAGCTCACCAATGGACCAGCGCCAGGGTCGCGCTGCATCTTGCCCTCCTTGCCGTTACCGCGCCCGTCGCTTGCCATTTTAGTGAATTGTCATAACCGATCGACAGCTGAGAGAATTGGACCGACGAGCGGAAAAATCTCAGGAGAATTCTAGCGGCCCAGGCTACGGGTCAGCGCTTCCAAGCCTTCGGCGACGGAATTTTCCGAATCCGGCGTCACCTGCCCCTGCGGCGTCAGCTGATTGATCAGCTCGGGCAACATCTGGGACAACGCCGAACCGGCTTGATCCTGCGACACACCGAGCTTGGCGGCGATATCGCCGAGGGTGCCGGAACCGAACACTTGTTGCAGTTGATTGGGCTCGATGTTCATATTCTGCCCGGTGCCCACCCAGGAGTCGGCATGCGCGCCCAGACCGGATTCACGGAATTTGCCGAGCACGCCGCCGAGGCCGCCATTTTGTTGGATCATCGACAGCCCCAGCTGCAACAAGACGTTACCCATGCCGCCGCCAGCGCCGCTGCCACCGGTGAGGCCGCCGAGGATCGCGCTCAATGGATCCTGCGCCTGCCGCGGTGCCTGATTGCCACCGCCCAGCACCGAACCCAACACATTGCCCAATAGGCCGTCTAAAAGTCCCATGTGAATCTCCTCTTTCGCCGAGATCGATTTGATCGATTCAATGCGCGGATACTATATCCGCGCGGGGCCCCAGAGCAACATGCCGCGATACCAACAACAAGGTAAGGGCGAAAAAGCATAACCCTGCTAACTTAGAATTGTCCGACAACCGCTTCCGTCACGGTCAGCGCTTGAGCGCCAGAAATACGACGCCGGCGCTGACCAGTAAGATGCCGAACCAATCTTTGAGCGCCGGCCGTTCGCCGAGAAACACCACCGCGAAGAGCGCGACTAAGACAACGCTGAACTTATCCACCGGCGCAACCTTGGCCGCCTCGCCGATCTGCAAGGCGCGGAAGTAGCAGAGCCAAGACGTGCCGGTGGCCAATCCAGACAAGGTAAGAAAGCTCCAGTTCCTCGAACTGAGCGACGCCAGATCGCGCCACTTGCCGGTGTAGTAAACGAACCAGCCAATGGCGCAGAGAATCACGATCGTGCGGATCAGCGTGGCGAAATCTGAGTCGATGCCGTCGAGGCCGACCTTGGCGAAGATCGCCGTCAACGAAACGAACACCGCGGACAGGCGCGCCCAGTAAAACCATGAGTGCACGGATGCGACGACCATTATTTCGATCCTTCCCGTTTGCGCCGGGCTTTGCGTTCGAGCCCTTCCAGATGCACGCGCCGCGCTTCGTCCCGTCTTGCCTGTTCTTTGCGCCGGCAAGCGCGGCAGCGAAGCGGCCCAGAGTAGACGGAACCTTTCGCCACCTCATACCACCACTTTTGCTGGGTGCCGGTCCACAACTCATGCTTGCCGCAGTCCTTACATTGAAACGGCATATCGACGTAGAAACCGCGCTGCACGAAATCCGGTACGCCGTAGCTTTTGTACGGCGCCAACAACGCCTCGTTGACCGGCGGACCGAGGACTGGGCGAAGGGGACGCTCAGGCGGTTTGGCGCGCGAGTGAATCTTGGCCACCCGTTGCTTCCGTTTGACCTTGATCTCGGTGCGCTTTTGTTTGCCGCTTTTCATTGGTTAAACGAGAACTATTTCGCGTAACCATATTTCGACGATCAACACGGCATTGGGCGGTATCAAATCGCCCAGCCCTTGGTCGCGATAGGCCAGATGGGGACTGACGCGAATTTTTCGGTAACCGCCGGCCTTCATGCCATGAAGCGAATACTCCACCCCAGCCATCGTCTGGCGCCGGCCTAAAGTTGTCCGATGGTCGATCATGCGCTGGCCATCGACGTTGCGGATCATCTCAGGGGGAACATATTGTAGCTGCTGCTCGTTGAGGGCGATCTCCTCGCCTTGATTGCGATACAACCGCCAATTGTAAATTACTTGATCGCCCTTCTGCGCCGGCTCGCCTTGGCCTTCGGTCTCGGCCAACAGTTTGATGCCCGACTTGATTCTCATTGGCGGCTTCGAGTTCCGCCGACAGCAGGCCCCGCGCCTTCCGCTTCCCACTCGATCGCGTCGCCGACGTGAATCTCGCCGCCAGCGAGCACCCGGGCGTAGGCGCCACCGCGCCAGTCGGCGTACATCGCTGACTGAAGGCCGGGGATCACTTCGTCCATCCGCTCGCAGGGTTTGGTCTCACCGCCGATCTGCAAGCGCGCCTGGCCGATGCGCAATATCTTGCCACGCGAGTTGGCAAGCTCAATGCCGCTGACCAGCAAGTTCGCCCGCCGGGCGCTCGGCGCGGAAGTTTTATCGAATTGCGTCATCAGCTCATTCCAGACTTCTTTTTCGAGCAAGGTCACCTGGCGCGAGCCGCCCTGGTCGGCGCTACCGACTAAACCCTGGTTAGTTACCAGTTGAGCCGACGACAGCGCGTCCATCGGGCCGCGGTGGGCGCGCTTGAGCCAGATCGCGTCGAGTCGCGCTGGCGGCAATTTACGGTTCTCAACCATGGTTGAATGAATTCCTAGCGAAACCGTTGCATGAACCCTTCCTTTTCGATCTCGTCGAGTAAAGTCATATCGACGAACTCATTGGCGCTGCGCTGCGCCGCGTTCATTTCCCGCAGGATATTTCGCAGACCCTCCAGATTGGTGCGCGGCAAGGCATCGGTGCGGCGGGCGAAGAAATCATAGGTCGCGTCGGTGGCTTCGGCATCGTCGACACGCAGATATTTACGGAGAATCTTGATGCTGCCCTCGCGGTTGGTGCGCATGAAGTGAATCGCTTCGATCTGCGCGCGCAGGAGATTTTTCGCCAGCGGCCGCTGCTTTTCGATGAACGCCCGGGTCAGCATGAAGGACGTGTTGGGATAGGCACTGAAGTCGCCGATGTCGGCCAACACGTTCATGCCGCGTTTACGCGCGAGGTGAATTTCCGGGTAGGAAAGTATCGTCGCGTCGATCTGTCCCAAAGTCAGCGCCATCAGCCGCGCGTTGGTGGCGCCGGACTGGAGGATCGTCACCTGCTTGGGTTCGATCTTCCAGGCGCGCAGCGCCCATTGGATCGCGGTGTCGTTGGAGCCGCCGAAACGCAGGATGCCGATCTTCTTGCCGACGAGCTGCTGCGGGGTTTTGATTTCCGGCCGTGAGACGATTTCCGCCGACATGCGATTTTCAGAGGTAGAAACCAGCGCGATAGGCGCGCCGCGCACCGCCGCGCCGATCGCCGCCGACGCCGAGTTCTGACTCAACTGAATACTGTTGGCGAGCAACGCCTGCATGCCCAGCGCGCCACCGCTAATCAACAACGGCTCAATGTCGAGGCCGTATTTCTTGCCGATGTCGGCATCCTTCATCACCCAGAGCGGCATCTGATAACCGGCGATACCGCCGTAGCCGGCATAAATTTTTGTTAGCTCGGCGGCGAACACACCGTCGACGCGAGCAACGGCAAGGAAACCAACTACAGTAATCAAGCGCCAAGCCGCCGCCGCACCAAATCTCCCCTTGCCCCTCTTTTCCAAAGAGGGGAACCGAAACATCCCCCTTTGACAAAGGGGGAAAGAGGGGAATTTTTTTCTGCCGGAACAAACTAATTTCACGCGTACCTCAATAACGAAGATTTATCCCACGACATAGCGATCCAACTCCCGGCTAAACTCCAACCCCAACCCAGGCTTGGTCGGCACCGCCAATTCGCCTTTCACCGGCACCGGCACTTCCTGCCACAAACGGAACGACCACGGCATATATTCTACGGTCAGACCGTTGGGTACGGCGGAAAGCAGATGGACATGGATCTCCGGCAAGAGATGGCTCACCACCGGCAAGTTGAATGCCTCCGCCATGGCCGCGACTTTGATCCAGTTGGCGATGCCGCCGACGCGGAGCAGATCGATCATGATGATATCGGCGGCATGGGCTTCGATGGTGTGGCGAAACGGCGTGATGCCGTACAAACACTCGCCGCTCGCCAGCGGCGTCGCCAAGGCATCGGCGACCCGCGCCAGGCCGGTGAAGTCGTCATGGGCGGTCACGTCTTCGAGCCAAAAGAAATGCACGTCTTCGGTGCGCCGGCCGACATCGATGGCTTGATTGACCGACCAGCGCTGATTGATATCGCACATCAGATCGATATCCGGCCCGACGACTTCGCGCGTCAAATGCGCGCGCTCGGCTTCCTGCGCCGGCGTGACATTGCCTGGCAAAGCCATCTGGGTTTTCATCTGGGTGAAGCCGCGCTCGACCAAGCGCTGCGCCGACTTGAGAATCACGTCGAGAGAGTAACTGCGCACCAGCGCGCCACTGGCGTAGGTCGGTACGCGCTCGCGCAACCCGCCGAGCATGGCGCCCAGCGACTGGCCAAGATATTTGCCCTTGATATCCCATAGCGCCATGTCGATGCCGGAAATCGCAAGAGTGAGAATGCCGCCCGGCCCGGCGCTCGCCGCGGCGTTGCGCAGTTTCTGCGTCAGCGCGTCGATGCGCAGCGGATCTTCGCCGACGATCATGGCGCCCAGCTGATCGATCGCCTGCTTGAGCGTCGCGCTTAAGACGCCGCCGAAAAACGTCGCGCCGACGCCTTCGATGCCGTCGGCGGTTTCGATGCGCACCGTGACGAACATATTATGCGCCCGCCCCGACGGCGGCCCATCGGCCAACGGTTCGTCGACGGGCAAACGGACAATTTGCGATTGGATACTTTTGATTTTCATGGTGACTCCTTCGATCTTCGGGGGCTGCTACCGACAGTCCAGCGATAGCATAAGGCCGCGGCGACTAGAAGTTATATCCACCCGTGAAATCGGTTGCGCATCCCCAACCGGCCCGCGGTATCGAGCCGCCACCTAATCTGTTACGATAACGCCAATGAATGCCATCCTGTTCCGCGCCTACCTGCGCGAACTGCGCCCGTTCCTGATCGCCAGCGTACTGATCTTCGCCGTCGGCGCGGCTTTGGGCGTAGCGGTCGCGAGCCGCGTTCCCGGACTGAGCGATCAATTCAGCGAGTCCATCGCCGGCTTTTTGAAATCTTTCCGCGACCTGCCCAAGCCGCAACTAGCGGCGGCAATTTTTCTCAACAACTCGGTCAAGACTTTCGCGGCGATCCTGCTCGGTCTTGGCTTCGGTATCCTGCCGGCGTTTTTTCTGGTCGTCAACGGCGCGGTCTTGGGCGTGGTCTTTTATCTCTCGTCCCACAGCCGCGGCGTCTGGCCTTCGCTGCTTGGCATCTTGCCCCATGGAGTTGTCGAACTCGCCGCGGTATTTCTCGGCACCGCCATCGGCCTCCTGCTCGGCGACCGCGTATTCAAACGTTTAACCCGGAAATCCGCAGCCAAAATCGAACTCGGCCGGGCGCTACGCTTTTTCGCCGTGGTCATCCTGCCCATGCTGCTGGTCGCGGCGCTGATCGAAGCCTTCGTCACCACGGCGCTCATGCGGGCGTAGCCAGCAACCTCGATATTATCTAGCAGCCTCGGCAAAATTCCAGAATCAAATCATTCAACGACGAGCCCGCCGTGGCGCACCAGCAGGGTGCGAATCTCCTCGACCCGGCTGGCGGAATATTCCCGCGACTCGGTGAGATGGCCCCACACCGGCGCGGGCCAGCAGGGGTCGTCCGGTTTGCGGCCAACGACATGCAAGTGCAGCTGCGGCACGACGTTGCCGATGGCGGCGAAGTTGATTTTGGGATAGCCGAAATACTTTCTTATCAGCTCGGCGACCAGCGCGGCTTCGCGCAGCGCCGCGTTGCGCCGCTCTTCGGGCAGATCGAGTAGGTCGGTGACCGCGGTCTGGGGCACGAGAATGAACCAAGGCAGGAGCGCGTTTTTATGCAGCAGGACGTGGCAGAAATCAAATCGGCCGAGGCGGTGGCAGTCGGCGCGCAGCTGCGGATGGATTTGCAACGATGGCTCGATGTCGCTACCTCGCGGTGAGATCAGGCGCCGGTGCTAGCGACGCCGTGAGCAGGGTCAATTCAAAGTGCGCGGCGCGATCTCGATGTCGGTGGTGGCCGGACCGGCACCGAGTTTGAGCAGGTCGACCAGCATGATTTCCCGGTCCTTGAGGGTCGCGGCTTCGAGCAACGCCTGCTTTTCCGCCGGATGAAACGGCAGCGAGACGCCGAGCAGATTGACCAACTCGATATCGGAGAACTTCGCCGCTTGATCGGCGTTGACCTGCATGCCATGGGCTTTGCCGTAGATCGATAGCGCTTCGATGATCGCGGCGCGGGAACACTGCCAATCCTGCTCCAGGTTGGCGTCGAGAAAGTCGTCGTATCGCGCTTTCACTCGACGATAGCCGCGCTGGTGCGGCAACTCTTCAGTGAAGCGAAAGCGGTTGATGCCTTTCAGTTGCACGAAGTAGCGGCCGTCGGGAAGTTTCTCGCACTTCTCCATGTAACCGGCGCAGCCGACGCGATAGAGGTCCGGCGCGTTATGCTCAGTACCGGGCTCGGACCCGCGGTTGTCATTTTGCGGCGTGTAGGGCTGGATCATGCCGAAGATTTTCTCGCTGTCCTGGGCGTCCTCGACCATGGCGCGGTAGCGCGGCTCAAAGATATGCAGCGGCAACACCGTCCCCGGCAGCATCATCACGCCGGTCAACGGAAACACCGGTAAAATTTCCGGACACTTCATCTGTGGGATGGTCATGCTCACAAGCTCGTCCTCTGCATCGTTTATAAGTGATGCGACGATAGCGGTCAAGGCGAAATCGGCGGAGAAAAATCACGCGCCGGTCGACGAAACACGCGCGCGCGCTTGCAATTGAGCGCGCCGGTATTCTACTTTGGCGGTCATCCAAACGAACAATTACTAAGAAGGACGGACACCATGGCAGAATTCATTCCGGTGGGAACCGAGCGGGCCAAGGAATATATCAAGAACAACCATCAAGGCGTGCTCGCCACCCGGCGCAAGAATGGCGATCTGCAAATGTCGCCGGTGACCTGCGGCCTCGACGGTGAAGGCCGGGCGGTGATCAGTAGCCGCGAGACCGCTTACAAAGTGAACAACCTGCGGCGCGACCCGCGCGCCGCGCTGTGCGCGTTCTCAAAAAACTTCCACGGCGAAGGCTGGGTGCAGGTGAGCGGCAAGGCGGAAATCGTCTCGCTCCCTGAGGCGCTCGACACATTGGTTTATCTCCAGCGCCAGGCCTACGGCGAGCATAAGAGCTGGCCGGAGTTTCACGAACGGATGGCGCGCGAGAAGCGGGTGATCATTAGAATCACCATCGAAACCGTCGGCCCCAAGGTGCGCGGCTGAAATTCGCGCCAAGGGCAATTTACGCGGCAATCAACCGGAGGACAGATGAAAATCACCAGACTCTACAGCGGCAGCGATGACAAATCGCATTTCGAAGAAATCGAACTTAATTTCGCCGGCGATTTGCCGATGAAAAGCACCGACGTGCGTAAGGCCAGCGGCGCGGTGTTTCGCTCGGCGCCGGTGGGACTATTCCTGGAGCGCCATCCGGCGCCGCGCCGGCAGTATCTGGTCACGCTGTCGGGCTCCTGGGAGATCGAAGCCAGCAACGGCGTCAAGCGCGTGTTCAAAACCGGCGATGTCATGCTCGCCGACGACACCACCGGCCAGGGCCACACCTCGCGCGTGCTCGGCAACGAGCCCCATGTGTTCATGACCGTGCCGTTGGCGGATTAAATCGCACTCGTTCCAGTCGTTTGCGAATCCAGAAGAACTTGGAGAAATTATGTTGCGCATCGCCGTGCCGGATTTGGTTTCCAATTCTTATTTTCCGATCATCGCCGCCGTCGAGATGGGATTTTTTAAGGAAGAAGGGTTCGACGCCTCGGTCGATCTGTTGTTTCCGATTCCGAAAACCTTTGAAGCGTTGCGCGATGGCGCGCTGGACTTCGTGGTCGGCTCGGCCCACGCAACGCTACTCGCCTTTCCCGAATGGCAAGGCGCCAAGCTGCTCGCGGCCTGCGGCCAGCATACCTATTGGTTTCTGGTGATTCGCAGCGATTTGAAACCGCAGCGCGGCGATCTGAGCGTGGTCAAAGGTCTGCGTATCGGCGCCGCGCCAGGGGTCAATCTGAGCTTGCAAAGAATGTTGGTCGAAGCCGGCATCGATCCGGGGAAAAACAACGTCCAGATCATGCCGATCCCCGGCGCGGCGGGACCGAACGTTTCCTTCGGATTGTCGGCGGCCAAGGCGCTGGAGGAAGGAACCCTGGACGGCTTTTGGGCCAACGGCATGGGCTGCGAAGTTGCGGTGCGGCGCGGCGTCGGCACCATGGTGCTCGATGTCCGGCGCGGCGACGGTCCGACGGTGGCGCGCCATTACACTTTTTCCGCGCTGGTGGCGACGGATAAAACCATCAACGATAATCCAACCGCCGCCCGCGCCGCGGTGCGCGCGCTGATGAAGGCCCACAAAGCTTTGAAGCAAGACCCCAATCGCGCCACCGCGGTGGGGCAAAAGCGCTTCCCACCCTCCGAAGCCGAGCTCATCGCCGAACTAGTGCGCCGCGACCTACCCTTCTACGATCCGACCATCCCGCCGGATAAAGTCGACAGCATGAACCGCTTCGCCCAAGACATCGGCCTGCTCAAAGCACCGGCGAGCTATGACCAGGTCGTCGCCAGCCAATTTTCCCATTTGTGGAATGAAGCCGTGTAAGACGGCATCTGCCGATCGATCCCATCGGTATTACCAGCCGAGTTTACCTAGCCGGTCCGGCGGACCAGTATATCGCTCCGCAAGCAATCGCAGTTACCCGCCTAAATAGGTAAATTTAGAGGACTTTATTAATCCGTCCTAGGCCGGTAGAGTATTGCCACCGGGGTCAAATATTTTCGCCCAAAGCGGAACTTTTTGGCGAACCTCATGTCTAAACCCTCTGAACCGATGATGTCCGATTCGATCAGCGACGCCGATTATGTCCAAAAGCTCCAGAGCGGCCAGACCAACGCTTTTGAGGCATTGATCCGGCGTCATGAAAAAACCATCTTCAACCTGGTTTACCGCATGCTCGGCGACTACGACGAAGCGGCGGAGACCTCCCAAGAAGTGTTTCTATCGGCCTACCGGGCGATCGGCACCTTTCGCGGCGACGCCAACTTCTCGACTTGGCTCTACCGCATCGCCCTCAATCACGCCTCGACCCGGCGCAAAAGTTTAAATTTGCGCCACCAACGCAATGTTTCCATCGACAACACCGAACCGATGCGCGACCCGCAGCCGGGTCCAGCCGAATCTTTAGAAAAAAAAGAAATCCGCGACACCGTGCAGCGCGCCTTGAGCACCCTATCCGAAGACGACGCCGCGGTGATCCTCTTGCGCGATCTTCAAGACATACCCTATGACGAGGTCGCCCTAGTGCTCGACGTGCCGGTGGGCACCGTCAAGTCGCGCCTGCACCGCGCCCGCCAAGCGCTCAAATCCGAACTTGCATCCTACTTCTACGCCGGAAGGAAAAAGGCCGTATGAACTGCGAAGAGGTTTCCCATCAGCTGACCGACTACCTCGACAAGTCTCTTGATACCGCCACCACCACGCGGATCGCGACCCATATTATATCTTGCGCCCTGTGCCGCGCCGAGTCCAACGACTTCGCCGACTGCATTCATCAAGTGTCGGCGCTGCCGGAGCTCGATCCGCCCTTGGGCTTCGCCCAGCGGGTGATGGCGCATATCCACGACAGTGAACCGCAAACAAGCCTATGGCAGCGCATGATCCGGCCGCTGTTAAACGGCCTGCCGCTGCGCGCCAGCGCCACCGCGGCGGTCGCCATCTTCGCCATCGCGCTGTATCAATGGCAACAACCGCTCAAGCAAAACAGCGACGTCAATCTAGCGTTAAGAGCCGACAGCCCAGTCACCAACAAAGAAAAAACCTCAGCCCCCACCGCAGCTAAAACCCCTCAGATAAAAGAATCGCTGAACACCACCGTCGAGATGCCACTTGCAGCGGCCAAGCTCACAGCCGTCGAAACCACCTTGCGCGCCGCGCCAACCATAGCGCCGCAACCCGCTGCGCCCGCGGCCAAACAAAGCGAAAGCGAAATCCCGGTGGAGGAAAAGATCGAGACGCCCAAACGGCCGCCACTACGGGTGCAGGAAGTGACCGCGGCGCGCGACTCGCGCCCGGTGGTTAGCGATCCGCGCGCCTTTGGCGGGCCGGTGGCGCTGCGTCAAGCTGCGCCGATGATGCTAGAGCGGCCGGTTCCGATCGGCGACCGGGCCACCGATTTTGAATTTGTCGTACGCCGCCGCTCAGCCCAACGGCGCGACACCATCGAGCACCTGGGCAGCGTCGAATCCGAACGCGCACCGAGCGCCGCGGCCACCGGCAAAGCGAGGATCGAATCCATCGCCGAAATTAGATTTTACAACGTCGCACCCGAACACTTCGAAGTTTTCAAAAAAGAATTGGCGTCAGAAGCCAATATCGAGTTGGAACCGAAAACCACCGCCAAGGAAATTGACGCCGCCAAACAAGCCGACCGCCAACTATTGGTCAAAGTGACTATCCTACCGGCGGAAAGCCCAGCGCGTTAGATAAACCCGTTACACCAATCGACACCAGCGCCGGCGAATCTTATTGCGGCGTAGGCTGGGTAGAGCGTAAATGAAACCCATCGTCTGGAATGGTGGCGCTCGGTGCTGTGCGCCCCCCCACCCAAGAACCAGCTGCGGAGTCCTTCATTTTCCATAAGCGCTGAGCAAACGGTCCGGCAGTAAGAGCCATGTCGGTGCGCTTTCCACCAAAGAGCGCCAACTAATCAACCTGGCATTTCGCGATCGGGGTATGAACCCCGCTCGCGACCAAAGGGGATGCTCGCCCCCTTTGGAAACCCCATTTAGTTGTGCCCGCCGCAAGCACCGGGGAATATTAGATTAAACCTTGGCTATGGTTTCGCTGCCGAGCACGATGCGGGTCTGGCGGCCGAGGATTTCCAGCAAGACTGACACCCGCTCGCTGCCTTTGAGTTTTTGCTCGAAGATCGCTTCCAAGCCGGAAAACGGTCCTTCGTTGATGCGCACGGTGTCGCCGGGTTTGGCTTTCACCGGATCGATTTGCGCCATGCCGCCGGGACAGCGCTCGCGCAAGGCCTCGATGATATTGTCGCCGACCTCGGCGATATGACTGCCGAAGGTAAGAAAGTCCCTGACCCCCGGCGAGTAGCGCGCCGACTTTCCCGATAGCACCATATCGAGACGGCTAAACACGTAGCCGGGAAACAGCGGCACCTTGACCCAGTGAAACTTACTGCCGATGCGCCGGCGCGCCTGCATCCAGGGTAGGAAAACTTCCAAATGGAGATCGGTCAAACGCTTCTCGACATCCCGTTCGCGATTGACCTTAGTCTGGATGGCGTACCATTTAAGTCCCGGTTCGATCTGTAATGCTTGTTGTATCATCGTCTCCCGCAACCCCCGCTACCCGCCAAAAATTTGACGGCTTGGAATCGATCGGATTGTAGCAGAGGAAAACTCGATTGAGAATCGGCGCGGAAATTTATGTCGAGAAAACTCTCTGAGCACGATTGTTCTTGACATTAACGGCAAATAAGCTTTCAATATTTTCATTGCAACATCGGGTGTACTGAAGATCAAGTTCTTTGTGATCGTCTAACGAGCAAGGAAGCGGCAAGCCGACTAACCGAACAGGAGGTCGCATGCGAGCCAGTGATTACTCCCGGGGTTCCCACCCAGCCGATACCGGCAGCGGTATCGTTTACCACAACCATAGCTATTCAAGGTGATGCGCGGACTATTCATAGTTCATGCACGGGCTCCGCTTGGCCGGGCCAGCCGGCGCGCTTTTTCATTTACAGCTACATCCTCGGTACAGCACTCAACCACTGATTTCGAATTATTTCGTCATCGAAGCAATTCCAAAAACGGAGGCTGCGGGAATGGATCATCACAAGGAGTTTGAGGAGCTGATCAAACGGGACCGAGACACGCACCAGTCGCGTGCCTGGCGCGGCAACCTGTTGGGCTATCTGGAAAAGGTCAAAGATGACCCCGGCGTCGCCAAGCTCGCCCACGCGCGCATGTACGACATCCTGATGAACGCCGGTGTGCACGACCTGCACGAGAAGCATGACCCGCACACCAAGCGGCTTTACAAAGACGAAAACATCAAGCTCTACGATTTTTTCGCCGATGAATTTTTCGGCATTGAAAAAACCGTGTCGCAGATCGTCCGTTACTTTCACGCCGCCTCGCTCAAGGGCGAAGAGAGCCGCCAGGTGCTCTACCTGATGGGACCGGTGGGCTCGGGCAAGAGTTCGCTGGTGGAAAAGCTCCACCGCGGTCTCGAAGCCAGCGAGCCGATCTACGCCATCGAAGGCTGCCCGATGTTCGAGGAGCCGCTGCATTTAATTCCGCGCCACCTGCGCAAAGAGTTCGAGAAGATGCTCGGCATGCATATCGAAGGCGATCTGTGCCCGGTGTGCCGCTATAAACTGCAAAACGAATACAACGGCAAGTACGAAGAGTTTCCGGTGCGGACGATCGAATTCTCCAAGCGCGCCCGGGTCGGCATCGGCGTGGTGCCGCCGGTGGACCCCAACAATCAGGACACCTCAGTGCTGATCGGCAGCGAGGATATTTCTAAACTCGATCTCTACTCCGAAGGCGACCCACGGGTCTTGGAACTGAACGGCGCCCTCAACATCGGCAATCGCGGCCTGGTGGAATTTATTGAAGTATTTAAAAACGAGATCGAATATCTCCACTGCATGATTACCGCGACCCAGGAAAAGGTCGTGCCGGCGCCCGGCCGCCATGGCTTGGTTTACGTCGACACCGTCATTGTCGCCCACTCCAACGAAGCCGAGTGGCAAAAATTCAAGGCCGACCACACCAACGAAGCGATCCTCGACCGCATCGTCGTGGTGCGCGTGCCCTATAACCTGCGGCTATCGGAAGAAGTGAAGATCTATCAAAAGATCATCCGCCATTCGGACTTCCGCGCCCATGTGGCGCCGCATACTTTGGAAGTAGCCTCCATGTTCGCCATCCTGTCGCGCCTGGAGCCCACCGCCAAGTGCGATCTGATGACCAAGTTGAAGCTCTACAACGGCGAGGAAGTGGTCGAGAAGGGACGGACCAAAAAAGTCGACGTCCAGGAACTGCGCGAAGCGACCAAGCGCGAAGGCATGTCGGGCATCTCGACGCGCTTTCTCATGAAGGCGCTCGACAACGCGCTGTCGGACAACACCGCGGGCAATTGCATCAACCCGATCAACGTGCGCGAAGCCTTGATCAACATGACCAAGGAAGCCGACATGCCCGACGACAGCCGCAAGCAGTATCTGGAATTCCTCCAGGACACCCTGCACAAGGAATATCTCGAACTGTTGGAAAAGGAGATCACCCGCGCGTTTGTCTACTCCTACCAGGAGCAAGCCGAGGCCCTGTTCCAGAACTACCTCGACCACGCCGAGGCCTACATCAACAAGAGCAAAGTCAAAGACCGCAACACCAAGGAAGAGCTGGCACCCGACGAAGGCTTCATGAAGTCGATCGAGGAGCAGATCGCCATCATCGGCTCCGCCGCCGACGGCTTCCGCCAGGAAGTGATCGCCTATCTATGGGCGGCCAACCGGCGCGGCGAAAAGATCGAGTACAGCAGCTACGAGCCGCTCAAGGAAGCCATCGAAAAGAAACTAATCACCTCGGTGCGCGACCTGAGCCGGGTGATCACCAAGTCGCGCATGCGCGACGAAGAGCAGTCGGAAAAATACAACACCATGGTCAAGAACCTCTTGGAGAACGGCTACTGCCAGAGCTGCGTCGACGTCGTGCTCAAGTACGCGGCTAACAATTTGTGGAAGGATTGAACCTCGGTCACGCGGCTCTCCAATTAATACGAAACAACATGTTCACCACGAAGGCACGAAGGACACGAAGGGTTGGAGAAATAATCTTCCGAACTTCGTGCTCTTCGTGTCTTCGCGGTGACAATCGATGTTGCGTTAATCAAATATAGGGAGACTCGGCCTAACCATGTCGACGATCTTTCGCCCGTACAACTCGTCTTCCGGCGACCGCAGCGACCGCAGCGCCGGCGACCGGCTGCGCCACCGGCAAAAAGTCCGCGAGGCGATCCGCAACAACATCGCCGATATCATCGCCGAAGAGTCCATCATCGGCAAAGATCACAACCGGATCATCAAAGTACCGATCCGCGGCGTCAAAGAATACCGCTTCATCTACGGCGACAACGCCTCCGGCGTCGGCCAGGGCGGCGACGGCGAACCCAAGCCCGGCGACGTGGTCGGCCAAGGCGAAGAGGGCAAGGCCGCCGGACAGCCGGGCAACCGCCCCGGTGTCGACTACTACGAGACCGATGTCAGCCTGGACGAATTGATCGATCTGATGTTCGAGGATCTCGAACTGCCCGACCTGGAACGCAAGCGGCTGCGCAAGATCGAGTACGAGCGGCTATTCAAGCAAAAGGGCTTTCGCCGCAAAGGCATTCGCGTCCGGTTGGACAAAAAGCGCACCGCCAAATCGCGCATCAAGCGCAAGAAGGCGACCCAGCGTACCCAAGCGGCAAACGCCCAGTCAGGGCGAGAAGTGGTGCAGCTCGAACGTTTCCCATTTCACAAAGACGACCTACGCTATCATCACACGGTGACCGACACCCGCGAGGAATCTAATGCCGTGGTGTTATGCATCATGGATACTTCGGGCTCCATGGACACCATGAAAAAATATCTGGCGCGGAGTTTTTTCTTCCTGCTCTATCAATTCATTTCGACGCGCTATCAAAACGTCGAGATCGTCTTCATCGCGCACCACACCGAGGCCCAGGAAGTGAGCGAGGACGAGTTTTTCCACAAGGGCGAGTCCGGCGGCACGATGATCTCGTCGGGCTACAACAAAGCGCTGGAGATCATCGAGCAGCGCTATCATCCGGCGCTGTGGAACGTTTATGTGTTTCACTGCTCCGACGGCGACAATTTCGAGTCAGACAATCCAGCCACGCTCAAAGCCGCCCAGGAGCTCGCCCAGGCCGCCAACCTGTTCGGCTATGGCGAAATCAAACCTCAGGGCTCGGGATATTACGGCAGCAGCTTGATCGAATTTTTCACCCAGATCCAAGAACCGAACTTTCTCACCGTGAAAATCCAGAAAAAAGAAGATGTCTGGAGTTCGTTCAAAACTTTTTTAACCAAAGACCGCGCCCGCGAAGACGCTGCGTAAGGCGAACTCAATGAGCACCGAATTCACCCTTGACGATCTCGAGCGCTGGAACGAGCGCATTGTCAAACTGGTCGAGCGCTTTGGCCTCGACCCCTATGACCAGGAGTTCGAGATTTGCGACCATGAAGACATGCTCTCCTACATGGTCTACTCCGGCATGCCGGCCCATTACCCGCACTGGTCCTACGGCAAAAACTTCGAGAAGACCAAAACCCTGTACGACTATGGCGTGAGCGGCCTACCCTACGAGATGGTGATCAATTCCAACCCCTCCATCGCTTATCTAATGCGCGACAACACCCTGGCACTGCAGGTACTGACCATCGCCCATGTTTACGGCCACAACGATTTTTTCAAAAACAATTTCACCTTCAAATCGACCCGGGCGGAATACACCATCGAGAATTTCAAAAGCCACGCCAACCGGGTGCGCCATTACGTGGAGGATCCGAGCATCGGTTTGGAAAAAGTCGAGTCCGTGCTCGACGCCGCCCACGCCCTGTCGCTGCAATGCCGGCGCAATCTGGCGGTGAAGAAATCCACCGCCGCCGAAGAACGGCAGCGCAAGATCGAAGAATCCAAACTGCCCGACGATCCGTTTCACGCGGTGCACCGCCGGCGCGAGAGCGTCGAACCCGACTTGAACAAGGTGCCGCTCTACCCGGACCAAGACCTGCTGCTGTTCATCCGCGACCACAACCCGCTGCTCGCCGAGTGGGAACGCGATCTGCTCACCATCGTCCATGAAGAAGCGCAGTATTTCATTCCGCAGATCGAGACCAAGATCATGAACGAAGGCTGGGCGAGTTTTTGGCACAAGCGGATTTTGGAAACGCTAGAACTGCCCCAATCGCTCCATTTGGAATTTATCGTGCGCCACGCCCAAGTGCTGCGCCCCTCCCCTGGCAGCATCAACCCCTACCATGTCGGGCTGAAGATATGGGAGGACATCGAAAAGCGCTGGACCAACCCGAGCGCCGAAGAGATAAAAGAATTCGGCCCGCGCAAAAAAACCGCCCAGGAAAAGCTTTTCGAAGTGCGCGAGGTCGAACGTGACAGCTCGTTTCTGCGCCGCTATCTGACCGAGGATTTGATTCGCGAGATGAATCTGTTCGAGTACAAAAGCCGCGGCAACGAGCAGGTGGTCAGCCACGTCGCCGACGAAGAGAGCTGGCAGCATATCAAGGACACGCTGATCCGTAACGTCGGCACCGGCACCATCCCGGTGATCAAGGCGGTGGACGCCGATTATCAGAACAACCGCACGCTGCTGCTCCAACATGACCATGACGGCCGCGACTTACAGTTGGAATACGCCGAGAAGACTTTGCAGTATGTCCAACACCTCTGGGGCCGCGACGTCGCCATGGAAACCGTCCTCGACAACCAGCGCGCCCTGCTGAGCTACTCCGACCGCAAACTCGCCATTAAGAAGGTGGCGTAATCCGCGGCACCGCCATCCCCATCCGATGCGCCGCGCCATTCTCGGACGACGCACCGCCGAGACGCCGAGAATGCTGAGTGATAAAATTCTCAATCGACATCGATTCCGAACTCTGTGTTCGCTGTGTCCTCCTGAGAAAATAGAAAAGAGCAGGAAGGTCGCGGGTATTCCGATAGGGGTAGGAAACGGCTTTCGCCGTCCCCTCCCTCCGAACCGTGCGTGCGGTTTTCCCGCACACGGCTCTCCAGTCGGTGGTTTCCTCATCGGGATTGGCTCGCCAGTCCACAGATTGCAATCTTGGTGAACAATCCGTG
>CAMDBU010000022.1 GCA_945889495.1 Syntrophobacter sp. SbD2 | reverse complement strand
AGATGTGGCAAAACGACGGGGAACGAGGCTAACCGAGCGTCAAAATAGATCGCTTGCCGCCCCAGGACGGGCATCTGGTTATTTTGTGAAGGAAAATATTGTGCAAACAGTAACTACAATTTCAAGGGTGAGTTTTTAGAGGTTCCCTAACGTTTATCAGGCTGATGCGAGCGATATTTCCCAATGAGCGAAACAGGTCTAGCCGTTAAAACCAATCATCCGACCATCGACTTCGATCTGGAGTCCTATCTGCATGCGCGTAGCGCGGCGGTGGATCGTGCGCTGGACGGCTATCTCAAGCGCTATGCTGAGCGTAGCGGCACCATCTGGCAGGCGATGCATTACGGGCTTTTCCCTGGTGGTAAGCGGATCCGGCCGATCTTGCTTTTGGCCGCCGGCGAGATCTTCGGCGGCGCGCGTAAAGCGCTGTTGCCGTTTGCCTGCGCCGTCGAGATGATTCACGGCTATTCGCTCATCCACGACGATCTGCCGGCGCTCGACAACGACGACCTGCGCCGCGGTGCGCCGACCAATCATAAGGTTTACGGCGAGGGCATCGCGCTGCTTGCCGGCGATGGGCTTTTGACCGAAGCGTTTCACGTCATGTCTGGGCCGGAAGTGTTGAAGCTAGTCCCGGCGCAGTTGGTGCTCCAGTTGGTTCATGAGCTGTCCCATGCGGTTGGGGTTGCCGGTCTGGTCGGCGGCCAGGCTTTCGATCTTGAGGCCGAGCGGCGCGAAGTCGATATCGGCGTGGTCGAATATATCCATGTGCGCAAAACCGGCGCGCTGATCCGCGCATCATTGCGCTTGGGCGCGCAGGTAGCCGGCGCCAAGCCGGCGGAGCTCAGACGGATCAGCCGCTTCGGTGAATGCTTGGGGCTGGCGTTTCAGATCGCCGACGACATTCTCGATATATTGGGCGAGACCGCGCCGGGGGAGAGCGCCGAATCGGGCCACAGCGAGTGGAACAAGGCGACCTTTCCGTCGGTCATCGGCATCGCCGCGGCGCAACAACGGCTGGCGGCGCTGCGCGACCAATGTTTGCGCGAACTGCAACCCTTCGGCGCTAGCGCTGAGCCGCTGCGGGCGATCTCCCGACAAGTGGCGGCGCGGGCCTTGACCATGAATGGACAACTTCCCAATAAGGAGATGCAATCCTAATATGGCGCGATTGCTAGACGGCATCGAATATCCGCGCGACCTGCGCAAACTGAACCTCGACCAGTTGCCGCGCTTGGCCCAGGAGATTCGCGAGGAAGTGATCTCGGTGGTATCCGAAGTGGGCGGCCACTTCGCCTCCACCTTGGGCGCGGTGGAGCTGACCCTGGCGCTGCACTACGTGTTTAACACGCCGGAGGATCGCATCGTCTGGGACACCGGCCATCAGACCTACGCGCATAAATTGATCTGCGGCCGGCGTAGCCGGCTGGGCTCGATTCGCCAGTTGGGCGGGCTGAGCGGTTTTCTCTCGCGCGACGAAAGTGAATACGACACCTTTGGCGCGGGCCACGCAGGCACGTCGATTTCCGCGGCGCTCGGCATGGTCGAAGCCAACGCGCTCGCCGGCGGCAAACGCAAAGTCGTAGCGGTGATCAGCGACGGCGGCTTGAGCGCGGGGCTGACCTATGAAGGACTGAACTCCGCCGGCCATCTGGACCGCGACCTGATCGTCATTCTCAACGACAACGAACATTTCATCGATCCTCGAGTGGGCGCGGTGTCATCGTTTTTGAGCCGTCAGTTCACCACCGACTTGGGCGTGCGCTTGCAAAAAAATCTTTCCGGGTTGCTTAAGAATCTGCCCAACGGCGAGCAGCTCAAGTACGCCGCGCGCAAGATTCGCGATTCCTTTTTGAGTTTGGTGACGCCGGGATTTCTCTTCGAGAGTTTAGGCTTTCAATATGTCGGTCCCATCGACGGCCATGATTTGGCTGCCATGATCGCGACTTTGGAAAATGTCAAAAAGGTTGAGGGACCGACCTTGGTCCATGTGCTGACCAAGAAGGGCAAAGGTTTTGCGCTAGCGGAAAACGATCCGATCAAGTTTCACGGCGTGACGCCCTTCCATGTGCTCACCGGCAAGGCTAAGAAAGATAAAAGCCCGGTGCCAACCTACACCGAGATCTTTGGCCAAGCGCTGGTGCGGCTGGCCAAGGACAATCCCAAGATCGTCGGCATCACCGCCGCCATGGGCAGCGGCACCGGCATCGATAAGATGCAACGCGAGCTGCCCGAGCGCACCTACGATGTCGGCATCGCCGAACAGCATGCGGTGACCTTCGCCGCCGGCTTGGCCACCGAAGGCTATGTGCCGGTGGTGGCGATCTACTCGACCTTCTTGCAGCGCGGCTATGACGAGATACTCCATGACGTCTGCCTGCAAAATCTCCATGTCGTCCTGGCCCTCGATCGCGGCGGCCTGGTCGGCGCCGATGGACCGACCCATCATGGAGTATTCGATTTCGCCTACCTGCGCTCGATCCCCAACATGGTGATCATGGCGCCGAAAGACGAAAACGAGCTCCAACATATGCTCAAGACCGCGCTGGATCATAACGGGCCCATCGCCCTGCGCTACCCGCGCGGCGAAGGTTTCGATGTGACGCTCGACGGCGAACTGCGCAACCTCGAAATCGGCCAAGGCGAACTGCTGCGCGACGGCACCGATCTGGTCATCGCCGGTATCGGCAACACCGTAATCCCGGCGCTGCGCGCGGCGCAGGATCTGGCGCCGCTGGGCATCAATGCCGCGGTGGTCAACGCGCGCTTCGTCAAACCGCTGGACGGCAAATTATTCCGCGATCTGCTCACCCGCGTGCCCCGGCTGATTACCGTCGAGGATCATGTGATCCAAGGCGGCTTCGGCGGCGCCCTGGTGGAATTCATGGCCGACGAAGGCATCACCGGCGTCGATATCAAACGCCTCGGCGTGCCCGATCGGTTCATTGCCCATGGCACTCAGGACGAGCTCAAGAAGATCTGCGGTTTCGATAAAGACGCCATCGCTCAAGCCGCCTTGCAGATGATGCGCCGCGGCAAAAAGAAAAGTCGAGAGGGATGGGAAAGAGGCAGCGCTTAGATCTCCTCCTGGTCGAGCGCCAACTGGTGGCGAGCCGGGAAGAGGGGCGGCGGCTGATTCTCGCCGGCGAGGTGCTGGTCAATCAGCAGCCGGTCACCAAAGCCGGCAACCTGATCGATGGCGCGGCGCCGATCAGCATCAAAGCCGCGCCGCCCTATGTCAGCCGCGGCGGCGTCAAGCTGGAAAAAGCCCTGCGCCAGTTCGTCATCGATGTCACTGGCAAAAACGCCATTGACGTCGGCGCGTCGACTGGCGGCTTCACCGACTGCCTGCTCGCCCATGGCGCGGCCAGAGTGATCGCAGTGGATGTCGGTTACGGCCAGCTCGACTGGAAACTGCGCAACGATCCCCGAGTGACGGTGCTGGAAAAAACTAACATTCGTCATCTCGATGGCGCGCGCCTGCCGTTCATACCAGAACTAGCGACCATCGATGCCTCGTTCATTTCGCTCAAATTGATTTTACCGAAAGTGCGCGCGTTGCTTACGCCCGACGGCGCGGTCATCGCGCTGATCAAACCGCAGTTCGAAGTCGGCAAAGGCAAAGTCGGCAAGGGCGGCGTGGTGCGCGCGCCCGAAGAACATGACCGGGTGGTCGCGGAGATTTCCCAAGCGGCGACTGACAGCGGTTATCGAGTGTTGGCCGTCACCGAATCGCCGCTCCTGGGTCCCAAGGGCAATAAAGAATTTTTGCTGCATCTCAAAGTGGCCGAGGCCGACGCGGTGTAATTACTTCTTGGAAGACGCGGAGCTTTTACCACAGAGGGCACGGAGACCACAGAGATCGGAATTATTCGTTATGCCCTCATTTAAAAAAATTGCTCACCGCGGCGCGTCGGGGGATTATCCGGAAAATAGCCGGTTGGCGTTCGAGAAGGCGATCGCGGCGGGCGCTGACATGATCGAGTTCGACTGCCAGTTGACCGCCGATGGTCATGTGGTGGTATTCCACGACGAAAGGCTTAGCCGCACCGCCGGCAGCCGCGGCAAGGTTCACGACAAGACGCTCGATCAATTGCGCAAGCTCGACATCGGCAAATGGCGCAAGCCGGGGTTTCGCGGTGAAAAAATCTTGACTCTCGAAGAGGCGCTGGAAGTTTTCGCCGGCCAGGTCGATCTCTGCTTGGAGATCAAAGCCTTTGCTGGCGCGCCGCCGGGTATCGAACTGAAGTTGCTGTTTATCTTGAGCCACTACGATTATTTGGACCGGACGATTATTTCGTCCTGCGATTATCGCAGCCTGGCGCGGGTGCGTGAATTGGCGCCGGAAGTCACCCTCGGGATCATCCACGGTGCCCGGAGTAAAATCGATCCGCTCGCTGCCGCCGAGCGGCTTGGCGCGTCATCGATCCATATCCAGAACGAGCTCGCCAACCGGGAGTTTTGCCACAGCGCTTGGCAGATTGGGTTGGATGTCTTTGTCTGGACCGTCAATCAGCGCCGCGAGATCGAGCAATTCGCCGCCCTCGGCGTGCAGGGGATTGTATCCGATTTTCCCGCCAGACTGGCCGCCGCGGGCAGCGCTCGATGAACGCCGTCAGGTCGGTTGTTCGGCGCCCTTCGCGGACTTCTCGTCAGCTTCAAACGATTGCCGTCTAATTAGTGCAAGCGGTTAGATTTAAAAGTGTTTTACTTGACTTGGGGGATTAAACAGCTAAAATCAACCTCGGTTTATGTGCGGTCTGCCTGGATCGGGGGTGAATCTTATTTATGACCGGAGTTCGGGTTCGAGATAACGAATCGATTGAAAGCGCCATCCGCCGCTTTAAAAAACTATGCGAAAAAGCCGGCATCCTCGCTGAATTGCGCAAACGGGAACATTACGAGAAACCCAGCGTGAAACGTAAGAAAAAAGCGATTGCCGCGAAAAAACGTGCCCTGCGGCGCGTCCGTCATGCATTTTAAGCACTAGATTGTGAGCGAGTTGCCGCGATGGAATTGAAAGCTGAGATTCAACAGGCCGTGAAGACCGCCATGAAGGGCGGCGACGCGGTGACCCTTTCAACCCTGCGGTTGTTGTTGGCGGCGCTGCAAAACGAGGAGATCCGGCTGCGCCGGGCGCTCAGCGGCGATGAGATTCAGAAAATCATCGGTACGTTGTGCAAACAGCGCGGCGAGGCGATCGAGCTCTACCGCAAGGGCGGGCGCGCTGAGCTGGCGGCCAAGGAAGAAGCCGAACTGGCTATTCTCAAGGGGTTTCTACCGCAGCAGCTCTCCGAGGACGAGATCAAAGCAGCGATCCAAGCGAGTATCGCCGAGGCCGGCGCCAGCGGGCTTGCCGATCTCGGCAAAGTGATGAAGCTCTTGATGCCCAAGGTGGCGGGACGCAGCGACGGCAAACGAGTGAGCGATCTCACCAAGGCGTTACTTGGCGGTTAACCATCGGGAGGATCGCGCACCAAGTGGAGCGATCCTCCCGATGCGGCTGGATTTCGCTCAGGTTAGCGCGATATATCGACGTGCGAAGTTGGCGGGCGGCGCAGACGAGCCGGCGCCCACGCTAGTAGGTACCAGCTGGTGAATTGGGTCGATTGGATTCTCCTCGCCGTCTTCGCGCTGTTTGGCTTGCGTGGTTTCTTCCGTGGTCTCTTCCGTGAAATTTTATCATTGGCTGGACTGGTAGTCGGTTTCCTAGTCGCGGCGCGCTACGGCGATGTCGCGGCGCAATTTCTCGCGCGCCATTGGCAGTTTGCCCCGATAATGCTCAAGGGCGCTGGATTTGTCGCGATCTTCTTTGTAACTTATTTTAGTTTCAGTCTGGCGGGTTGGCTCTTGCACCGTTCGGAAAAAATGCTCTTTCTGCAAACTGTCAATCGTGCCGGCGGCATCGCCATCGGCGTCGGCAAGGGCGCCGCGGTGGCGGCGCTGGGGCTATTTTTGTTGAATTCATCTTCACTGCTGTCGCAACCGACGCGCGCCTCCCTGGAAGGCGCTTATCTGGTGCCGCCACTAGCGCAGCTGGGCGAAAGTTTGCTCAAGGCGGGCAAGGAACGCATGTTTAACGGCGAACCGAGCGCGCCGGCGGCGGCGAGCGAGCGCCGCGCGATCTAGCAATTGGCCATGATTAGCCAGGACAAAATCGCTGAAATCCGCAGCCGCGCATCCATCGTCGAAGTTATTTCCGACTATGTCACGTTAAAAAAATCCGGCCGCAATCACATGGGGCTCTGTCCGTTTCACGGCGAGAAGACGCCCTCGTTTACGGTCAACGAAGAAAAGGGCATCTATCATTGCTTCGGCTGCCATGCCGGCGGTGGCGTGTTTCAGTTTCTCATGCAGTACGATCACCTGAGCTTCCCGGAAGCGGTGGAGCAGCTGGCCAAGCGCTACGGCATCGTCATCGAGCGTACCGAAGCCGGCAACTACCAGCGCGATCTGGGCGAGCGGGAAAATCTCTTTCGTATCAACGAGCGCGCGGCGGCCAACTACCAGCGCATTCTCTTCGACCATCCCGAAGGCAAGGCTGCGCTGGATTATTTGCAGCGGCGCGGCGTCGATGAGGCGATCGCGCGCAAGTTCATGTTGGGCTTCGCGCCCCAGGGCGGCTCTGGGTTGGTCGGTCTGGTCAAGAAAGAAAGCTTGGCGCTCACCGACGCGCTCAAGTTGGGGCTGGTGGGCCAGCGCAATCCGCAGCAGTACTACGAAAAATTTTTCGCCCGGGTGATGTTTCCGATCGCCAACGCGGCCGGCAAGATCGTCGGCTTCGGCGGCCGGGTGATGGACCAGGGGATGCCCAAATACTTGAACTCCAGTGAGACACCACTGTTTCACAAGGGTTCGACGGTCTATGGCCTACACCAAGCCAAGGAAGGGATTCGCCAGGCCGACCGGGTGGTGGTGGTGGAAGGCTATCTCGACGTCATCGCGCTGTCGCAGCATGGCATCGGCTACGCGGTGGCGACCCTGGGCACGGCGCTCACCGTCGAACATGTCCGCGCGCTGTCGCGCTACACTAAAAATATTATCGCGCTGTTCGACGGCGACGACGCTGGCTTGAAAGCGGCGGCGCGCAGCTTTGAGATTTTTGTCGAAGCCGGTCTGCTCGGCCGAGCGGCGTTTTTACCCAAAGAAGACGATCCCGACACCTTCGTGCGCAAGCAGGGCAAAGACGCCGTCGAGAAGTTGCTGGGTCAAGCGGTGCCGATGGCGGATTTTTATTTTTCCTGGCTGCAAAAGCGCTTCGGCAGCACCATCGAGGGCAAGAGCCAGACCGCCAGCGAGATCGGCCGTCTGCTCGCCAAGGTGACCAATCCATTTGAGGTCGATTTGCTGATCCGCCGCGCCGCCGATTTGGGCGTGCGCGAGGAGCTGCTCCGCCGGCCGGTGGGAAGTGGCGCCAATCCTCGACCGATGACGGCGAGTCGACCCGCGCCGTCGGCCCAGCCCGCGGCCGCCGCGCAAAATGACAATCGCGACGATCTCGCCGAGCGTTCGCTGGTCGGTCTCGCCCTGCGGGTGCCGCCGCTGCTCGAAAAACTGGCCCGTGAGGCACGGCTGCGTAAATGTTTTAGCGACAAATGGGGTCCAGTGGTTGACGCGATCATCTTGGAATGGCAAGAAACAGGGAATATTGATATCGGCGCGATCACCCAGAAGTTACCCGAGCAGCTGAACAGCGAGTTTGCCGCTCTGGTGTTGGAAGCGGAAAACCGCTCTGATGCCGAGTGCGCCAAGATGGCCGGCGATTGCTTGGCCCACTTGCAGCGCAAATATTTGAAAACCCAAGAGCGCGATTTACGCATCGCCATCCGCGCCGCCGAAGAAAAACGCGATGAGACCGCGAAGAGAGAAAGGATACTAGAATGGCAAGACCTCCTTCAAGAAAAGCGCCAGCTAGAACGCCAAAGACTCGAGCCGAAACCAAGCCCGCGTTGAGCAAGACCAAAGGCGCCTCCGACGCCACTGGCGAGCCAGTGGAGAAGAAGAACCTGAAGGAGGTCAAAAAGCTCATCGACCTGGGTAAGGAGAAGGGCTACCTGACCTACGACGACGTCAACGACATGCTGCCGGCCGAGGTGGTATCGCCGGACCAGAGCGACGATGTCATGTCGATCTTCGGCGAAATGGACATTGAGGTGGTCGACGCCAACCAGCGGGTTACGCTGGGCGGCACCGGCGAAGATATCGCCGAAGAGGAAGAGGACGAAAAAGAAGCCGAGGACGCCGACAACGACGTGGTCGGCAAGACCGGCGATCCGGTGCGCATGTATCTGCGCGAGATGGGCACGGTTTCGCTCTTGAGCCGCGAAGGCGAAGTGGAGATCGCCAAGAAGATCGAGAACGGCGAGAACCGCGTCCTCGACGAAGTTTTGTCCAGTCCGCTGGCCTTGACCCATATCCTCGATCTCGGCGAAAAGCTGGCGCTCCATGAAGTGCGCGTGCGCGAGATCATCAAGGAAGAGGGCGACGAGGAAAGCGAAGATTTCGAGGAAGAAGAGGTTCACGAAAAACGCTTGCTCGATCAGATTGGCAAGATTCGCCGCTCGGTCAACGAACGGGAGAAGATCAGAAATCAATTGGACGGCAAGCGGGTGTCGGCCCAGCGCCGCCAATCGCTGGAAGACAGCGTCGCCAAATACAACGAGCGGATCATCAATGGCTTGAGAAACTTGCAGTTGAACCGCAAGCAGACCGAAGCCATCGCCGACGGCCTCAAGCGTGCCATGGAACGCATGCAATCGATGGAGCGGCGGGTCAAGGACTACGAGCACCGGCTCGGCCGGTCGGGCAGCGAGATTTTGAAAATGGTCGCGGCGGCCGAAGCGCAGAAAAAAAATTGGCCCAAACTGACCTCGACCTTCCGCATGGGCCACGATGTCGTCCTGCATATGACCGAAGAGATCCGCAACGTCCGGCGCGACGGGCGCCATATCGAAAAAGATCTGGAGATGCCCTCCGACGAGATCAAGCGGCGTGTCTGGTCGATCATCGACGGCGAGACCCGCGCCAATCTGGCGAAGAAAGAACTGATCGAGGCCAATCTGCGGCTAGTCGTCAGCATCGCCAAGAAATACACCAACCGCGGTTTGCAGTTCCTCGATCTGATTCAAGAGGGTAACATTGGCCTGATGAAGGCGGTGGACAAGTTCGAGTACCAGCGCGGCTATAAATTCTCCACCTACGCGACCTGGTGGATTCGCCAGGCGATCACCCGCGCCATCGCCGACCAGGCGCGCACCATCCGCATCCCGGTGCATATGATCGAGACGATCAATAAATTGATCCGCACCTCGCGCTATTTGGTCCAGGAGATCGGCCGCGAGCCGACCCCCGAAGAGATCGCCAGCAAGATGGAGATCTCGCTCGACAAAGTGCGCAAAGTGTTGAAGATCGCCAAGGAACCGATCTCCTTGGAGACCCCGGTGGGCGAGGAAGAAGACAGCCACTTGGGCGACTTCATCGAAGACAAGCGGATCATCACGCCAGCCGACGCGGTGGTGAACATCAACCTGCAAGAGCAGACGCGCAAAGTGCTGGCGACGCTCACGCCGCGCGAAGAACAGGTGTTGCGCATGCGCTTCGGCATCGGTGAAAAATCCGATCATACCTTGGAAGAGGTCGGCCAGAAATTTACCGTCACCCGTGAGCGCATCCGCCAGATCGAAGCCAAAGCGCTGCGCAAACTGCGCCACCCGAGCCGCAGCAAACGGCTCAAAAGTTTCATGGAGAACTAACCGCGGCGAAGCCATCAACGCGTAACCCGAAACTCCCAACTCAAAACGATTTATCTAAGGGCCCATAGCTCAGTTGGTTAGAGCCACCGGCTCATAACCGGTTGGTCCCTGGTTCGAGTCCAGGTGGGCCCACCAACTTCTTCTTCATAGATTTCCGTTACCGAGCCGCGCACGATTTTAACGATCGGCGCGGCTCGGTGCATATTGGGGCACTGGCGAATTGTTAGACTCCTCGGGTGTGTAGTTCTGGATTGACCGCGGCAGCTGTAGTAAGACCAACCCTGAGAATCACGCTGAATACAAAGCTATGACACGCGACGTGTGAGGGAAGTGGAAAGCTGGCCAACGTCAAAAGTCGGTCGATGCGGCGCGCGTTTGGGAGAAAATGAGAGTCTGCGGCGGGAGATTGAGAAACTGACAAAGAAAGTCAAGACGTAAAAGTCTGACCCCTAAGTCTGTCTCTCCTGGTAAGTGGATTTATCGTGATTGGATTCTTGAAACGAAGTTGGAACGCAGCTGTCCTTTACTCAATCGCGAACGCATTTCACTTAGTATCTTCGCTGGTCAATTATTATCTTCTGAATTTCGAAGATATGCGCCAAATTGGTGGGGTTGCACAAGCGTCAATGTCTCCATGGCTCTTCATTGGGTATGTGACTCTGGTTGTGTTGGTAGTCTATGGCGTACTAAGTCAACGTCAATTCTTTACGACGAGGAAAGGGAATAGAAAGGGGTCAACCTCGGTAGGGGGAGTAGAGCGAAGCCAATAGGGTCACCCTGAGCTACCCCGGTCAGGGAGACGGGGTCAGTCAGAACAAGGAGAAGGGGTCAAGTCCGCTTTTAGCTCTTAAGATTAGCGGAAGACAGGAAGATCGACCGAAGCGCTCGAAGAATTACGGAAGCGTTAACAAAAAGCTAAAAGCAGATTTGACCCCATCTCTACATGGTCTAGAGTTATTTCCATGCGGGGAAGGGGCGGTTATGCCGGAGGCTTGTGTGGGATTGTGGTCTGGTCTTTACCCTAGCTTGCTTTGGCGTCTCCTGATGATTCGGCTTGGTGAGGAATGGCAAGGTTCACGACCTGAGCCCAGCGCTACGCCAGCGCTACGATGGCGCAGTGGAGATTTTCTATAAAACCGAAAAGCTCGCGGCCTTCGATTCCAAAACGACCCACACACTTGGCCTATATCGAACGCCAGCCAAGAAGCAGGGGTTCCTCTACGGTCCGATTTCTACCTTGGAGGCCTCTATCAACAAACCGACCTGACATTATCGCGTTGCCGTTAACATGACATATTGATGTTGCTACGCCAGTGATCTTTTTAGGTTTATTGGACGGTCCGTCTATATCTCCCGCATGGTTCCGCAACCTCGTCCTGAGTCCAAACGCCGAGATTGGCGAAGAATTCGCCGCAGTCACCCCTGCCATAGCCGGATTATTCCCTTCCTTTCATTCTTCCCCCTAAAGTTTTTCCTGAGACATCCGATTAAATGAATAAGTTGCGCAACGATATCGTTTTAATATCAACTTTAATTAATAGGAGGACAAAGTGAAAATTGCGATGAGAAATGCGATGTTTTTCGGTTTATTGGTTCTCGGGTCAATTGCTATGGCCGCGGAGGATGAGGCAACTTTGAAAGCGCAGATGGAAAAGGATTGCGCCTCATTGTTTGCCGCCGGGAGCGCATGCTCCAATTTGGCTAAGGGAACTAGAAAATGCGTGCGACAGAACGCAACCAACGGCGGCGCTACGTGCGTTGCTTTCGAAAAACAGCATGCGGCCTTTTTCGACGCTGGAATGAATGACCCAATTATCAAAAAGTAAGGCCTCAACTAGAAGTTAGGGATTACCTGTCGAACCCCACGCCCGGCGTGGGGTTCATTTTATAGGCGGGAAGAGAAGGGGTCAGACTTCGATAACACGACTAACTTGACAGTGGGAACCATATTCACTACAAGCTTGATTCATGGCACGCCGTCCCCGACTATTTGCTCCAGGGCTGCTCTATCATGTCATCGTCCGCGGCAATCAACGGCGCAAGACATTTCTCAATGACGGCGACTACCAAGTTTATCTAACCCGGCTGGGTCAATACCGGCGTCGCTACGATTACACCGTCCACGCCTACTGTCTGATGCCCAACCATGTGCACTTGTTGGTCGAAAGCTCCCGCCAGCCTTTAGCCAAATTCATGCAAGGGCTCCAGCAGTCCTATAGCCAGTACTTCAATCTACATCACCGCAAATCCGGCCATGTCTTCCAGGGGCGCTACAAGGCCATCGTCTGCGACAAGGACGAGTACCTGCTTCAGCTGATCCGCTACATTCATCTCAACCCGGTGCGCGCTGGCATGGTCAAAGAGCCGGAGAAGTATTCATACAGCGGCCACCGGGCCTATCTTGACGGCAAAGCCAGCGAGACCATCGACCCGCGTAAGGTGCTCGACGTCCTCGGCGGGCGGGCGCGCTACCGGGCCTTTGTCGGCGACGGCGTGAACGACGGGCACAAAGAAGAATACTACGAAGTGTCGGACCAGCGGTTTTTGGGATCAGAGGGTTTTGGCGAAAAGCTCCAAGACGAGCAAGAAGAAGAGCGTCCGAAGAAGCGTCGTCCGATTGATAAAGTGGTCGAGGAGTTGAGCCGGCAGCTGACGGTCCAAGTGCCAGTGCTCAAGAGCGCCGATCGCAGCTGGGCAGTCTCCCACGCGCGCACTAAGATCGCGTATGTTCTGGTACGCCGGCAGGGCTACGGACTGGGCGAAGTGGCGCGCTACTTCGCCAGGGACACAGCGACGGTGGGAACGTTGATCGGCCGATTGAGCGCGCGCATGGGAGAAAACGACAGTCTGCGGCGGGAGATTGAGAAACTGACAAAGAAAGTCGAGATGTGAAATTGTAACCTCGTTCTCTGTCCTGGTTATCATGACCTACGAAACCTGTTCGATGGACAAGAGTTTCAGGTCGCAAACCGTCGCTATCCGGTTGAAGTCCTCATCCAGTGTGAACAAGATATCTCGCTGGGATGTCGCGAGCGCGGCTATTAGACAGTCCACTGTAGATGCCGCGATTCCTTTTCGACGGCAAGCGTTGGCGATTTGCGCTGCGATGACATGATGACGCTCTGCCGCGACTACCACCGGAAAGGATTCCAACATTCTTTTCAGCTTATCGAATTGAGGCTGTGCGCGGATGCCCGACAGAATTTCCTGCAAGACGATTCCTGGGATGGCTAACGGTACGTCGTCGATAATCAGCCGGCGTAGCACTGTGACACGTCTGGACTCTGGTGCATTCCGTCGCCGTCGCCGGTAGGCCAACGAGAGAACGCTCGTGTCGAGGAGAATCACCGTTTGTTCCGTGCTCTCTTGTAGTCAAACTTGGGGTCGAAAGTGATCGTTGCAAATCCTTCCAGTGCGCGCAAACGCTTGCGCCGCTGAACATACTCTTCCAGAGCGGCGCTTACAGTTTCGAGTTTAGACTTCTGCTTGCCAAGCTTGCGCGCTTGTTCCAAAAGTCGATTGTCAATTGCTAGATTCGTCGTCATGGTTGCGCTCCTATGAGAACATTCGTCTTTAGTGTCACATAGGAATGGTGGCGCTTCAAGCGAGATACATCACACTTGACTCAGGCTTTCGATGGAACTCCATTAGCGCGAACATCGGTAGGGAAAGTAGAAGGGAGTATGCTGAGATAGCCCCAGTTTGACGCACACCTTGGAGGGAGCAGCAGTCTCCGACAGGCCGGCGCCGGAAGGCACTTGACCGATCCAGGACAATTCCCGCGTCGGCTTATGACGATTATTCAACCGCGATTGCCGAGTGAAGGCGAAGTCTCCCTTGCCGGTGAGTGGCTGACCAGACGCTATCTCCTTCGCTCCAGTCATTACTGCTATTTTGGTTTTGTCAGTCAGCAGTCTAACTGCCGACACAGCAGGCTATCAGCGCGAAGTTCAACGTTAAGCGGCGCTCTCGCATTGATGATGGAGCTTTCTGCCATCCCTCTCGCTCGATTCAGCTCTTGAAGTCCCAGATAGCGACCGATATTATCCCGCCGAAGGAGAATTTTTCGATGGCCGAACGGACTCTCTACGACAAGATTTGGCAATCCCATACGGTGGGCATCCTGCCGACTGGCCAAACTCAGCTCTTCATTGGGCTACACTTAATTCACGAAATCACCACCGCGCCGGCGTTCGATATGCTGCGTGAAAAGGGCATGGACGTGGCGTTTCGCGAGCGTACTTTCGCGACGGTGGATCACATTGTGCCTACCGACCTGCGCCAGCGGCCGTTTCTCGATAAAGAGGCGGAGGATCTCACCCAGGCGTTGGAGCGCAACGTCGCCCAGTTCGGCGTGGAATTCTTCGGCCTCGACAGCATGAACCAAGGCATCGTCCATGTCATCGGCCCGCAGTTGGGGTTGACCCAGCCGGGCATGACGCTGGCTTGCGGCGATAGCCACACGAGCACCCACGGCGCCTTCGGCACCTTGGCCTTCGGCATCGGCACCAGCCAGGTGCGCGACGTTTTGGCGACGCAGACTTTAGCGATGGACAAATTGAAAGTGCGCCGGATCAACGTCAACGGCAAGTTGGGCGTCGGCGTTTACGCCAAGGACGTGACCTTGCACATCATCCGCCAATTGGGCGTCGGCGGCGGCAAGGGCTTTGCCTACGAGTACGGCGGCGAAGTCATCGACCGGATGAACATGGAAGAGCGCATGACCGTGTGCAACATGGCCATCGAAGGCGGCGCATTGGTTGGCTACGTCAATCCGGATCAGACGACCTTCGACTATATCAAGGGGCGGCCTCATGCGCCCAAGGGCGAGGCGTTCGACAAGGCGGTGGTCTACTGGAAGTCGGTGGCTTCGGACGCCGACGCCAAGTTCGACGATGTCGTAAACATCGAGGGCAAAGACATCGAGCCGACGGTGACCTGGGGCATCAACCCCGGCCAGTCGGTGGGCGTGACGGAGAATCTGCCGCTGCCGGAAAAATCCACCGATCCCGAGAGCGCGAAAAAAGCCTACGAACATATGGGCTGGACGCCCGGTGCGCCGATTGCCGGCACGCCGGTCAACGTCGCGTTCATCGGCTCCTGCACCAATGGCCGTCTCGAAGACTTCCGCGCCGCGGCGAAGATCGCCAAGGGGCGCAAGGTCAATCCCAACGTGCGCGCGCTGGTGGTGCCCGGCTCAGCCGAGGTGAAAAAACTCGCCGAAGCCGAGGGGTTGGACAAAATATTCGAGGAAGCGGGATTTCAGTGGCGCGAAGCCGGCTGTTCCATGTGTCTGGCGATGAACCCGGACAAGCTCAACGGCCGGGAAATCTCGGCATCGTCGTCCAATCGCAACTTCATCGGCCGGCAAGGCAGCCCGACCGGGCGTACTCTATTGATGAGCCCGGCCATGGTGGTGGCGGCGGCGCTCAACGGCAAGGTCGTCGACGTGCGCCAGTACGAGTAACAAGAAAAGAAGAAGAATTTCTCTCGCAAAGGCGCAAAGACGCAAAGGTTCGGAAGAGGAAGAGAATTTACTTTGCGGCCTTGGCGAGCTTGGCGGGAGATAGTCCGATTCCGAATTCGTGAGGATGTATGAGCGAGATAATCAAGATCGTTAAAATCACCGGCACGGCGTTGCCGATGCGCGGCAACGAGATCGACACCGACCGGATCATTCCGGCGCGCTATTTGAAGGAAGTGACGTTTTCGCGCATGGGCGACTATCCGTTCTTCGACGAGCGCTACACCAGCGACGGCAAGAAGAAAGATCATCCGTTCAACGATCCCGAGTATAGCGGTGCGTCGATTCTGTTCGTCAACAAAAACTTCGGCTGCGGCTCGTCGCGCGAGCATGCACCCCAGGCGCTCAACCGCTTCGGCATCAAAGTCATCGTCGGCGAGTCCTTCGCGGCGATCTTCGCCGGCAACTGCACCATGATGGGCGTGCCGACGGTGACCGCCAGCGAAAAAGACATCCAGCAATTGATCAAGAGCGTCGAGGAAAATCCCAAGACCGAGTACACCGTCGATATCGAGAACAAGACTCTGACCTACGGCAAGGTGAAGATCGCCATCGATCTGCCCGACACCTATCGCACCGCGCTCACCATGGGTTCCTGGGACTCCACCACGCTCTTGCGCGCCAATCTCGATCAGGTCAAACAGACCGCCAAGAAGCTGCCCTACATGAATACTTTCGCCGGCTAATCTCGACTTATTTCCAGCACCGGGAGCAAACTGAGAAATGGCTGAACGGATCGTCTCCATGCATGCCGCCCATCGCAGCGGCAAAGATGTCGTCGACGGTTTTCTCTCCCGGCCCAGCGCTGGCGGCGAGCGGCCGGCGATTGTCCTGGTTCATGGTTATCGCGGCTTGGACGACGGCCAGCGGGCGGTGACCCGGCGCTTCGCCCAAGAGGGTTTCGTCTGTCTGTCGCCCGATTTATTTCACGGTAAGACCTATCACACGCTGGAAGATTGCGCGCTCAAGAAGACTTCCTTGGACATTCCTCGGGCCGTCAATCATATCGTCGACAGCGTGCCTTATCTGCGCAAGCTCCCTTGGGTCGGCAAGAAGAAAGTGGCGGTGCTCGGTTTCTGCATGGGCGGCGGTTTGGCGTTGTACGCGCTGGCGCAGTCCAAGGCGTTCGCTGCCGGGGTGATTTATTACCAGAGTATGTTTCCCGATCCCGAGGATCTGAAGAGCATTAGCGCGCCGATGCTGTGTCATTACGGCACCGACGATAAGGGCACGACTCAAACCGAGATCGACATGTTTCGCGACACCCTGGAGCGGCATAAGAAGAAATATCAAATCGAAATGTATGCCGGCGCCGGCCATGCCTTTCTCAACAACCCGTCGAGTAAGGACGGGGCCAACCGCGACGCCGCGGAAAAATCGGTCGCCAGCACGGCCAAGTGGTTGAAGAAGGCGCTGGCCTAGTTCGACAAAAATCTCTGGAGGATGTCATGGCGAATAAGTGGGACGAACGAAAAAAAGCCCAAGAGGATGAATACTTCGTCAAAAAAGAAAAAGAACAGCTGGCGAAGCTGAAGGCCAAACAAGAAGCCGAAGCCAAAGAGGGGGCGAAGAAAGCCGCCTACATGCGCTGCCCCAAGTGTGGCGAGTCGCTCAAGGCACGCAGCTTTCAAAAGATCGAGGTCGATCAATGCACTGGCTGCGGCGGCATCTGGTTGGACGCCGGCGAACTGGAGCAAGTGGCGGGCAAGGAAGAGGGCAGCTGGCTCGGCAAGTTCTTTCAGAAAAACGGCTGAGTTTCAGATATTCTTCCGTCAAGCCTGCCCTGAGTGTATCGAAGGGACGCAAAGACGCAAAGTTCGGAATCGGAGAATTAACCGCAAAGTACGCAACAAGAACTCGCGTAGCCCACCGAAGGAAGCGACCATGAAAAAGTTCCTATACGTTGTATCGCTGGCATTGACGTTGACTTGGCTGCAAACCGTGGCGCTGGTTTCGGCTCAAGAGGGTAAGATCGTTCCCTACGTGCCGACGCCCCAGGAAGTGGTCGACCGCATGTTGGAGCTGGCCCAGGTGAAGAAGGGCGATGTGGTTTACGATCTTGGTTCGGGGGACGGGCGCATCGTTGTGACGGCGGCGAAAAAATATGGCGTCAAGGCGATCGGTTTCGAGATCGACCCGCAGCGCATCAAAGAGTCCCATGAGAACATCAAGAAGGCCGGCGTCGAGCATCTGGTCGAGATTCGCAATCAAGATATTCGCACCGTCGATCTGTCGGCGGCCAACGTGCTGACGATGTATTTGCTACCGGAAGTGAACCTGATGATCCGGCCCAATATTTGGAAGCAGATGAAGCCGGGCTCGCGCATCGTCTCCCATGATTTCGACATGGGTGACTGGAAGCCGCACAAGACCGAATATATCAAGGACGGTTCGAGCTGGGATCACACGCTCTATCTCTGGCACGTCGAGGCAGCGAAAAAATAACCTTTAGAGGATGACTATGAAGCTGGCGAAAATTCTTTTGGTTGCGTTGTCGGTTGTCGGAGCGTTTTCAAATCCGGCCGCGGCTCAGATCAAGATCGGCGTCGCCGAGGCGCTCACCGGCAACGCGGCCCAGTATGGCGTGCCGATCCGCAAGGGTTTCGAGCTCGCGCTGGGCGAGATCAACGGCAGCGGCGGCATCAACGGCAAGAAGATCGAGTTGGTCATCGAAGACGAGCAGGGCAAGAAGGAAGAGGCGATCAACGTTTTCAAAAAGCTGATCTTTCAGGACAAGGTGCTGATGCTGTTCGGTCCGACCTTGTCCAACTCGGCGCAGGCGTCGGATCCGGTGGCCCAGGGCGCCAAGGTGGTGGTATTCGGCACCTCGAATACCGCCGATGGAATTACCTCCATCGGCAATTATGTGTTTCGCAATTCGGTGACTGAGGCGGATATCTTGCCGGTGACTTTGAAGGTCGCGGCGCAGAAGACCGGTCTGAAAAAAGTCGCGGTGCTTTACGGCAACGACGATATCTTCACCAAGAGCGGTTACGACAATTTTAAGAAAGCCCTCGACACTCTCAAGATTCCAGTGACGACGACCGAGACTTTCGCCAAGGGCGATGTCGATTTCAAACCGCAGCTGACCAAGATCAAGTCGAGTAACCCGGATGCCATCGTCATGTCGGCGTTGGTGGCCGAGGGGGCGCCGGCGATGGTGCAGGCGCGCCAGCTGGGCATCACGCTGCCGTTCATCGGCGGCAATGGCATGAACTCGCCGAAAGTCTTCGACCTGGCCAAGGACAACTCCGACAACCTGTGGGTCGGTAGCCCGTGGTCGAGCGAAAATCCGGTCGAGGAGAACAAACGCTTCATCGCCGCATTTCAGAAGGCCCATGGCGCGCTGCCGGATCAGTTTGCCGCCCAGGCTTACGACGCCATGTATATCGTCGCCCAAGCGCTGAAGAAGGTAAAACTCACCGGCAAGCTCGAAGCCGACCGCACCGCGCTGCGCAACGCCTTGCCGGCGGTGCAGATCAACGGCGCCACCGGCGCTTTCAAATTCCGCCAGGTGCAGGACAAGGATGGCAAGCCCGCCGGCTACGACGCGGTGCAGACCGCCATCGTGATGGTGACCAAGGGCAACCAGTACGTCATTCAGAAGTAAAAGCAGCGCATGCTCGCCCAGCAACTGGTCAACGCGATTTCCCTGGGCGGCGTCTATGCACTGTTCGCTCTCGGTTTCACGCTTATCTTCGGCGTCCTAAACGTCGTCAATCTCGCCCATGGCGCCATGTTCATGCTCGGTGCCTACACCGCGCTGCAAGCGGTGTTGCTGTTCAAACTTCCTCTGGTTTTGGCGGTGGGCGCGGCGATTGTCGTCACCGCGGCGGCCGGCTGGCTGCTCGACCGGTTGATCTTCGCGCCGCTGCGGGCGCGCCAGGCGCCGCATCTGGCGCCGATGATCGCCACCATCGGTCTGGCGATCTCTCTCAACAGCACAATCCAAGGCATCTTCGGCGCCGAGAATCTGCGCTTTCCGCCCCATGGCTTGGCCGCCGAGGGTTTACAGTTGGCCGGCGTGCAGATCACCTGGCTGGAGCTACAAATAATTTTTCTGGCGTTTCTCTTGATGGCGGTGCTGCTCTGGTGGCTCATGCGCACGCGCATGGGGTGCGCGCTGCGCGCCTTGGCCGAGTCGCGCAAGGCGGCGGCGCTCCTGGGCATCGATGTCGAAGGGCTGTTTCGCATGACCTCGGTGGTCGCCGCCGCGTTGGGCGGCGTCGCCGGCGTGTTGATCGCGCTCTACACCAACGCGGTGTTTCCCCAGATGGGCCAGCCGATGCTCCATAAGGGCATCGCCGTGGTGATTCTCGGTGGCATGGGCGATATTCGCGGCGCGCTCCTCGGCGGCTTTTTCTTGGGCTGCGCCGAAGTGTTTTCGATCGCTTATATCGGCTCGTCCATGCGCGACGCGGTGGCTTTCGGACTTTTGTTCGCGATTCTCCTCTTGCGGCCCCAAGGCTTGTTCGGCAAAGCGGCGCAGCGGCGGGCGTGAGTGGGACACGCTGCGCGCGGGTTCGAAGTACAACGGTTCAATCTAATACTCCCCGCTGCTTGCGGCGGGCACAACTAAATGGGGTTTCCAAAGGGGGCGAGCATCCCCTTTGGTCGCGAGCGGGGTTCATACCCCGATCGCGAAGTGCCAGGTTGATTTGTTCGAGGCCGGGCGGAATAGGATTTTCGTCATTGCCGCGCAGGCGAGAATCCAGGTTGTGGGCGGTGGGTTTAAAGATGGATTCCGGCCGGAGCCTGCCCTGAGCAAAGCCGAAGGGCCGGAATCATGGATGAAGAGGCGAGGGCGAGTCCACACGTTCATTAATGATTCATAACCCGTTGGGTGTCAGTTTCGGATCATCGAAATGGAATGGCTGGAAACTTTCTGGGCAACCTATAGCACGCTGGTGTTGTCCATCGGCACCAATGTGCTGCTGGCGTTGTCGATCTATCTGACCCTCGCCTGCGGTTTGTTGACCGTCGCCAATGCCGCGTTCATGGGCATCGGCGCTTATACGGCGGCGCTCTTGAGCTTGCACAGTGGGCTGCCTTTTTATTTGTCGCTGATGCTCGGCGCTTTGCTGCCGGCGGCGGTGGCGTTGCTCCTTGGGCCGCCGACCTTGCGCTTGTCTGGGGTCTATCTGGCGATGGCGACGCTGGCCTTCGGCGAGATTGTGCGGATTTTTCTTCTCAACGCGGAAAATCTCACCGGCGGCGCGCTGGGCCTCAACGGCATCCCGCAGCATAGCCAATGGTTCGACGTGCTGGTCTTAGTCGTCGCGGCGATTTATCTGCTCTTGCGCTGCGCCGGCTCGCGTATCGGCCGCACCATGGTGGCGATTTGTCAGGATGAGGTCGCCACCGAACTCATGGGGCTCAACGTGCGCGCTTACAAACTATTCGCCTTCGTGCTCGGCGCCGGACTGGCCGGCTTGGCTGGCGGCTTGAACGCCCACTTCACTTTTTTTATCAGCCCCAACGAATACGGCTTTGACCGCGGCGTCGAGATTCTCGCCATGGGCGTGCTCGGCGGCACCGGTAGCCCCTGGGGCGCGGTCATCGGCGGCGTGTTGATTACGTTGCTGCCGGAATTACTCCGCGGCCTCGGCAACTACCGGCCGCTGATCAACGGCGTGATCTTGATCGTGATCATTCTTTATTCGCCCAAGGGGATTTGGGATTTGACCCGCTATCTGCGGCGCGGTGGGGCGGCCAGTTGACTATGTTAACGTTGTCATCGATCGCGAAGAATTTCGGCGGCTTGCAGGTGCTGCAAGATGTCTCGCTGGCGATTCCCGAGCGCGGCATTTTCGGCCTGATCGGTCCCAACGGCGCCGGCAAAACCACCGTATTCAACCTAATCTCGGGCCTGTTGGCGCCGTCGGCGGGCGTCATTGAGTTCCACGGCCAAGCGTTGACCGGTCTGGCGCCGCACCGGATCACCCGGTTGGGCATCGCGCGCACGTTTCAAAATATCCGCATCTTCAAGGAGATGTCGCTCTTGGAAAATGTCCTGGTGGCGATCGGCCGGCAAGGAAATTCCGGCGCCGTGAGTTTTCTTTTGCCGTCGGCGAAATTGCGCGCCACTCAACGTAGCGAGCGCGCCGCCGCCAAGGAGCTGCTTGCACGGGTCGGGTTGGCCGATAAGGCGGAACTGCTCGCCGGCAAACTTTCCTACGGCGAACAGCGCCGGCTGGAGATCGCCAGGGCGTTGGCCACGGCGCCAAAGTTATTGCTGCTCGACGAGCCGGCGGCGGGCATGAATGGCGCCGAGAAGCAGCAGCTGATGGAGGAGATCGTCAAGCTTGAAGCCAGCGGTCTGGCGCTCTTGATCATCGAACATGACATGCGCTTTGTCATGGGGCTGTGTCACGAGATCGCCGTGCTCAACTTTGGCCAGCTGATCGCTCAGGGCGCGCCGGCGGCGATTCGCGCCGATCGACAAGTCATCGAAGCTTATCTCGGCGATGACGGCGATGGTGAAAAGAGCCGGTCATGAGCGTTTTGCTGCAAGTGAAAAATCTCCAGGTCCACTACGGCGCGATCGAAGCGGTGCGCGGCATCGATTTCGAGCTGGAATCGGGGCGGATCACGACGTTGCTCGGCGCCAACGGCGCCGGCAAGTCGACCACCTTGTTGGCGTTGTCCGGACTGCTGGGCGCCAGCGCGGGTTCGATTCAGTTCAACGGCCAAGAGTTGCGCGGTCTGGCGGCGCACCGGATCGTCGAACTCGGCATGGTGCAGGTGGCTGAAGGGCGCGAGATTCTCACCACGCTGACGGTACGGGAGAATTTGCTGCTCGGCGCCTACCGGCGCCGCGACGATGCGGCGATCGCCGGCGATCTCGACAAAATGTTAACGCTCTTTCCGCGTTTGAAAGATCGCCTCGGCGGCGCCGCCGGCAATCTCTCCGGCGGTGAGCAGCAGATGCTCGCCATCGCCCGCGCGCTGATGGCGCGGCCGCGCTTGTTACTGCTCGACGAACCGTCCATGGGATTGGCGCCACTGTTGGTGCAGGAGATCTTTCGCACGCTCCAAGAGCTTCGCCACGGCGGCTTGACCATCCTCCTGGTGGAGCAAAACGTCCGTCAGGCGCTCAAGATCGCCGACTATGGCTATGTGATGGAGAATGGTGCCATCGCGTTGGCCGGACCGAGCGCGGAACTGCTGCACAACGATCGCGTCATCGCCGCTTATCTCGGCGGGTAACGCCGTGCGCGGCGAGATTTTTAGATCGCCAATCTGAACGCGGTCGTCTTACTCGCCATGAGATAGTTGTCGCCGTTGCGGGAATCTCCGAGCACTCCATCGGGAAGTGCGCGGCCGACAAAAAAATCATAGGTTTGTTCCCAATTGTGCCGATCATCACTTTTTGTGCGCTACGCGCGGGAGCCGAATTTCTCAGTTTGTCCCGTAGTTGCGCGGCTGTCAGAACCTGTCCCGATGGATTGACAGCGCGTTTGTGGCATGGAATCTGCCTAATCCGACGATTAGAAATATGACCGCAGTCGAAGGAGGAGTTTCCATGGACGAGATTTTGACCGCAGGGGAAGTTGCCGAGTTGCTACAAATCCACCCGCGCACGGTTTACAAGCTGGTCAAGCAGGGTTCGATTCCTGGCCGCAAGTTCGGCGGCGGCTGGCGTTTTAGCCGCACCGATATCCTGGCGATGGTTTCGCCCCAGGGCCAGCCGCCGGCGCCCCGTCAGTTGCACACCGAAGAGCGCTAGATTCGATCATCGATTTGGCGCGACGAAGCCCTCTTGTTCGAGTCCGAGCGACTACGAACCGGAGGGCTTCTTGTTTCCTGGAGTCAATTCATTTCACTTGATGTCCGCAGGCTTGCTTCCCCGGCGCTGAGCAGTTAGGAAGATGAGATCAATCTGTTTAGTTAAGGATGGCGATCATGGCTGGGGCTTTGGCGGGAATAAAAATTATCGAGGCGGCGAGTTATGTTACTGGACCGTTCGCGTCGCAATTGCTAGCGGACTTGGGCGCGGAGGTGATCAAGGTCGAGGAGCCCAAGCGTGGCGATCCGTTTCGCGGCTGGGGCGAGCGTAACTACTCGTCGACCTTTTGCAGTCTCAACCGCAACAAAAAAAGCGTCACCGTGGACTTCCGCACCGATGAGGGGCGCGATGTTTTGCTCCAGTTGCTTATTAGCGCGGATGTTTTCATCCAAAACTTTCGCCCCGGTGTGCTCGACAAGCGCGGTCTGGGCTACGACGACATCAAGGAGCGCAATCCTAAACTGGTCTATTGCTCGATATCGGGCTTCGGGCCCAAGGGGCCTTACCGCGACATGCCAGGTTACGACACCATCGGCCAAGCGCGCAGCGGTCTGTTGAGTCTGCTCACCGATCCCGGCAAGCCCCAGGGCATGGGGATCTCGTTCTCCGATCATCTGACCGGCATGTACGCTTGCTACGGCGTGTTGGGCGCGCTGATGAACCGCAGCATCACCGGCCTCGGGCAGCATGTTGAGACCTCACTCCTGCGCGCCTCGGTGTCCTTTGTCAGCGAGAACGCGGCGCGCTATTTCGAGACCGGCCATGTGCCGCGGCGCAAACATCGCACCACCACCGCCGGCGTGTTCGCCTTCGAAGACCAAGACGGCTTGGCGTTCGTGCTGCACATGTCGTCGCCGGATAAATTTTGGCTAGGCTTGTTCGACGTCGTTGGCAAACCGGAGTGGGGCCAGGACCCGCGCTTCAATAACCGCAAGGCGCGGGTGGAAAACTACGACGCTTTGAACGAACAGTTGGCGCCGATCTTTCGCGCCGGCAAGCGCGACGATTGGCTGCGCCGACTGATCGCCGCCGATGTGCCGGCGGCGCCGATCAATACCCTGGACGAGGTGTTCGCCGATCCCCAAGTCAAAACCTACGGATTTCCCATCGAAGTCGAACATCGGCAGATGGGCAAGATGCAGCTCATCGGCAACGCCGTCGACATGAGCCGGACGCCGCCCTCCATCGATCTGCCGCCGCCGGTGCTGGGGGAACAGACCGATGAGATTCTCGGCGCGCTGGGGTTGGACGGGGCGGCGATCAATCAATTACGCGCTAAGGGAGCTGTCTGAGATTGGAGTGATGGAGTACTGGAGTATTGGGTGGTCCGGACCCATCACTCCACCACTCCATTACTCCAGCACTCCAATCTTGTGACCATCATGCGTCATCCTAGCCTACAGCTTCTCTCCCACGACCATCATCACGGCCTGGCGCTCGCTTTACGTTGCCGTAAGCAGGGGCTGGGGCAGATTAAACCCATGGGCGCGGTTGGATTGCGCGAGCGCGCCAAAGAATTTTTGGAATTTTACCGCGCCAGCCTGGTGGCGCATTTCAAAGCCGAGGAAGAAATTTTGTTTCCGCTGATGCGCGCGCAGGTGGCGGGTTGTGGTGAGCTGCTCGATCAATTGGTGCGCGATCATGAACAGCTGCGCCTGGCCATGCCCCAGCTCGAAGCGGGGACTGGCTTGGCGAAATTGATCTTTGACTTGGGCGATCTGCTCGAACGGCATATCCGCAAGGAAGAGCGGGAACTGTTCCCGCTCTTCGAAAGTCGTGTGGAGGCGGCCCAAGCCGAGCAGCTGGGCGCGAAGTTGAAAGAACTGCTCAGCCCGGTCAATTAGTTATCGCGCCGAGACGCGCTGCGGTGTTCACCGTCTGTTTCAGTCCATCAATTTCAACAAAACATGGCGGCGGTTTTTCGTGTGCGGCCGCACCTGCGCCGGCCAGCGGCCGTCTTCGATGGCTTTGTCCCAGGCTGGGCTGGTGAGGACTTCGGGGCTTTCCAGTTCGTAGATCGCCGTGTAGACCGGCTCGTTGGGGATCTCGATAGTTTTGCTTTCGCCGCCGATGTTCATCGTCAACGTGCCCCGTTTGTAACGCGACACGCCGAGGACGCCGGGGACCTTGAGCAGATTGGGCACATGCTCTTTGTCATAGACTTCGTTGAAGATCGCGTCATGCTCGGCGTCGACGTCCATGCTGGCGATCATTAAATATTTCGCTTTGCCTGCCATGTTTGTTCTCCTTAAAACGGTTTCGATGAATTTACATGCCTAAGAAGCTGCTCAGCGGTGGCGCTGGCGATTTGATCTCGACGACGATCGACTCTTCGATGCCTTCGACGCCGTGGGGGACGCCCTTGGGGTGGCGGCAGACATCGCCGGGGCCGAGGATGAACTCCTCCTTGCCGACGGTCATTTTGACTTTGCCTTTGACCACGTAGGCGAGCGATTCATGGGTGTGGACATGGAGCGGCGCGCCGACGCCGGGGGTGTAATGGATTTCCAAAAAGGTCATCTCGTCGCCGGTGATGAGCGGTTTGACCAACAGCTCGCCGCCGTACATCGGCTTGCCTTCAATGGCTTTGACAACGATCGCTTGGACATCGGCGTTTTTCGATAGAATCATCGGCGCTCCTTGGTTACGGCTGGAAAAAGCTCTGACGGCTGGGCGGATTCTAGCGATGGGTCGGATTCAAGTCAATGTCGCGAAGATGGCTTGGCGGAATTTGAATTGACCGGGCGCGACCCATTGGTTATACCGGTTGCGTAAATTGACGCAGCCGTTGTGGAGGTTCGATCATGAAAAAGAGTCCATCCTTGACCCGCAGACAATTCGTCAAACTGACCGGCGCGGCTGCCGCCACTGCGCTGTGGACGCCGCAGCTATTCGCAGCGCAGCCGGGGCGTAAGCGCATCGTCATTCATGGCGAGCGCCAGGTGACCAGCCTGGGCTATCACAACCGGCGCGAAACCGAGCATGTGTCGATCGCCGATGCCGGGTTGGTGGGACAGAATCCGGTCACCTTCGAGCGCGTGCCGGTGTTGGCCGAGGAGCTGCCATCGGTCAAGAAGGGCACCTGGAAGATCGACGTGCAGAAGAAAACTATGACGACGGTCTACAAGCTGCGGCCCGGTCTCAAATGGCATGACGGCAAGCCCTACACGTCGAAAGATTTCGAGTTTGGCTGGCAGATCGCCAAGCATCCGGAATTCCCCATGCCCGACCGGCTGGTGCCGGAGATGATCTCCAAGATCGAAACCCCCGACGACCGCACCATCGTGATTCACTGGAACGATCTCTACAACGAAGCCTACGCAATTCAGTACACCCACGTGCGCGCCTTTCCGCGCCATTTACTACTCGACGCCTTTCAAGGCGGCGACATGAAGGCGTTCGCCAATCTGCCCTACTGGAATAAAAATTTCGTCGGCGCCGGCCCCTTCAAAGTCGTCGAGTGGGAGCAGGGCAGCCGGGTGGAGTTCGAAGCGTTCAACGATTTCGCTCTCGGCCGGCCGAAGATCGACCGGATCAGCTACAAGACGGTGGAAGACACCAACACCAATCTAGCGGCGGTGCTCGCCGGCGAAGTGGACCTGTGCATGCGCAGCACGATCTCCTTTGACGGCGCGATGATCCTGCGCGACCAATGGGAAAAGCAGGGCAAGGGCAAAGTGCTGATCAGCCCGGCGTCCTGGAGCTGGTTGAGTCTCAGCCGGGACAATCCCTGTTTCAGCGACGTGCGTGTGCGCCGCGCGCTGTTGCACGCTGTCGACCGCGACGCCATGGTGCAAAATCTTTTCAAAGGCGAAAAAGTCATTTCCCATCTGCCACTGTCGCGCGCCCGCAAGGTCAACGCCAAAGCGCTGGCGGCGTCGACGATTTACAAGTTCGACGTGGCCCGGGCGAAAAAACTGCTGGCCGAGGCGGGTTGGAATCCCGGCGCCGACGGCGTCCTGGTCAACGCCAAGGGCGAGAAAATGGAGTTCGAGTTCCGCGTCACCGCCGAACGCCGCGATCACGAACAGGCGCAGGCGATCATCGCCGACTATTGGAAGAAGCTCGGCGTGCGCACCAATATCAAAAACATGCCCAACCGCTTGCTCAATTCGTCGGAAAACCGCAGCCGTTGGCCGGGCGCCTATATCGGTTCGCACAACGTCACGGTGGAAGAATGGCCGGAACGGTTTCATTCCAAGAATATCCCCACGGCCGAGAACAAATACGCGCCGGAGAACGTGTCGGGCTGGAACGATCCCAAGAAGGACGCCATCCTCGACGACATCAACTCGATCATCACGCCCGAACAGTCGGAGAAACTGCAAATCGAGTTTTGCAAAATGTTCAGCGCCGCGCTGCCCCATCTGCCGCTGTTTTTCACCCCGGAAGTTCTGGTGATGAAAAAGGGCTTGACCGGTATCACGCCGCGCCAAGAGAGCGGCGGGCAGAACTCGAGCTCGTGGAATACTCATACTTGGAATAAAGCCTAGGATCGTGCTCGTGGCTCGTCGCTCGTGTTCGGTTCCGAATCCGAGATCTTTGACGAGCACGAGCGACGAGCACGAACACGATAAATAACCCATGCTGCTCTATGTTACTCGTCGGTTGCTCCAGACTGTGCCGCTACTACTCGTGATCTCGGCGCTGATCTTCACGCTGCTCCACTTGATGCCGGGCGATCTGCTGTTTCGCATGCTCGAAGGGATTCCCAACCTGCGGCCGCAGGATCTTGACCGGCTGCGGCGGATTTATGGTTTTGACGATCCGGTCTACGTTCAATACGCCAAGTGGCTCTGGCAATTGATTCAGCTCAATCCTGGCTACTCGCGGGAGTATGGCCAGCCGGTGTTCGATATTATTTTGCCGGCGCTCAAGAACACTCTGATCCTGACCATCGCCGCGGTGGTGCTGGGCAAGATCATCGCCATCGCGCTGGGGATTTTTTCCGCGGTGCGCCAGTATTCCATCGGCGACTACGTGCTCACCGCGACCACCTTTATCGCCTATTCGGTGCCGGCCTTTTGGTTGGGGCTGATGTTGATCATTCTATTCTCGGTCAAGCTCGGTTGGCTGCCGACCTCAGGGATCGTCAACGGCGAGCTCGAGCCGGGCAGTTGGGCGGCGACCGTGGACTGGCTGAAGCATTTGATCCTGCCGGTGGCGGTGCTGGCGATTTCCGAAATTATTCAGGTGCAACGTTTCATGCGCTCGAGCCTGCTCGAAGTATTGCGCCAGGATTATCTGACCACGGCGCGCGCCAAGGGATTGAGCGAGCGTGTGGTGATTGGCCGCCACGCGCTCAAGAACGCGCTAATTCCGGTGGTGACGATCATCGCTGTCACCATGCCGCGGGTGGTCGGCGGTTCGACAGTCGTCGAGACCGTGTTCGCCTATCCTGGCATGGGCCGGCTGCTATACACCTCGATCATGGGCAACGATTACGTCGTCGCCATGACCGTGGTGATGATCATCGCGGTGACGGTAGTGTTCTTCAATTTGCTGGCGGACGTCATCTATGGCTGGCTCGATCCGCGGATTCGCTATCAGAGTTGAAGAGAAGAGATTTAACCACAAAGAGCACAAAAGGCCCAAAATCGGATGCAACTCGGATTCGGAAGGGCGGCCGCAAAGAACGCAAAGGGCGCAATAAAGAGATCCGCGTAGGGGGCGGGTTTGAAACCCGCCCGTCTTGGTGCTGACAAGTGACAAGCGAAACTCCCTTGGCAATTCCATCGAATTCCATCGCGAACGCCCAACCCGCCGGCTACTGGCTGGTGGTGTGGCGGCGCTTCAAACGGCATCGCGTTGCCTACGTCGGTTTCTTTTTCTTTCTCACATTACTGCTCGGAGTGATTGTCGGGCCGTATTTAGTTTCCTTCGAGCTCGATCAGATTTCTTTGTCCGAGCGCATGCAGATGCCGTCGGCACGTCATTGGTTGGGTACCGATGAACTCGGGCGCGATACTTGGGTGCGCATCATGCATGGCGGGCGGGTGTCACTCACCGTCGGCTTGGCGGTGGCGCTCAGCACTGTCCTGATCGGCGGCTTGGTTGGGATTCTCGCCGGCTATGTCGGCGGCGCGCTGGACAATGCTCTGATGCGTCTGGTCGACACGATTTATACCATTCCGCGCATCGTCTTGCTGTTGGTGCTCTCCAAACTAGCTGGGCCGGGGCTGCTCAACATTATCATTATTCTAGTCGCCCTCGAATGGACCAACGCGGCGCGCTTGGCGCGTAGCGCGGTATTATCTTTTCGCGAGCAGGAGTTCGTCCTGGCGGCGCAATGTCTGGGCGCGTCGCGCTGGCGAGTCATGCTGCGCCATCTTCTGCCCAACGCGCTCGGTCCATTGATCGTCTCGGCGACCCTCGACGCCGGCGCCGCGATCCGCGCCGAAACCACCTTGAGCTTCCTCGGTCTCGGCATCCAACCGCCGACGCCCAGCTGGGGCAATCTACTGACCAACGCCGCGACCAATATTTTCATCGCGCCGCTGCAAGTGTTTCTCCCCGGGCTGTTTATTTTCTTCGCCTTGATGAGCTTCAATCTATTGGGCGATGCGCTGAGAGACGCGCTCGACCCGAAAACAATGGATCAATAAATGGATAATGGATAATTGAAAATGGATAATGCGGGAGTCCGGATTGTCATTATCCATTGTCAATTATCCATTTAGTTGTTTCCACGGTCTAATCGTCATCGCAGTGAGCGCCGCGCCCAGCAAGAGGATCGCTACCAAGCCGTACAGCGTCGCGACGTAGCTTTGGCTGCGGTCGTAGGCGGCGCCGGCCATGACCGGACCCAGGACGCTGCCCCAGGTGTAGAAAAACGACATGGTGCCGCGGATCGTCGCGAAGTATTTGCGCCCGAAGAAGTCGCCGATGGTCGCCCAGACGATCGGGAACGACGCGTCAATGGCGGTGAAGCCGATGGTGAAAGCCCACAGCGGCCAGGTGCCTTCGCCCAGGACCAGCAACAACATCGAAACCGCGGCTACGAGCATGCACAAGGCCAAGAGCTTGGGCCGGTTCATGGCGTCGGCGAACCAGCCGATGGGGTAGTGGGCCGCCCAATTGAACAGCGCGAAGCTCGCCAATAAGAGGGCCGCGCTCTCTTGGGACATGCCTTTCCAGACCATGATCGGCACGAAGTGGACGCTGATGGTGCTGTAGGCGCCGACGCGCACGGTCATGCCGACGACGAAGAGCCAAAAGATCCAAGTCTTCATCGCTTGCCGAAGCGTCGGATCTTCTTTGATCGCCGCGCCACTGGCGCGTTCACTCGCTGCTTCGTCGTTCTTGGTTTCAGCGGCGCCGTCCGGCAGTAAGCCCATGCTCTCCGGCGATGAGCGTACGCCGAGGCCCAACGGAATACCGACGATTAGAAACGCCAGGCCGCCGAGGATGGCGCCCCAGCGCCAGCCCCATTTTTGCACGGCGAGTGCGAGCAGCGGCGTTAACAACGTGCCGCCGATGGGCACCGCCGAGCTGATCACGGTCATGGCGCGGGCGCGGTAGCGAATGAACCAGGTGTTGCCCACCGCCATGGGCGCGTGGACAAAGCCGGGTGTGAACGACAGCGAAATGATGCCCAGGTAAACAATCAAAAAAGTCGTGTAGCTGTTGACCCAGCCGAGGCAGACATAACCCAAGCCCGTCAACAGCACGGCTGTGAGGATCATTGGCTTGGGGCCGAAGCGATCAATGAGATAACCGACGAAGGGGCCTTCGATGGCGCCCTGGGCGCGCGCCAACGAGAACGCCAGCGAGGTCTCGGCGCGGTTCAGTCCCAGGTCGGTGCTGATCGGCAGGAAAAACACCGTGAAGCCGTAGTTGTGTAGTCCGCCGCCGAGCACGCGCAGGGCGGAGACCAGACCGACCATGCGCCAGCCGACGAAGGTCTGCGATAGTATCTGCGCGATGGATTTCAGTGTCTTGCCTCGATGTTGTTTCGCCGCTCATCCGTTTCTCGCAAAAGCGCGCGGAGAGCGCAAGGGAATAATTTCGACCGGCGCTCCATGTCGGGTCGTAGGTCAGTTTGAGTTCAAGAGAGATTTCTCGCTGCGCTCGAAATGACAGAAGCTAGAGGCAACTGTCATCTCGAACGGAGTGAGAGATCTCGGGTCATTGAACCACTAAACAACGCTCGTCAAGTTTGCACCACTCGGTAATTTCCGTTAGGTTGAAAATCTACCGTCGACCGATTGGACGCCGCATTGGACTCACCCAACTCAAGCACGCCAACAACTGTGACCGCGGTGAAACCGAGGATCCCCTTCGCCGCGCTCAAGCACAAAGACTACCGCTGGTTTCTGGTCGCCACCATGTTGGCCATGATGGCCGACAACATCGAGCATGTGATCAGTTACTGGGTGCTGTTTCAAAAATTTCAGTCGCCGGTACTGGCCGGCTTCGCCGTGATCAGTCACTGGACGCCGTTTCTTCTGCTGTCGGTTTATTTCGGCGGCTTGGCCGACCGTTACGACTGCCGCAAGCTTATTCAAGTCGCCCAGATCATGTACATGGGCGTTACCGCGGTGTGGGCGGTGCTGTTCTGGACCGACACGATTCAAATCTGGCATGCCTGCGTTTTACTGGTCGTCCATGGTATCGCCGGGGTATTTTGGACGCCGGCGGAAATTCTCATGATCCACGACATCGTCGGCGGCGAGGATTTGCCCAGCGCGGTGCGCTTGAACGCCACCGCGCGCCAGTTGGGCATTCTCTTCGGCCCGGCGGTGGGCGGTGCCATGATGCTGTGGTTCGGCGCGCCGGCGGGCATGCTGATCAACGCGGTGATTTATTTACCGCTGACCATTTGGCTCATGCTGGTGCCCTACACCGGCCACCTGCGCGAGGGCGCGCCGGCGCGGCGCGGCTTGCGTTGGCGCGACGCCGTCGGCGTGTTGCGCGAAGTGGCGCAGCACCGCTCCATCGTCACCATGATCGCGCTCGGCGGCGCGGCGTCGCTGTTTGTCGGCAATGCCTTTCAAGCCAGCATGCCGGAATTCGCCCATGACTTGGGCACCGATAATACCGACTTCGCCTATAGCGCGCTGCTGGCGGCCAACGCCGCCGGTTCGGTGTTCGGCGGTTTTGTCCTCGACGGCAAACAGTGGCTGCCGCCGACGGTGAAGGCGGCGATCGGTTGCGCGATTCTCTGGTGCGTCACCATGACCCTGTTCGCGTTTTCGAAAAACTATCCGCTGTCGTTGACACTGCTGTTTATCGCCGGCGCGCTCAATCTGGCTTTTTACTCCATCGCCCAGACCATCGTCCAGTTGGAAGCGCCCATGCACCTGCGCGGCCGCTTAATCGGATTGTTTTCCATGTCGGCCTTCGGCCTGCGTGCCTTTAGCGGCGTCACGGTTGGTGTCATTGGTGGGCTCATCGGTGTCCACTGGTCGTTGGCGTTGAGCTCGCTGGTCTTGTTGGCGATCACCCTGGCGCTGTTTGGTTTCGCCCAGCAGCGCACGGCGGTGGTCGAACCTGGGTGATGAACATCGCGATTCCAGCTAAGTAAAGATCCGTCATGCCGGTGAACACCGGCATCCAGCCTCGCTGACACTACGAGATCGAAGAAAACCTGGATTCCCGCCTGCGCGGGAATGACAACAAAAGGATTTGGCCACTTCTGCCGGTTCGCTCAACGCCGTCGATTGGATTGCGTCGCCAATCGATATTGGTTACTGTCCGAGATTAGTCTGAGATTTTCGGAGAACGTTATTGGCCACTGCCGCACCTGACAAGAAGCTTTCCTTCGCCGCGCTGCATCACAAAGACTTCCGCTCCTATTTTTGGACCACGGCGTTGGCCATGATGGCCGATAACATCGAACATGTGATCAGCTACTGGCTCCTCTACACCAAATTTCACTCGCCGGTGTTGGCCGGTTTCGCGGTGCTGAGCCACTGGACGCCGTTCCTACTTTTCGCTGTCTACTTCGGCGCTATGGCGGACCGCTACGATTGCCGCAAAGTGATTCAAGTCGCGCAGATCATGTACATGGGGGTGTCGGCGGCCTGGGCGTTTCTATTTTGGACCGATACGATTGAAGTCTGGCATGCCTGCGCGCTCTTGGTGATCCACGGCATGGCCGGTGTGCTCTGGGGGCCGGGCAGTCAGTTGCTGATTCACGACATCGTCGGCCGCGATCAGTTACAGAGCGCCATCCGGCTCAACTCGACAAGCCGGCAGTTGGGGATTCTTTTCGGCCCGGCGGTGGGCGGCGGTTTGATGTTGATCTTCAGTCCGCCGGTGGGCTTGGTGGTCAACACTTTGATCTATCTGCCGCTGACGGTATGGCTCTTGACCGTGCCCTACACCGGCCATAGCCGCGAAGGCGAAGTGCCGACGCGCCGCGCCATCGGCTGGGGCGACGCCTTCACCGTGATCCGCGAAGTGTGGAGCAACCGGCCGGTGACCACCATGGTGGTGCTGGGCGGCTGCGTGTCGTTCTTCGTTGGCACGGCGTTTCAAGCGACCATGCCGGAGTTCGCCCACGATCTCGGCACCGAGAAAGCCGACTTCGCCTATAGCGCGCTGCTCGGCGCCAACGCGGCCGGAGCAGTGGTGGGCGGCTTTCTCCTCGAAGGGCGCTCCTGGCTGCCGCCGAGCGTGCGCACGGCGATCGTCAGCGCGATCCTTTGGTGCGTCGCGATTGCTGCCTTTGCGCTCTCGACCAACTATTATTTATCGCTGGCGCTGTTGTTTATCGCCGGCGTGCTCAATCTAACCTTTTCGTCCATGGCCCAGACCATCGTGCAATTGCGCTCGCCGGCGGCGCTGCGCGGCCGGGTAATCGGCCTGTATTCGATGACCAGCATGGGGTTCAAAGCCTTCAGCGGCCTCACCGTCGGCGTGGTCGGCGGTTTGATCGGCGTCCACTGGTCCCTGGCGCTAAGCGCCATGGTGCTGATGACCATCACCCTGGCGCTATTCGCCTTCGCCGTGCCGGCGCAGGCGCGCAAGGTCGAGACTTGAGAGATCGAGAGTTGAGATAGGGACAGAGCGGTCTCTGTCTCGGTCTTCTTCAATTAGCATGGCAACTAATTCCCAATCACCAGACAGCTCCAAGACGACCAAATCTGCCGGCCGCGTCGCCTTCGCGGCGCTGCATCATCCGGAATATCGCCGCTATTTCTTCGTCCTGATGATGGGGCAGATGGGCGATAACATCGAGCATGTCATCAGCTACTGGCTGCTCTACCAAAAATTTCATTCGCCGGTGCTGGCCGGCTTCGCCGTCATCAGCCACTGGACGCCGTTTTTGTTTTTCGCCGTCTACTTTGGCGCTCTGGCCGACCGCCATGATTGCCGCCGGCTGATTCAATGCGCCCAAGCGATGTACGGCTTGGTCTCGCTCACCTGGGCGATCTTGTTTCTCACCGATACCATCGAAGTCTGGCATGCCTGCGCGCTCTTGGTGATGCACGGACTGTCGGGCGTGTTGGGCCAGCCGGCGAGCCAACTGATCATTCACGATATCGTCGGCCGGGAATATTTACAGAGCGCGGTGCGACTCAACTCCACCGGGCGCAACATCGCGATCCTGGTCGGCCCCGCGGTCGGTGGCGCGACTATGCTCTGGTTCGGCGGACCGGCTGGCCTGTTCATCAACGTGTTGATGTATCTGCCGACGATCATCTACATGTTCATCCTGCCCTACACCGGCCATGGGCGGGACGATCCCAATGCGCCAAAAGCCGGCCGCGTGAGCCTCGCCAGCGCCTGGCACCTCTTGCGCGAAAGCGCGTCCAATCCGACCATCTTCTCGATGATTCTGTTAGGCGGGGCGACGTCACTCTTGGTCGGCAACGCCTACCAAGCGCAGATGCCGGAGTTCGCCCATGACTTCGGCCATGACAAGCAGGATTTGGCCTATAGCATCATGCTTGGCGCCAGCGCCGGCGGCGCCGCCTTGGGCGGTCTGCTGCTCGAAGGTAGCGGCCTACTGCGCGCCAGCGCGCGCAATGCCTCCATCTGTTCGATCCTCTGGTGCGTCTCGATCATCGGCTTCGCGGCGTCGCAGAATTATTATTTGTCGGTGGCGTTGTTGTTTGGCGGCGGGCTGCTCAACCTGGCGTTTCTCTCTATGGCGCAGACCTTGGTGCAGCTGCAAGCGCCGCCGCAGCTGCGCGGCCGCTTGATCGGCCTATTCAATACCTCGCACAACGGCCTGCGCGCCTTCAGCGGCGTCACCGTCGGCGTGGTCGGCGGACTGATCGGCATCCACTGGTCGCTGGCGATCAGCGCCATGGTGCTGTTGGCGGTGACCATTGCGTTATTCGCGTTGGTGATCCCAGGGCGCGGCGCTGAATAGTTGTCGCAAAGATTCGGATGCCGGAATTTCTCTCGCAAAGGCGTAAAGACGCAAAGGTTTTCGGAAGAAAATAATTCTTTCCGAACTTGGCGTCTTTGCGCCTTTGCGAGAGTCTATCCGAATCCGGATCACGCCGCTTGGTGAGCACTGTGGGGGCGGAACTGGTTGTTCTTGAGGGCGCGGTAGCTTTCCAGCAATTGTTTTTTCTCTGCGTCGGAGATCCCCAGCTGCGGGCGGCGCACATGGGCGGTTTTGATCAGGCCTTCGTAGTGCAGCACGGCTTTGATGCGCGCCACCGCTTCGACGATCGGTTCGCTGAAGACCAATTCTTTCACCGACTCCAGCTCTTTCTGAATTCTAAACGCTTCGTCGAATTTGCCGGCGCGGCCGGCGCAGTCCATGGCGCCCCATTTTTCCGTGGCGACGTTGGCGACGCCAATAAGCGCGCCGTTGGCGCCCAGTTGATAGCTCTCGGCGACGAAGCGGTCGTTGCCGGTGAGGATTCTCATCGGTGACTTGTCGCGCTGTAATTGCTTCGCGGTATTCGTGAACAGCTCGATGTCGAAAGACGCCTCTTTGAAGGCGACGACGTTTTCCAGTCGGGCGATGCGGCAGATGGTGTCGGGATCGTAGTAGTAACTTTTCACCGGGATCTGAAACAACACCACCGGGAGTTTGGTCTCGCGGGCGAGATCCTCGAAGAAGCGGACCTTCAAATTGTTGTCGACCTTGCCCCAGGAAAACAGCAGCGGCGGGAAGATCATCACGCCGTCGACGGCGAGATTGTCGAGATCGTTGATCAGTGCCACCGCTTCGTCAGTGGACTGGGGCGCGATGGTGGCGATGTGGACTTTGCCGGCGTCCTGGGCGATCTTGCCGCAGACCTCGTAGACTTGGCGTTTCTCGGCGATACTCAACACCGGACTCTCGCCGATGCGCGCGCAGGACACTAAACCGGCGACGCCGGGAAGAGCGGCGAAATGTTTGGTCAGCCGGGTCAAACTCTCGACGTCCAATGAGCCGTCTTGGTTGAACGGCGTGACGTAAGGGATAAACAGACCGCTGAACTTGTCATGAATCGCTGCCATGGAATCCTCCGGAAGTGCGCTTGAATTTGCCGCGGAGGTAAGTAGAACAGAATCTAACGGTAGGATCAAGTTTTTCCGCAAGCCAAGAGATATCGATTGCATGAACAAACAGATTTCATCCGCCGATCTGGCGCAGTTAATGGCCTCCGATCGGCTATTCGCGGTGTTCGACGCGCGCGAGCGCGGCGAGTACAACGATGAGCAAATTCCCAACAGCACTTCCTTGCCGCGCAGCCAGATCGAGTTTCGCATCACTGACTTGGTGCCCAATCGCAAGATTCCCATCGTGGTCTATGACGAAGGTGGAGCGCGGGCGGAGCTCGCGGCGGCGACGTTGAACGAGCTGGGCTATGAGGATGTTTCACTTCTCAACGGTGGTCTAGCCGCCTGGCGCGCCGAGCAGCGCGAGACCGTCAGCGGCGTCAACGTGCCGAGCAAGGCCTTCGGCGAGCGCGTCCATCATGAGCGCGCGGTGCCGGATCTAGCGCCGGAGGTGTTGAAAGCGCTAATCGATCGCCAGGAAGATCTAACGATCCTCGATATGCGCACGCCTGAGGAGTACGGCCGGTTCTGCATCCCGGGCGGCATCAATGTGCCGGGCGGCGAGCTGATTCACTGGGTCGATGAGTTACGCAAGAAACCGGCGGTGATCGTTAACTGCGCCGGGCGCACCCGCAGCATTATCGGCGCCGCCGCGCTGCGCCGTCTCGGCTTGACCAACGTGCGCGCGCTCAGAAACGGCACCATGGGCTGGGTGTTGGCGGGTTTTCAATTGGAGAATAAGCCGAGCCGTTTCGGCAAGGCTTCGCTGAACCAATCCGGCGCGCTGGCCGCGGCCGAGCGCATCGCCGCCGAGGAAAATATCTCTTCAACGCCGCCGGACGAAGTTGCAAGGCTCAATGACGGCGACGGTGTTCATTACTTGATCGACGTGCGCTCCGAGGCGGAATTTACCGCCGGCCATATTGCTGGCTCGATCAACCTGCCGGGCGGCCAGGCTGTGCAGCGCGCCGATGATTTCGTGGCGGTGCGTAATGGCGACATTATATTCATCAGCGACCACGGCGCGCGCGCGGTGATGGCGGCCTACTGGTATCGCCAGATGGGTTTCAAACATGTCAGCGTGCTCCAAGGCGGACTTAACGGCTGGCGCGCCGGCGGCAGGAGTGTCGCGGTTGCCAGCGCGGCAGCCGAGCCGTTGGCCATCGGTATGGCGCGGCGCGGGCTGCGCTTCATCGGCGCCGCCGAGTTGTTTAAGTTGAGCGAATCCACCTCAAGTTTGATTCTCCATGTCGGCACCAGCCTGGAGCATGAAAACGCCCATGTATCCGGCGCCAAGTGGATTTGCCGCGGCTGGATCGATGTTAAAATTCCCGAGTTGTTCCCCGACCGCGCACGGCAGATCGTTCTCACCTGCGCCGACGGCCGCCAGTCGATCTTCGCCGCGCGCCAATTGGCGCGCGGCGGTTACGGCAATGTCCTGGTGCTCGACGGCGGTCTGAAGAGCTGGACAGCGGCGGGCTTCGCCACCTCCACTGGCCTCGACGATTGTTTAGTGAAACCCAACGATGTCGTCCTGTCACCATCGATTCGCGGCAGCAAGGAGGACATGCTGAATTATTTGAACTGGGAGTTGAAGCTCAAGCACTGAGCTCGGATGTCGGGTTTCGCTGCGATCAACCCATCCTACGGGGACTGGCGTTGATTCAATCGAAATTTTTGTCGGGGCGACCGGCGGTCGCCCTGGGCGCATTTAGCAGTTATCGTACTTGGCGCTGGCGAAGAATTTCACCGACTTCGCCGCGACGTCGAACTGGAGTCGTTGATAGTGCGCCAGGTCGATGCCGTAGACATGGACTTCGACGGTGTTTTTAAGCGTGGTGTTGAGCATCTCGTGGATGTCGTCGTTGGGCGCGATTAATGTCGAAACCATTCCCGCTTTGTTGCTATTGACGCCGATCGCTTCGAGCTCGGCGTAGCCTTCCTTGCTGCCGTCGTCGCGCCGTTTGAAGCGGGTTTCCTGCAATTCATTCTCGACCACACCGACAAGTCCCCAGGTGTCATGGTTATGCGCCTTGGCGCTGTCGCCGGGGCCCCATACGACGGAGGTCACGTTGAAGCGCGCCGCCCGGTGCAGCATGTAGCGGCCGTAGGTTTTGCCGCCATGTTTTTTAAATTGGGCGGCGATGCAGTCAGGGTTCTTGACCAATTCGCCGAGCAGGGGTTTGGCCACCGCGACGATTTGTTCCGCTTCCTGGTAGCGGTTGGTGATGGTGGTCAGGTCTTCGATAAAACGTTGCAGTGAGTAGGCCATGGTCGGGTCTTCCAAATGAAAAGGGGCGGGTTTGAAACCCGCCCCCTACGGTTAGATCTCGATTCTGAGTTGTTACGCCGCTTGTTTTTGCACCCGCGGCAGCTTCGACGCGTCGATGTCGTAGAGCCGGCAGACGTTGTCGCACACGACTTTGCGCTGGGTAGCTTCGGGTAGATGGCCCAAGTCGCGTTGGATGATCTTGATCGAGTTGGGCCAAGTTGAGTTCGGATGGGGGAAGTCATTGGACCACATGATGTTGTCCTGGCCCCAGAAGGCGAGATTCTCGCCGCAGACATGATCGTTGAAGAAGCAGGCGTAGATCTGATCCTTGATGAAGGCGCTGGGGTTCTTGGAGAACGCCGGCGGGTTCTCTTTCTTGAAGCGGTTGTAATAATAATCCCACTGCTGGAAGATCCACGGCATCCAGCCCGACTCGTTTTCCACCGAGACGATTTTCAACTTGGGATTTCTTTCCAAGACGCCGCAGAAAATTAGCTCGAACAAAGCGTTGGCGATGTCCATGAGCTTCAAGTTGACACTGCCGCGGTAGCGCTCGACGCCTTTGCGGTTTTTGTCTTTGTTGTAGCTATGGCCGGTCAAGATATGCAGGCTCACCGGCGCGTCGAGATCGGCGGCGGCGGCCCAGAATTTGTCATAATGGTTGGAGGTAAACGGGATGTCCTTGTGCGGCGCTTGCCAGATGATCGCGCCCTTCAAGCCGGCTTTGAGGCAGCGTTCGAGTTCCTTGATGCCGTTGTCGACGTTGTACACCGCGATGGCGGGAATGCCGATCAGCCGGGTCGGATCGGCGCTGCAATAATCGATCAGCCAGTCGTTGTAGACGCGGAAGCATTCTTCCTGCAAACCGGCGTCGTCGAGGCCGAACAGGTCCAAGCCGAGAGTCGGGTAAAGCACTTCGGCGCTCAAGCCGTCAGATTCCATCTCGCGCATGCGCGCTTTGGCGTCCCAGCCGCCGGCATGTTGCTGGAAACCTTCACCGACTTGGTGCGGCGGAAAAACCGGCGCGGTGTCTTTGTATTTCGCCGACACGCGGTTTTTCCACAGGTCCACCGGTTCCATGACATGGGAATCGGATGAAATAATCAGATCGCTGACAAAAGCCATGGGTAGCTCCTCCTTGATTGGGACGATTCAGGATTTAACTGCACCTTATTAGATACCCGGCGTCGCTGTCAATTGGTGGAGAAGGCAACAGGCATAGGCAACAGTAAGATTCGGTGCGAGTTATACTGCTTTGCGCCAGACCGAAGCGATCCAGGGTTGTTGGTCGCGTGGCAAGCCGGGCGGACGATAGTAGTGATGAATTTCTGTGAAGCCGGCGGCGGTGACTAGGGTCTTCCAGCTGTCCCAGTCATGGTAGCTGCCGTAGCGTTCGCCTTGCCAGCCTTCTTGATTGTCGCCGCGCGGGTTGGAACTGAATAGGACGCCGCCTGGTATGAGCGTCGCGCCCAGTTCGCGCAGCACCCGTGGCAGCTCTTGGCTCGGCACATGGAAGAGCGAGGCGTTGGCGAAAATGCCGTCGAAATATTCCGCCGGCAGCTCCAGCTTGAGAAAATCCTGGTGCCAGACTTCGCAGCCGCTATGATCGCGCGCCATGGCGGCGAAACGCGCCGCGCCGTCGAGGCCAATCGGTTCATGGCCTAGCTCTTTGAAAGCTATCAAATCGCGCCCCGGACCGCAGCCGAAGTCGAGGATGCGAAAGGGTGGCGTGCCGGCGATCGCTTGCAATAACGCTTGGATATTTTGGCTGACATCATGGTCGCGGGTGTCGCGCCAAAATATTTCGGCGCGCCTGTCGTAGTGGCCGATGGTGCGCGATGAGGTTCTATCGAGTTCCGTAGCTGCGAGTTTAGGTGCTTGGGCCATAGTTTCCAAAAGCGGTAGGTAATGAAAGTGAATCGTTGTCCGGATTGGACGATATTACTTTAGCCGGTGGGATTGTTTTGCCAGTCCCGCCGACTGTGCCAAACCCGCAAGATTTCCACGGCGTCTTCTTTGACGCGATAAACGATCAAGTAAGGGGTATGGGTGACGACCCATTCGCGGGTACCGGAAAACTTCCCTGGGCGGCCAATATTGGGGCTGTCGCAAAGCTTATTAGCGGCATCCCAGATGCGTTGAGCGATGGTGGCCGCGGCGTTGGGATTATCCAGCGCGATGTAACTCTGCGCTTCGACGACATCGGCGAGCGCGGGGCGAGTCCAGCGGAGAATCAAACCTTCACACCCCATTGGGCAAAGGCGCCGCGCACTTCGTCTTCGGTGGCGAAGGCGCCGCGCTCGGCGGCGGCGATGCCGAGTTCGACGGCGCGGCGAAAGCGGACTTCTTCGATCACATCATCCCAAGACGCATCGGCGGGCAGTTGCTCCGCCAGGGCGATCACTTTTTGTTGCATGGTTTGGCTCGATTGGTCCATGATTCTCTCCTTCGATGAACTCTATCATAGCACAATTGCCAACTGAAATTTGCCGGAATGCCGCGGCCAGTACCGCGTCGCGCTCAGCGAACCACGACATCAGGATTGATCAGTTTAAGCGGCTTGCCATCGAGGTAGTCCAGCAAATTGGTCAGCGCCTGCTCATACCGCTCGCTTAAAATTTCTACTGTGGCATAGCCGCGGTGGGACATTAAGATGGCATTGTCGAACTGGCGTAGCGGATGATCCATGGGCAAGGGCTCTTGGTCGTAGACATCGAGGCCGACGCCGCCCAAATGGCCGCTCTTGAGGGCGGCCACCATCGCCGCCTCGTTGATGATCGGGCCGCGCCCGGTGTTGACCAGGATGGCGCCACGCTTCATTAGGGCGATTTCTTTGGCGCTGATGAGATCGACGCTTTGCGGGCTGAAGTGGACATGCAGAGTGACGACATCGGATTCTCTAAGCAGAGTCTCCAGTGGCACCGCTTCGGCGCCAACCAGCGCCGCCCGATCCTCGGTCAGGCTGCGCGACCAGGCGAGCACCCGGCTGTTGAACGCTTTCAAAATGCGCGCGACTTCGTTACCGATGCGGCCGAGCCCCAAGACGCCGATGGTTTTACCTTCGAGCATCATGCCGGTGAGCGCCGGCCAGCGTTCCTCGCGCATGCGTTGGTTCACCTGCGGGATCTTGCGCGCCAGGGCGAGGATCAAGCCGATGGTGAGCTCCTTGGTCGCCGAGCCGGTGTCGCTGGGAGTGCCGGCGACAGCGATGGCATGCTTGGTGGCGTTGGCCAAATCTAGATGCACACTGGTGCGGCCGGTCTGCGAGATGAATTTTAACTTTGGCAGTTGGCTATACTCTTTGTCGCTGAAAAAGGTCCGTTCGCGCATCAACAGCAAGGCATCGAAATCCTTGAGCGTGGCGACAATTTTTTCGCTCGAATCGAGCCGTTCGCGCAGCACGGTGATATCGGCGCGGGCTTGGAGCTTGGCGAAGGCCGGCACGGTCTCGGCGATCTTTTCGAAGTCGTCGAGAACGGCGATCTTGAAACTTGCGGTTGCCATGGATGTTTACCTCTACGTTTACCGCTTGGCGGTGACTTCGACTTCGCAGAATTTTCCTTCCGATGAATAGCCGTCGACCGTGACATATTCCATGCGCGGCGGCTGCGCCGAGACGCGCTCGGCGAAAAGTTTTTTCAAATGGGCTAGATCCTGGCTGCGGTGAAAGTAGAAAGACACCTGGGCGACCTTGGCCCAGGAGCTGCCGGCGTCGCCCAGCGAACCGGTGATGCGCGGCAAAATATTGTCGAACTGTTCGGCTAGTGTCGGCAGCACCGTGGTGACGCCGGAGAGCACCACCACGCCGTCGTAAACCAAAAAGCGGATCGGCACGATGGCCGGTTCATACTCGACGATCTGTTTCTGCTGGTCGGCGCTGGCCGGGCGCATGGCGAGCAAATCGACGGCGACCTTGGCGGCACCATCGAAATGGCCCGGCGCGATGTAGCTCGAGCTCGCCGAGCGCGCTTTGCCGGAGAGGACTCTTACCCGTTCGGTGCTGCCGGCGTCTCGGCTGGTGCGGTCCCGGCCCCAGAGCCGCGAGCGCACGGTGTTGTCGAGGGATAATCCATGGCCACGCAGGGCGCCGTCGATGCGCTCAAACAGCGCGCTAGCCTCGGCGCCGGCATTGGCGCCAGGGGCGGCTTCGGCGGAAATTTCGATGAACTCATGGCCCAACCAGGAAAAGATTGTTTTGCGCATGTCGAATCACCTCGCTACGAACTTGGCGATCCTAGTACAGGGCGGAGCAAGGATCAACGACAACTCTGGATTGGAGTACGGTGCTCCGGACCCGAGAGGGTTATTTTCTGGTTAGGATAAAGATGAAGTCTTTGACCACGGCGATCAATGATTTCTCGTAAAACGTCATCGCTAAGAAATTAGCCACCCCGATGGCGGCAATGATAATGATGAAAAAGAAAAATACCGCGCCAAATCTCTTGATCATAAGATTTTCCTCGCTGGGCCGAGCCGGGAATAAATCTCCGTCGTTATTATGGGCGCTGTCGATCAACCGCAAGCATCGGTCATTTGAATCTTAGCCGCAAGACTCGGTCATCCTGCGGTGCCGGACTGCCGCGGCCGTCGCGGTTGCTGGTGAGTAAATAAAGCCCTTGGTCCGGCCCCTCGATAACATCGCGCAGCCGGCCGAACTGGCGTACCAAGTGACGTTCGAGTTTTTCCACCTTGGGCGAATTGGCCGGGTCAAAGATCAGCCGATAAAGGGTTTGGCCGCGCAGGCCGGTGAACAGCAGCGAGCCCGCCCATGGGCCGTGGCTGACAAAGGTCGCGCCGGCGGGCGCCCAGGTTTCGCTCGTGCCGGCGTGAATGAGTGGCGCTACTATGCCGTCCTTGCTCTCATCGCCGCGGATCTCGGGCCAGCCGTAATTTTTGCCGGGCTCGATGAAATTAACTTCATCGCGGCAACAGCCCTGAAAGCCGCTCGGTCCATGCTCAGTGGCGAATAATCGGCCGCTGCCGGGTTGCCAGGCGAGCCCCTGGGGATTTCGATGGCCGTAGGAATAGACAAAGGAGCCGGTGAATGGGTTGTCAGCCGGCACGCTGCCGTCGGCATTCAAGCGGAGAATTTTGCCGTTGAGCGATTTGAGATTCTGCGCGTAGCGGGTGGTCTGAGCGTCGCCCATGGTCCAGTAAAGTTTGCCGTCGGCGCCGAACTTGACCCGGCCGCCGTCGTGATTGTTGGCGCCCCGGACATCGTCGATGAGGATTTTGTCGACCACGCCTTTGTTCGTCTTCGCATCTTCGCGCAAGCGCACCAGCCGGTTGCGCAGTGGGGAATTGGGGTTGCGGTAGCTGTAGGCGACATAAACATAGCCGTTGCGCGCGAACTGCGGATCGACGGCGAGGCCAAGTAAGCCAGCTTCGCCCACTGCCGCGACTTCCAAGGTCATCCAGGGCTCGGCGTGGAGCTTGCCGTTCTCGATGACACGGATGCGCCCGGCGCGCTCGCTCAAAAATATCCGTCCGTCCGGCGCGAAATCCAGCGCCCAGGGCGTGTCCAGGCCGCCGGCGATGGTCTCGACTGTCGGCGTGGTTTGCCCGTCCACCGCGCGAGCGCACAATAGGGCGATCAAGCAGAGGTATACGAAAGTTTGGCGCCGCGCTGGAGTCATGGGCCGCCGCTAGGGCGTTAGGCCGCAACAATTGGCTTGCGCCGACTTGCTACCGGTGGGCGAGCCTTCCCACACCGCGCGCAGGTCGGAGGAGTAGGGATAGCGGATGCCATTGTCCTCGAGAATTTTTCTCGTGGCATTCATCAGATCGGCGCGATTGAACACCATGGTCTCATGGGTCAACACGCCGGACGAGGCGAACTTGAAGCTGATCTGCTCGTCACGGCTATCGCGCAGGAGCTCGACCATGTGGCGCAGGTTGCGCACCGCCACGCCATTGACCTCGCTGATCACCGAGCGATTGGGATCGTCATAACCTTTGGTGATCCGATGGGGAAACAGCGGTGAGGACACCACCACCAACTCTTCGTTATCGAAGGCCGGCCGGTCTTGGCGTCGGATAACCAGCGGGCTCGGCCGCCGACCGAAGGCGCTCGGCCGCTGGTTGCCCAACCGTTCGAGGTAATCCTGGGTGGTTTGGGAAAAGACGAAGGGGCCAAAGATAAAATAGCGCGGGTTGTCATTCATCAGATAAGGAATCACCAACTCGCGCTTCGAACGCACCGGCAGGTCGAGGGCGATCAACTTGCCGTTGCGAAACACCGTGAGTGGTAGCTTGCCGTTCTTGGCGTACTTCTGCACCAGGTAGGAGGCCGACAGCCGCAGATCGTAGCGAATCGCCACTTTGCCGTCGCCGTCGATGGGCGTGTCGCCGATCTTGGTGATGACATCCCATTCTTTCAACGGATATTCGGGATCGTCGCGGTAGGGCTGCGAGACCATGACGCCGTTGACACCTTTAGGTAGGCCAAGACGCTGGCGCAGGGCGTCGTTCTCGACGGTCTGGATCAAATCAAGGGTTTGCGGTTTGCCGTCGTAGGCGCCGTCTTTGATGTCGGCGAGGAAATGTTGAATCTCTTCGACCGGGATCAGGTAGCCGATGTTCTGGGCGTTTTGAATCAAGCTGAAAACCAATCCCACCAGTTTGCCGTCGGTCACCGCTGGACCGCCGCTGTTGCCGAAGTTGAGCGCGGCGTCGACTTGAATGCGCAGGCCGGTGGCTTGGTAATAATAGTCGGTGTATTCGATGCGCGACACGATGCCTTGGGTTACCGACAATCCGGTGCCGCCGGTGGGGTAGCCGTAGACGTTGATGTTGTCTTTGACCCGCGGCAACTCCTCGGCGAAGGGCAGGGCGCCACGCTTGTCGAAAAAGCTTTCGTCATCGAGCTTCAAGACCGCTAGATCCATGCCTGGAGTCATCGCTTCGACGCGCGCCGGAATGTGATTCGCCGATTGATTGGGCTGGACGTAGATTTGCGTCGCGTAGCGTACCACGTGAGCGTTGGTCAGGATGCGCCTTCCCTCGATGACCACACCTGAACCGGTGACCTGCTGCGGGCTGCTTCTGGTCCAGGGACGGAGCAGGTCGGGGGCGTGCTGGGTGGCGTGAATCTTCACTACCAGATCGCGGATCTGATCCTGCGCCGCCGCCTGGCCGGCGGCCAGGGCGAAAATCATCATGACAAATAATCCAGTAACGGTACGGCGCATGGGTTCTCCTTGGGCGATGCCTCGGGCTCGTTTGGGTCGGCAGTGATTATATACGAAAAGATCGCCGCTGGGTAAGATAGTTGTTTTTTTTCATCTTCCTTTGACTGACCGCCGGGGCTCTAGTACACCCATGGGTGCCAACCGATCATGAGCTCCGAAGTTACTGCACTGCTGGCGGCCGTTTCATTCGCCCTGTTCGCCGTCTATGGCTGGTCGGGCCTGCGCTATTCGACGCCGCTCACCGCCACTTTGGTTTCCTTGGCGGCGCGCACCCTTACGCTTGGCGCCGCCGTGCTGTTCTTCAGCGGCGTGCCGGGCTTCGCCACCAAGGCTTTGCTGGTTTTCGTCCTGTTGGGTGTGATGCAGACCGGCATCAGCTTACTGACCTTTATCGGCCTACAAAAGATCGGCACCTCGCGCAGCCAGCCGCTGCGCAATAGTTATCCATTATGGAGCGCGGCCATTGCCATCGCGCTGATGGGCGAGCGCGCCGGCATCGCCGTGCTGCTCGGCACGCTCTTGGTAGTTGCCGGCGTGGTGATGATCTCCTGGAAGCCCGAAGCGGCGCCGCCGAGCTACCGCTGGTGGCATGTGGTTTATTCCATGGTCGCGGGATTTCTCGCCGGCGTGGCCTTTCCGCTGCGCCGCTACGGTCTGACGATCACCAACGAGCCGGTGTTTTTTAGCTTCGTCGTCGCCATCGTCTCCTTGGTCGGCGCGATCCCCTACACGATCTGGACCGGCGGCGAGCGTAAACTGATCTGGCACCGGCGCGCGACCATCGATTTTTTTCTCTCCGGCGCCTTCGAAGCCTTGGGCGCGCTTCTGACCCTCATGGCACTTACCACCGGCCGGGTGGTCATCGTCTCGCCCATCGTCGCCACCACGCCGCTATTTAGCTTGCTGATCTCGATGGTTTTTTTGCGCGGCAAGGAGAAAGTTACCGCGATCACGATTCTCGGCACCTTGGCGGTGGTCGTCGGCACCATCGCCATCGCGCTCGGGCGGTGAAAATTCTGTCGTAGCAACGTCAATCTGTCATGTTAACGGCAAGGCGAAAATGTCAGGTCGGTTTGTTGGTAGCAGCCTCCAAGGTAGAAATCGGACCGTAGCGGAACCCCTGCTTCTTAGCTGGCGTTCGGTATAGGCCAAGTGTGTGCGTC
>CAMDBU010000021.1 GCA_945889495.1 Syntrophobacter sp. SbD2 | reverse complement strand
GTTTTGCTCTGTGGGTGCGACTACGTGACCAAGTCGCTGCTCATCGGCGCCGAGGACTCGATCGGAGAATATTTATGATCTCTCGTCACCGCCTCGCACTGATGCCTAGCGTTTTGTGAAAATCGGACTTCTACCACGGGCTGCTAGAGCACCAGTGCCATTTAGGGAGCAAACCCACCAGGCTAAATCTCATTAGGGTGGCGCGAGTGACAAGTTTGTACCGATTCCAGAGCTGGAATGGAATTGGTCATGACTTTGCTCCACTGTCCTCAACGATAGTCGAATAAACCGATGAACAGTGGCAGCGTGCCGAAAATAATGGCGATGAACCTAGCCCCGGATTTGACCGACCCTCCATGGATCAATGCGCAGTTTGCGTGGACCGGTAATATCGATCTGGCGGTGGTTAATCGCCGCTCGGCTTCTAAAGCGCGGCATGAGGCGGCCGATTGCTACAGAGAGTAAGCGTGCGTCGGCGTTGGGCACACCAACCGTGAACCAAAACAGCTTAAAGCAAACGGAGGGATGAACATGACACAAAACTTATCCGGTGAAACGGCCGTCGGGCGGAAAGGGCGGCGCAAGCTCCAAAGCTTGGCAGTGCTCGGCGTAGCACTATGGTTGCTAGTCGGGCCGGCGTTTGCCGACGACGCGCCGCCGATCCCCAAAGAAATCAAAATCGTCACCACCGACCAGCTCAAGAAGCTAATCGATAGCCGGGCGCCGCTGCTGCTGGTCGATTCGCGGGTGACCCAGGAATTCAAGGAAGGTCATATTCCCCGCGCCATCAACGTAGTCGATAAGGACATGGAGGCGCATAAAGCCAAATTTCCCGCTGACAAAAATCACCCGATCATCTTTTATTGCAACGGCTACCCCAAGTGCGTGCGCAGTCTCAACGGCGCCAAGCTGGCGCTCTCCTGGGGATATAAAGACCTGTCAGTCTATACCGCGGGAATCCCGGACTGGGAACAAAAGGGCTTTCCGATCGAGAGAAAATAGCTTGGGGTGACAAGATGAATCTACGCGCTTGGACCAACTCGCTGCGGGGAACGGTAATCCTGGCCACCGCGGCAACGCTGATCGCGGTGGCGCTGCTCAGCGGCGGCCTGGGAATCTGGGGACAACGGCAAATCTTCGCCGAAGCCGAGCGCCAGATGCTCGAAACCCAAGCCAAGGTGCTTGACGGATTGAAGCAGGGCCGGATCAAGGAACTGACCAAAATCATGGATGGATTCCTGCGCCCGCAGGAGATTCAAGAGGCGCTCGCCACCGGCAAGCGCGACGACTTATTGGACCGAGTCCAAGGGCCTTTCAATCGGCTCAGCAGTCAGGCCGGACTGAGCTATTTGGCGTACCATGACACCAAGGCCAGTCAGCTGATCGCTTTGCCAAAAACGCTCCAGACCATGGCGAGCCCAACGGCGCAAAGCGCGATTCAAAATAACCAATCGGCCAACGGCATCGAACTGATCGGCGGCGAACCGACGCTCATGGTGGTGCAACCGATTTACCGCAACGGCGAGCTCATCGGCGCGGTTCAAGCGGGCATCTCATATCGCAACTTGGTGCAGGATTTCGCCCAAACGCTCAACGCCCAAGGCGCGCTGCTGGTGGCCGCGCCGGGGCCGGCGAATGCGACCGCGTTGCGAGGAATGGCGCTCTTTGGTGAAACCACCAAGGAAGTCATTACCACCCTTCGGGCGCTCATGGCGGCGCCAGCGCGCGCCGGCATGACGATAGAAACTGTCAAAACCACGGGACCCGCCTTCGCGGCCAGTTATCATCCACTCAAAACGCCAACCGGCGCCGTCGCGGGCTACATGGTTCTAGTCAGCGATGTCAGTAAATCGATTCAATTCGTCGATCGCACCATGGCGTTGCTGTTGGTTCTCACGGCAGCGGCGCTGATTGTCGCGGTGATTTTCATTTCGCTGCTAGTGTCGCGGCGCTTTAAACCGCTGGCACTGGTGATCCAAGCCCTTGATGGCATCGCCAAAGGGGATTTTACCGCAACCATTGCCACCGACGACCGCGGCGAATTGGGGCAAATCGCCACGGCGGTCAATCGGACCATTAAAATATTGGGCGAAACGATCAGCCATGTCGCCAACTCGGGTACGCTGATCGCCTCGGCATCGCACCAAGTTGCCGCCGCGGCGGGACAGATGTCCCATGGCGCCCAAGCGCAGGCCGCTGCGGTACAAGAGACCACTTCGAGTCTCGAACAAATGCACACCTCGATCACGCACAACGCCAACGCTAGCAAGCAGCTCGAAAGCATGGCGCTGCAAGGCGCCCATGAGATGGAAGAGAGCAGCGACTCGGTGGTGGAATGCGTCGACGCCATGCAATCGATCTCGGAGAAAATCTCAATCATCGAGGAAATCGCCTACCAGACCAATCTTTTGGCCTTGAACGCCGCCATCGAAGCTGCCAGGGCTGGCGAGCATGGCAAAGGCTTTGCCGTGGTCGCCGCGGAGGTTCGCAAACTGGCCGAGCGTAGTCAGAACGCCGCCCAAGAGATCAATTCACTGACCTCGTCCAGCGTTAGAGTCGCCGAACGATCGGGAGAGCTGTTAAAACGATTAGTCCCATCGATCCGAAAAACCGCCGAGTTGGTGCAGCAAGTGGCCATTGCGTCGAGAGAACAAGCCGAAGGAGTCTCACAGGTCAACCAGGCCATGAACGAAGTCGATCAAGTGACCCAGCGCAACGCCGCCGCCGCCGAGGAGCTCTCCAGCACCGCCGCGCAAATGTCGGCCCAGGCGGAAAGTTTGCGCCAGTCGATGAGCTCGTTCAAAATCACCGGCATCGTCAATCGATTCTCGTCACCGCCGGAACCAACCACTCGGAAACCGCTGCCGCGGCGCTCGTCGGTTGGTTTGCCCAAGCCGCCGCCGATGGGAGCAGTGCGCAAAGCCGCCGACCACGACGGCGGTCACGAATTCCAACATTGGCCCCAGCCGTCGGTGCCATGAGCCGTTAGGGAGCGGCAGGCGCGCTACGACTGGTTGATTGACTGGCCGACGGGCAGAGCCGGTTCAAGGTACAGCGCGCACAAGCGGGCTGGCGCGCAAAACAAACTCGCCGGCCATGGATAATCAGGCGGTGAGAAAAATTAGTCCATTCTACTGGCGGTAGGATGCGCGCCAAGTCGGCCTCGATCTTCACTGGATCCTGATTGCGAGTTAAACCCAAGCGGCGCGACAGACGGCGGCAGTGGGTATCGACGGCGATGCCCGGCTCGCCGAAAGCGTGGCCGCGGATCACGTTGGCGGTTTTTCGGCCGACGCCGGCGAGCTTGGTGAGCTCATCCATGGACGACGGCACTTCACCATGGTGAACTTCAACCAACTGCCCGGCGCAGCGTTTGAGCGATTTCGCTTTAGCGCGAAAGAGTCCGAGGGTGCGGATGCAGGATTCGATGTCGCTGAGCGAAGCTTGGGACAGCGTGCTCGGGTCGGGGTAGCGCTCAAACAGCGCCGGCGTGACTTTGTTGACCGCGGCGTCGGTGCACTGGGCCGAGAGAATCACCGCCATCAACAATTCAAAAGTATTGCGATGAATCAGCGGACAGTCGACTTCGCCGTAGAGACTGGCGAGCTCCGCGGCGATGGCGAGCGCACGCTCGGCTTTATCAGCCTGGCGCTCGCGGCGCGGCCGCGCGCTGGCGCTGGGCGGCGTTAGGCGATCCAACGCTTCAGCCGGCGCGTCGAACCCGAAAGGCGCTCTTGCCGGCATAGACCGCTCGCTTGCCCAACTCTTCTTCGATGCGCAGCAGTTGATTGTACTTGGCCGTGCGCTCGCCGCGGCAGGGCGCGCCGGTCTTGATCTGGCCGGCATTGGTCGCCACCGCCAGGTCGGCGATGGTCACATCTTCGGTTTCGCCGGAACGGTGCGACATCACCGTGGTGTAACCATTCTCCTTGGCCAGCTGCATGGTCTCCAGGGTTTCGGTCAAGCTGCCGATCTGGTTGACCTTGACGAGAATGGAATTGGCAACCTGGGAATCGATGCCGCGCTGCAAGCGAACTTTATTGGTGACGAACAAATCGTCACCCACCAGCTGAATCTTTTTACCCAGGGTCTGGGTCAGCATGCGCCAGCCTTCCCAGTCGTCTTCGGCGAAACCATCTTCGATTGAAATGATCGGATACTGGCGCACCCAATCTTGGTACAGCCCGACCATCTCGTCGCGGCTGCGCTTGCGGCCGTCGGATTTTTTAAAAACATAACCGCCGCCGTCGTAAAATTCGCTCGACGCGACATCCAGGGCCAAGCCGACTTGAGTTCCCGGTTTGTAACCGGCCTTGACGATCGCTTCGAGTAACAACTCGATCGCCTCGGCGTTGCTCTTGAGCCGCGGCGCGAAGCCGCCTTCGTCGCCGACGCTGGTCGACAACCCGCGGTCGTGCAGGACTTTTTTCAGCGTCGCGAAGATTTCCGCAGCGCCGCGCAGCGCTTCTTTGAAACTCTTCATGCCGAAGGGCACCACCATGAACTCCTGAACGTCGACGTTGTTGTCGGCGTGAGCGCCGCCGTTGAGGACGTTTAACATCGGCACCGGCAAGGTCTTACCCGCGGCGCCGCCGAGATAGCGATAGAGCGATAAATTCTGCGAGCGCGCCTGGGCCTGGGCCACGGCTAGGGATACGCCGAGGATGGCGTTGGCGCCGAGCTTGCCTTTGTTCGCGGTACCATCGAGGTCGAGCATGATGCGGTCGACGGCGATTTGATCGCGGCCGTCTTTGCCGCGCAGCCGTGGCGCGATCTTGTCGTTGACATGGGCCACAGCGCGGGCCACGCCCTTGCCGAGGAAACGCTTACCGCCGTCGCGCAACTCCACCGCCTCATGGACGCCGGTGGACGCGCCCGACGGCACCGTCGCCCGCCCGACCACGCCATTTTTCAGCGTCACTTCCACTTCCACTGTCGGCTGTCCGCGCGAATCGAGCACTTCCCGCGCGTGTACTCGTTGTATTTTCATCGTCGTCTCCCGGAAAATATTCTTAGACAAGACAAAATCATAAAATATGTTATATTGCTAATAACTCCGATGACGCTTCCGCACTTATCGCCGCGCTGGCCGCTCTATCTACTAGGCTCGTTGATTCTCCTGCTCTCGCTGGTCACCATCGTTGGCGAACGGGGCGCGCTCCATCTCTGGCGCCTGCGCGGTGAGAAAATCCGCATCGACGAAACTAACTATCGAATGCAGCGCGATAACGAAGCCCTGCGCCAGAAAATCGCCCGGGTGCGCCATGATAACTACTATCTGGAAAAACTCGCCCGCGAGGAACTCAACATGGCCCGGCCCGGCGAAGTGATCTACCGCTTTTCCAAGGCCGAAGCGCGCCGCGAGCCGCCCGCCATCGATACCCCCGAACCAGCGTCGCCCAAGCAACGCAGCAAGCGCTGATCATCGTTACTGCCCCGAAATCGGATATTCCTCGCGCCAAGAACGCAAAGGACGCCGAGCAAAGAAAACGCTTTCCGACCTTTGCGGCCTTGGCGAGCTTGGCGCGAGATATTCCGAATGTCGCTTCGGCCGCCGTTGGCGCCATCGCGAACCAACGCTACGAACCAGGCGGAAAACGCGAAAGATTTTGCAAATCGCCGGCGGCGGCTCAGGATTTATCTTTGAAAACGAAGTGGTAGTACTCGTCCATGTCCATCAAGGCGTCCAACTCATCTTCGCTTTTCAGGCGTACTTCGATGAGCCAGCCTTCACTGTAGGGATCTTCGTTGATGATCGCCGGGTGATCTTCCAATAACGAATTGACCGCCATCACCTTGCCGGTGACCGGCGCGACCAGCTCGTGCACGGTGGAGGCCGACTCGATCTCGGCGAAAATCTCGCCCGCTTCGATGGTATCGCCGACGTCGGGCAGCTCCACCGACAACACCGAACCCAACGCGCCTTGAATGTAATTGGTAATTCCTAGGTGAACATGCCGGTCTTCGCCGCCGACCCAGACATGCTGTTTGCTGACTTTGACTTCTTTTTCGTTCATGGGTGGTGATTCATCACTACAAACTTTGTCGTTCTTCTGTCAAGAGCGCGATGGCCAGCCTCCGCCTTGACATCGTCATGGAATTCACAGTAGCGATAGTCCAAGCCGAAAAGCAAACCGTGGGCGCAGCTAAACTCTTAGGAAACCTATGACCGCCATCGATCCCATCGCCGCCGGCGCGGCCATCGTCGCCGGCTTGAAAAAGGCCGGCATCGACTTCGTCGCCACCCTGCCGGATGAAAAAATGCTCGAAGTGATCCGCGCCGTCGAAGCCGACCGGCAGCTAAAGCATGTTCCGCTATGCCGCGAGGAAGAAGGCATCGGCATCTGCGCCGGCGCCTACCTGGCTGGCAAAAAGACCGCCATCATCATGCAGAACGCCGGTTTTTTAAACAGCTGCAATGCGCTGACGACGACGTCATTGCAGTTGCAGATTCCGATCTTGATGTTGATCTATTACGCCGGCGACATCGGCGACCGCGGCTTTACCACCCTGGGCGCGGTGACCGAGCCGGTGTTGCAGGCCATGGGCTTTCGCAGCTACGTGCTGCGCCGGCCCGAGGAGATTGACGAGACCCTGGCCGGCGCGCAGATCCTCGCCGACGATTCGAAAAAACCGGTGGCGGTGCTGCTGACCAAAAGCGTCCTCGGAGTGAAATAATGCAACGCTATGATTATCTAAAAGCGATCGCGGCGGATGCCCAGGACGCCCTGGCGGTATCCACCGGTTGGGGCTCGCGCGAATGGTGGGCGGTACGCCCCGGCGACGGCAATCTCAAAACCCGCACGTTGGGCTTGGTGTCATCCATCGCCGCCGGCCTGGCGATCGCCCTGCCCGAGCGCAAAGTGATCGCCATCGACGGCGACGGCGCCTTTCTCATGAACCTCTGCGGCTTACCGACCATCGCCCAACAGAGCCCGGGGAATCTCATTCATCTATTATTCGATAACGAAATCTACGAAGCCTCGGGCGGCACCGCCACGGCATCGCGCAGCACCGATTCAGTGGTCATCGCCAAGGGCGCGGGCTATAAACAGGCTCGCTGGGTGACCTCGCTGGAAGAATTTCGCGCTGAGTTCCGCGCCGCCTGGCAGCGCAACGAACTGAGCTTGATCGCGGTCAAAGTCGAACCCGGCCAGCCCAAGGACCTACCGCCGCTCAAACTCGACGAGATCGAGAATAAATACCGCTTCATGCGCTATTTGGAAGCCACCGAGCACAAGGGAATATTGAATCCAGGATTCGATTCGAAGCTCTAGGCGCCGGTGGTGCCAGTTTTTCTCGGTGCATCGGCGTTCTGCGCCGCCGTGCGGCGCGCTTCTTTAACCGCCACAGCCATTTCCGCGCGCGACAGCTTGCCGTTGCGATTGGGCAGGCCGAGCCAATTCCACTGATCGGGATAGCGCCGGATCGCCGCCTCGATGACGCTCGTGTAAACCGCCGTGGTCGCCACCACACTGGCTTCGAGATCTTCGCCCTCCACCGCCGCGATCGGCGCGCCGACGGTTAACAATAATGAATCATCCGCCTCGCGGGTGGCGAACATCGGCAAGGTCACCGCACCGGTGCGCAGCGCCAAGGTCGCCGGACCGCGCGGCGCCGGCAATCGTATGCCGAAAAAATCCACCATCACATCGCCGGATTTGAATTCATCGGCGATCACCAACACGATGCGATTGTCGCGTAGCGCTTTGAGCAAGCCGCGCACGGCGTCGCGGCGCGGCTTGGCTGGGATGGTGTGAATGCCAACCTGGGCGCGGTAATCGTCGGTGAGCCGGGCGAACCGCTCATCGCCCGGATGTTTGACGATCACGCTGAAGGGATAACCGGCCGCCGCCAGGCGCGCGCCGATCATGGTAAAGCTACCCAGATGGGCGCTCAGCGCGAGCACCCCTTTGCCCTTGGCCAGGGCGCTTTGCAAATGTTCCTCGCCGATCAGGCGCACATCCTGGATGATGCGCGCCTTGGAATGGTGCATGACCGCCGTGGTATCGAGCACGCCGCGGGCGAAGTTTTTCCAGGCGCGCCAGACCAAATCTTTGCGCTGCGCTACACTGGGAATTTCCTCGCTCAGGGTCAGGGCGATGTTTTCTTCCATGCGCCGGCGGTAGGGCGACATCAACTGGAAAGCGAGCCAACTGACCAGGGCGGTGAAGCGATCGACGATGACGAAAGGAACGTAGGGCAGCCACTTAACGAAACCGCGCAGGGCAAATTCACCGACGCGATAACGCAGATCGTAAAAAAATTGTCCCACCGGCGAACGCCGCCGCTTCAACCTAGCCATAGATGATTTATGAAGTCGTTTGGCGGGCTTTTCAAGCGCGCGCCGAAGCTAACAGCAACGCGACCGGCGCGCGGTTGGATTGCGTTGAAAAAGCGGATCAGCGCCGCGCCGCTCGGCGCAGCCGCGCTTTGGGCCGGCCGGAATGGGCCGCGCCCCGGCGCGGCTTATCGCGTGGCGGCCGTAGCGCGATCACTTGCGCCGGCGCCGTCTGGGCGAGCCGCTGCTTTTTCCACTGGGCCAGCCCGCGGCGCAGATAGTTGGGCTCCAAGCCCAAGGTCTCGCACACCAGGTCAAAAGAAAAAACTCCCGAATCGCCGCCGCGAAAAATCCACTCGTCGGTGTCGCGAAACTGCGCTTTGCCCTTGCTGTCGCGCGCCGTGAGATATTTCTGGAAGCACGCCACGGCGTCTTCGAGAATCGCCAGCATGAGTTTTTTCTCCGGCTCCAGGTGCAGCTTGCGCCGGAAGGTGTCGAGAAATTGATCCGGCAACAATGTGTCCGGCTGAAATAGCGAAGTCACCCGCTCTTCCATAGTCAGTCCATTCTCGTAAGCCATGTAAACCACCTCTCGTTTGGGTGGGGCGTGGAGCCGAGTTGAAACGAATCGCCGTTCATCCCGCTTACGCCGCGCTCGAAAGCGAAGAGGAGCCAATAAATTCTCGGCAAGGCGACCGGCGCAAGCCGGCGATGGTCGTCCCGCTAAGCACCTGGTTGATTTTTTGCTGCACCTCGCTCCACACACCGATCATGGTGCAGTGCGGCATCTGATCGCAGCCCAGGTGGTCGTCTAAACATAAGTTCACCGCGATCGGTCCTTCGATCGCCTCGATCACGTCGCTGAACGAGATCTCTTCCGCCGAGCGCGCCAGCGCATAGCCACCGCAGGAACCGCGCTTGGATTTGATCAAACCGGCGCGGATCAAATCTTGAATGATCTTTTCCAAAAACTTGCGCGGCACGCCCTGCCGAGTGGCGATTTCCGCCATGGAGCAACATTTCTCCGGATCTTGGCCGGACAGATAAATCACCGCCCGTAACCCGTAATCGACCCGCCGCGGTATTTGCATGAGCCCCATGGTTTTCTCCCGCGCGACTAACGCGCCCCGGCGGCGCGGCCCAAGCGCCCAAGACCCGAAAGCCCTTGTAAGCGTTGGACGATGGCCGGCAACTTTTCGTTCACGTAATCGACTTCGGCATCGGTATTAAATCGGCTCAAACTAAAACGCACCGCGCCCTGCAACCAATCTGCCGGCACATTCATGGCGCGCAAAACATGAGAAGGCTCGGCCGAGCCCGCCGTGCATGCCGAACCAGTGGAAGCGCAAATCCCCTGCTGGTCTAGAAGAACCAGCATCGACTCGCCTTCGAGATAACGAAAACTGATGTTAAGCGTGTTGGGCAAGCGCGCTTGGTTAGCGCCATTGACCCGGCTGTCGGGACAGGAAGCGAGCAACAGCGCCTGCAAGCGATCGCGCAGCTTGCGCTCGTGGGCACTGTCCTCGGCGATACGGCCAAGCGCGATCTCAGCCGCTAAGCCCATGCCGACGATGCCGGCGACATTTTCCGTGCCGGCGCGGCGATTGCGCTCCTGATGGCCGCCGATTAGAAACGGCGGAAAGGTGATGCCGCGCCGCACATAAAGCGCGCCGACCCCCTTGGGGCCGTGAAATTTATGCGCCGAGATGGTCAGCAAATCCACCGGCAGCGCGCTCAAGTTAATCGGCAACTTGCCCGCCACCTGCACCGCGTCGACATGTAATGGAATATCTTTGGCGCGGGTCAGGTCGGCGATTTTCTCAATGGGAAAAATCACCCCGGTCTCGTTATTGGCCCACATGATCGACACCAGCGCGGTGTCATCGGTCAACGCCGCGGCTAACTCGGCCAAGTCGAGGGCGCCATCCTGATCGACGCCGAGCCAGGTCACGCGATAACCTTTTTTTTCCAGATGCTGGCATAGGCCCAACACGGCGGAATGTTCCACTTTGGTGGTGACGATGTGGCGTTTGTCGGGCCGCGCTTCGAGCATGCCGCGGATCGCCGCGTTGTCGCCCTCGGTGCCGCAGCTGGTGAAGATTACCTCCACTGGGTCGGCGGCGCCGAGCAGCGCCGCCACTTGAGCATGCGCGGTTAAAATCTTTTGCCCGACGTCGCTGCCAAAGCGGTGGATGCTCGACGGATTGCCGTAAAACTCGGTCAAGTACGGCAACATCCCCGCCGCGACTTCCGGCAGCACCCGAGTGGTGGCGTTGTTATCGAAGTAGATTTCCATTTTTCTAGTTGTCAGTTGTCGGTTGTCGGTTGTCAGTGAAATCCGAAGACCGGACTGCCAACTGACCACTGGCAACTGACAACCTCTTCATCCGACACTTCCCTCAAGACTCACACCCAATAATTTCTGCGCCTCGACGGCGAACTCCATGGGCAGCTCTTTGAACACTTGCTTGCAAAAACCGTTAACGATCATGTTCACCGCGTCCTCGTTGGAGATGCCGCGTTGGCGGCAGTAGAACAGCTGATCCTCGCCGATCTTGGAGGTCGACGCTTCATGCTCCACCTGGGAGGCGTTGTTCAAAACTTCTAGATAGGGAACCGTGTGGGCGCCGCATTTATCGCCCAGCAATAATGAATCGCACTGCGAATAGTTGCGCGCGCCGCTGGCGCCTTTCATGATTTTGACTAGCCCACGGTAAGTATTTTGCCCATGGCCGGCGGAAATCCCTTTGGAGATGATCGTGCTCTTGGTGTTCTTGCCGATGTGGATCATCTTGGTGCCAGTGTCGGCCTGCTGATAATTGTTGGTCAGCGCGACGGAATAAAACTCGCCGACCGAATCATCGCCCTGCAAGATGCAGCTGGGATATTTCCAAGTGATCGCCGAGCCGGTCTCCACCTGGGTCCAGGAGATTTTCGAGCGCGCGCCCAAACATTTGCCGCGCTTGGTGACGAAGTTGTAAATGCCGCCCTTGCCTTCCTTGTCGCCGGGATACCAGTTCTGCACCGTGGAATATTTGATCTGCGCGTCTTTGTGCGCGACCAACTCCACCACCGCGGCGTGCAGCTGATTTTTGTCGCGCATGGGCGCCGTACAGCCTTCGAGATAGCTGACCACGGCGCCTTCGTCGGCGACGATCAGCGTGCGCTCGAACTGGCCGGTGTCGGCCGCGTTGATGCGAAAATAAGTCGACAGCTCCATCGGGCAGCGCACGCCCTTGGGGATGTAGCAAAACGACCCGTCGCTGAAGACGGCTGAATTGAGCGCGGCGAAAAAATTATCCGTGTAGGGCACCACCGAACCCAAATATTTTTGAATCAGCTCGGGATGGTTGTGCACCGCCTCGGAAAACGAACAGAAGATCACGCCCATCTCGGCGAGCTTGCCTTTGAACGTGGTCGCCACCGACACGCTGTCGAACACCGCGTCGACGGCGACGCCGGCCAAGCGCTCCTGCTCCTTGAGCGGAATGCCCAGCTTGGCGTAGGCCTCGAGCAGATCGGGATCGACTTCCTCCAAGCTCTTCGGCCCGTCATTTTGCGACTTGGGCGCCGAATAGTAGCGCACCGCCTGGTAGTCGATGGGCGGGTAATGAATCTTCGCCCATTTCGGCTCGGCCTCGGCTTTTTCCAGCTTGATCCAGTGGCGAAACGCTTTCAGCCGCCAGTCGAGCATGAACTGCGGCTCGTTTTTTTTCGCCGAGATCAGCCGGACTACGTCTTCATTCAAACCCGGCGCCATGGTGTCGGCTTCGATGTCGGAAACAAAGCCGTATTTGTACTCGCGCTGGGCGAGCTCTTCCATTGTCGTGGATGCCATAAAATTCAAACTCGCTTTCAGACCGTGAACGACGCGCCGCAGCCGCAGGCTTTTTTAACGTTGGGGTTTTGGAAGACAAAGCCCGACTGCATGAGCTCGTCCTTATAGTCGAGCTCGGTGCCGGTCAAGTACAGCAAGCTCTTCATATCGACCAACACCTTGGCGCCGTCCTTTTCGAAAATCTTGTCCGTGCCCTTGGGCATGTCCAGATCGACTTTGTATTGCAGCCCCGAACAGCCGCCGCCGACGACTTTGACGCGCAGCCCTTGGCCTTCGCGGTTCTCGCTGGCCGCCGCCAACTCTTTGATTCGCGCCGCTGCCCGCTCGGTAACACTTACGCCCATCGCCATGATTTATCTCCTGTCAAAAACGCCAATGGCTTGAGAGTTTTCACGATCGCTTCCCGTTGGCCGCCTGCGACCTGTCTTGCTTGGCTTTGTACACTGGCGACATCGCACGCAGCCGGCTCACCTCTTCGACCACCCGCTTAATCGTGTAATCGATCTCGTCCTCAGTGGTGAACCGCCCCAAGCCGAAGCGAATCGCGCTGTAGGCGAGCTCGTCGGCCAAGCCGATCGCTTTCAAAACATAAGAAGGTTCCAGACTCGCCGACGTGCAGGCCGAGCCGGTGGAGACGGCGATATCCTTTAAACCCATCAACAGCGATTCGCCCTCGATGTAAGCAAAGCTCAGATTCAAGTTGCCGGGCAAACGCTGCTCGGCATGGCCGTTGATCCGGACGTCATCGAGTTGGCTGAGAATGCCGTCCTTCAAGCGCTCGCGCAGGGCGATCAAGCGCTCGGCTTCACCGCTCATCTCCTGCTGCGACAGCTCGCAGGCTTTGCCCAGGCCGACGATGCCAGGCACGTTCAAGGTGCCCGAGCGCATGCCATTCTCATGGCCGCCGCCGTCGATCATTGAAGCCAATTTCACCTTGGGTTTGTTGCCACGCACATAGAGCGCGCCGCTGCCCTTGGGGCCGTACATTTTATGCGCCGTCAAGGACAACAGATCGATGCCCATGGCGTCGACGTTGATGGGAAACTTGCCGACCCCTTGAGTGGCGTCGCTATGGAACAGAATATTTTTTTCCTTGGCCAAGCGGCCGATCTCTTTGATCGGTTGGATGGTGCCGATCTCGTTGTTCGCCGCCATGATCGAGAGCAAAATAGTCTTCTCGGTGATCGCGCCGCGCAGACGCTGCATGTCGATCATACCATCCGCCGCCACCGGCAGATAAGTAATCTCGCAGCCATGCTTGGCCAACACCTTGCAGCTATCGAGCACCGCTTTGTGCTCGGTGACGCAGGTAATGATGTGGTTGCCCTTGTCGCGGTACGCTTCGGCTACTCCTTTGATCGCCAAATTATCCGATTCGGTAGCGCCGCTGGTAAAAACGATCTCGCGCGGCGAAGCGGCGCCGATCAACTTGGCGACCTGCTGGCGCGCCGTATCCACCGCCGCGTCAGCCTCCCAGCCAAACGCGTGGCTTTTGCTCGCCGCATTGCCAAAACGCTCGCTAAAGTAGGGCAGCATGGCGTCGAGAACCCGCGGGTCCACTGCGGTGGTGGCGTGATTGTCGAGATATATGGGTGTTTGCAGCGTCATTGAATCGATTACAGACCTTATTAGTCTGATATCAAAGTAGCCAAGTCGAAGGATTGAGTCAATAGCCGGCTGTGGGTAACTAAACCAGCGAATTATTGGCTTTATTTGGTGTCAGGAAGCCAGAACTATTTGCAAATAATGGCCGGTGGCCGACAGTGGACAAGCAGCAATTTCCTCTGGCGTCCCGCTGGCGACGATTTCTCCGCCCGCCTGGCCGCCGCCTGGACCAAGATCGACGACGAAGTCGGCGCATTTGATCACTTCGAGGTTATGCTCGACGACGATCATGGTGTTGCCGAGATCGGTGAGACGGTTGAGCAGTTCGAGAAGCTGTTTAATGTCGTCGAAATGCAGACCGGTAGTCGGCTCGTCGAGCAGATAGAGCGAGCGGCCGGTGGAGCGGCGCGCCAATTCGCGCGCCAGCTTGAGCCGCTGCGCTTCACCACCCGACAGCGTCAGCGCCGATTGACCTAGAGATAAATAGCTCAAGCCCACTTCGCGCAGCATGCGCAGCCGCTCGTGCAGCGCCGGCACCGCGCTCAGTAATTCAATCGCCTGGTTGACCGTGAGGTCGAGCATATCGGCGATGCTCAACCCCTTGTACTTGATAACGAGGGTCTCGCGGTTGTAGCGCCGTCCCTTGCACGACTCGCAGGTGACATACATTTCCGGCAGAAAATGCATCTCGACGCGGGTCACACCGTCGCCCTGGCAAGCCTCGCACCGTCCGCCCTTGGCATTGAAGGAAAAACGCTCGGCTTTGAAACCGCGCAGCCGCGCTTCGGGAATTTGCGCGAACAGTTCGCGCAGATGATCGTGCAGTCCCATATACGTCGCCGGGTTGGAGCGCGCGCTGCGGCCGATGGGCGCTTGATCGATGGCGATCACCCGGTCGAAATTTTCCCAGCCGGAGATTTTTGCCGAAGCGCTGATCATGCCGCGCCCTTTTTGCAACCGTTGACTGACCGCGTCATGCAGCACTTCCATCACCAACGTGCTTTTCCCCGCCCCCGACACCCCGGTGACGCAGCTCAGCGCGCCGATGGGAAATTGCACCGTGAGATTTTTTAGATTGCGCTGGTGGGCGCCGGCGATCCGCAAAAAGCTGCCACTACCGGAACGCCGTTGCGTCGGCCGCGGAATTTCCAACTCGCCGGCGAGATATTTTCCGGTGAGCGACCGGGGATCTTTTTGTAATTCAGCGGGCGTGCCGCGCGCCACCACCTGGCCGCCGTTGACGCCGGCGCCCGGCCCCATATCGATGACGTAGTCGGCGGCGATAATGGTTTCCGGATCATGCTCGACGACGATCACCGAGTTGCCGCCGTCACGCAATTGGCGCAATAGGCCGATCAGCCGTTCATTGTCTTTTTGGTGCAGGCCGATGCTCGGCTCGTCGAGAATGTAGAGCACCCCGGCCAGGCTCGTGCCGATTTGAGTCGCCAAACGGACGCGCTGGAGCTCGCCGCCGGACAACGTCATGGTTGGCCGATCCAGGCTCAAGTAATCCAGCCCCAAGTCGCTCAAACAGCGCAGCCGGCTCTCGATCTCGGCGATGATGCGCTGGCCAACGATCCGGCGCTCTGGCGACAATTCAAGCCGTTCGAAGAATGATAAATCCTCGGCAATGGCGGCCGCCGACAGCTGGGCAATGTTGTGAGCACCGAGACGCACCGCCAAAGCCTCTTTGCGCAGCCGACTACCGCCGCAGCTGGCACAGGGCTTGGCATCGGCCGTATCAACTGCGACTTTGCCGCGCCGGATCTGCACGCCGGTGCCGTTACACGCCGCGCAGGCGCCCTCGGGACTGTTGAAGGAAAATAAACTCGGCGTGATCTCTCCCAATGCCGTGGCGCAAGCGATGCAGATGAACTTCTGGCTAAACAGTAACGACGGCGGCGGATCGCCGTCGCTGAGAATTTCGACCTTGATGGTTTGTTGCCCGGCGCGCGCCGCCACTTCGAGGGAATCGGCCAAACGTTTCTCGATGCCGTCGCGCAGAACCAAACGGTCGATCAGCAGATCGAGCTCGGTGGCATTGTGCAATGGCGCGGGAATTTCACCGCCCAACTCGTAGCTTTGGCCGTCAAACATCACCCGAGTAAATCCCTGGCGCGCCAGTTCGGCGCAACTCTTGGCGGCAGCGCCGGCGGAAAATTGCACCGGTGCTAAAATAAGAATGCGCGCTCCCGCCGGCAGCGCCATGACGCGATCGACCATCTGCTCAATAGTCTGGGCGGTGATTTCCCGGCCGCAATTTACGCAATGGGGCTGGCCGACGCGGGCGAACAAGAGCCGGAGAAAATCGTAGATGTCGGTGAGCGTGCCGACGGTGGAGCGCGGATTGACCGCGGCGGCTTTTTGCTGGATCGCGATGGCCGGCGCCAAGCCGTCGATGCGGTCGACATCGGGCTTGGCCATCTGCTTGAGCAGCTGGCGGGTGTCGGCGCCGAGGGATTCAAGATAGCGCCGTTGCCCCTCGGCGTAGAGCGTATCGAAAGCGAGGGACGACTTGCCGGAACCGGAAACCCCGGTGATCACCACCAATTGATCGCGCGGAATTTCAAGATCGATGTTCTTGAGATTATGGACCCGCGCGCCCCGAATGACGATTTGCCCCGCCATGGCGCTAACTATCCCGCACCACAGACTCCCCAAGCACGCCAGGCCGGCGCGGTGTAAGCCTGGAGGAGCGAAGACACCCAGGAATGCAATAACAAAGTCCTATGCGCATCGATAAAACCGTTGCATGGGCCTGCCGAATTTTCTGATCATACCAATGAGCGCCGTCGCCTTAGGGGTAGTCACCATTGTCTTCGCGACGGAAGGCTTGCGCCGCGCTGGCTCTCACCGGCCAACCGTTAGGCCAACTCGAATTCTTTGAGTTTATTTTCCACCAGCGACCGGTATTCCGCGAGCTTGGCGTCGGAAATTGCCTCGAAGCGCAGCACCAGCGCCGGCTGGGTATTGGAGGCGCGGATCAATCCCCAGCCGTCGGCGAATTGCACGCGCACGCCGTCGACGTCGATGACGTCATAATGCCGGCGAAAATATTCGGTTGCCCGTTGGGCAATAATAAACTTCCGCTCGTCGGGACAATCGACACGCAGCTCCGGCGTCGACACGCTATGGGGCAGGTCGGCGAGCAGCGCCGACAGCGGCTGGCCGGAAGCGGCGAGAATTTCCATCAGCCGCAAGGCCGCGTAAATCGCATCGTCGTAGCCGAAGTAACGCTCCTTGAAAAACATATGGCCGGTCATTTCACCGGCGAGCAGCGCGCCGCTCTCTTTCATCTTAGCCTTGAGCAGCGAATGGCCGGCCTTCCACATTACTGGCCGGCCGCCATGCTGGGCGATGTCGTCGAACAGCCGCTGGGAACATTTCACTTCCGAGATCACCGTGGCGCCGGGATTGCGCTTGAGCATGTCGCGGGCGAATATGATTAACAATTCATCGCCCCAGAGAATATTGCCGCGCTCGTCCACCGCGCCGATGCGGTCGGCGTCGCCGTCAAAAGCGATGCCGAGATCGGCTTTTTCTTGTTTTACCTTGGCAATCAGCATGGCCAAGTTTTCCGGCACCGTGGGATCGGGGTGGTGCAGTGGAAAGTTGCCATCCGGCACGCAACCGATCTCCCACAACCGGCAATCCAAGCGCTGGAAAATCGGTAGCGCCACCGGCCCGCCAACGCCGTTGCCGCCGTCGATGACGACTTTCAATGGTCGAGCGAGCTGCCGAACATCAGTCAACAGATACCGTTGGTAGGGCGCGACGATTTCATAGCGCTCGACCGTGCCACCCGGCCGCAAGCGAAACTCGACGTGCTCCATGCGCCGGCGCAGCGCTTGCACTTGTTCGCCGTAGAGCGTGTCCTTGCCCAGGCAAATTTTGAAACCGTTGTAGGCCGACGGATTATGGCTGGCGGTAATCTGAATGCCGCCGTCGAGATCGAGATGGAACAAAGAGAAGTACAGCAGCGGCGATGGACAAACCCCCAGGTCGTAGACCTGCAAGCCCGCCGCCGCCATGCCAGCGATCACCGCCTCGGCGTAGGCGTCCGAGGTCGCCCGGCAGTCCCGCCCCACCGCTGCCCGGCTGCCGCCGTTTTCAACGATGGCGCTGCCATGGACCTTGCCGAGCAGCCGAGCGAACTCGACGTCGAAATCGATCTCGGCGAGGCCGCGAATGTCATATTCGCGAAAAATCGCCGGGTTCATGTTTTTTTCGGACGGGAACTTTGCCGCGCGAGACGCGCCGCCAAAAGAATCGCTTCGATCATGCTGGTGGCATCGGCCTTATCCTTGCCGGCGATATCGTAGGCAGTGCCGTGATCCACCGAAGTGCGAATGAACGGCGGCCCCAAAGTCAGCGCCACGCCGCCGTAGAAATGGTGCAGCTTGAGCGGGATCAAACCTTGATCGTGATACATGCACACCACCGCGTCGTAGTCGCCGCGCGCCGCATGATGAAACAAACTATCGGCGGGAAACGGTCCATGGACCGGAATGCCGCGCTTGCGCGCCGCCTTCACGGCGGGTGTAATGATCTCAATCTCCTCGGCGCCGAAGTTGCCTTTTTCGCCGCCATGGGGATTGAGCGCCGCCACCGCGATGCGCGGCCGGGCGATGGCGAAGGATTTTTTCAAGCTCAGGTAAGTGAGCTCAAAAGTTTTTTGCAGGTTCTCACGTGTAAGACTGCGCGGCACTTTGGCCAACGGGATATGGCCGGTGACTGGCACCACGCGCAGTTTATCGCCGATCAACATCATGCGGCACTCGGGCGTGCCGCCCAACTCGCCCAAGAGTTCGGTATGGCCAGGATAATTATAACCGGCGTCCAGGAGAATATTTTTACTCAGCGGCGCGGTGGCGATGGCGTCGGCGACCTGGGACAGCGCCAACTTGGCGGCCACGCGAATGTAGCTGAAAGTTCCATGGCCGGCGACTTTGGCGGCGACACCGGGACGGGAATCTCTCACGCTCAGCGCCGACAGCGAACAGACGGTAAACGCCTTGGGGTCGTCGAGCATCGGCAACAGCCGCTGGCCGGGCTGCCAGCAGATCAGTTTCGGCCGTCGCCCTTTGATGCGGGTGCGCTGCAACACGCCCCAGTCGCCCAGGATCAACGGCCGGGCGGCCTTTCTGACCGCCGGATCGTTGAGCGCTTTGAGAATAATTTCCGGGCCGATCCCGGACGGATCGCCCATGGTGATGGCGATGATGGGTTTAGGTGACATGCGGTCTTGCCAGCAAGTGAGAAATCGTTGGCCAATTATCTCACTTCGGCATGAGCAGGCAAGAGCTCAGGGCTTTTTTGACGAGAACGGATTGATCGAATCGACGATCGACGAGAAAATCCCCTTGGATTCCTTGGCTGGCGGCGGCGGCGCGAAAATATCCGGCGCGTCATCCGGGTTGTCGGTGACGAACAGCGGCACGCCGAAGAGGCTGACCACGCTCTTGTTCGACAATGGGCTCTTCGAATCCTCGTCCTCGAATGGCGTCTCCTTGACGATGTAAGACAACGGATTGAGATAGCTCAGCGCCGAACGGGGCGCGGCGGCGCGGCGCGCCGGCTGGTTGCCGCGGGCAATCATGGAATTGACGGATTCCTCTTTCGACTCCTCCGGTTTGAAAGTTACCCCAGCGAGTTTGACGTCGACCCGATGCTTGCGCCGCAGATCGGACTTGACCCACTTGGCGAACCGTTCCTCCATCGCTTTGGCGAGCAGCTCGTCTTTGATCTTCGGCCCCACCGTGCTGAGCGGCAAGACGCTGCCGGCTTCGCGCGCTTCCAGTTTCACAATATGGATGCCCAGGCTGGTGCGAAATGGCTCGCTCACTTTGCCGGGGCTAAGCTTTTCAAATGCCACTTCCTCGAGCTCGGCAAGTAGCGTTCCCTTGTTCATCCAGCCGATATCGCCGCCATCGGCGCGCCCGGCGCCCTCGGAATACTCCCGCGCCAGCGCGGCGAAATCTTCGCCGGCGCTGACCCGCTTGTAAAGTTCGTTAGCCCGGGCCGAAACCTTTTGCACTTGCTCGGCGGGAGCTTTTTCCGAGAGGGATAATAATATATGGCGGATGCGCGCCCGCTCATTGGCGCGGTACTTTTTCGAATTGACTTTGTAATAGCGCTCGACGTCGTCGTCGGTGATGTTGACCTTGCGTTTAACCTGGCGGTCGAGGATCTCGGCTTTTTCCATCTCGGACTTCACCGAGATTTTGTAAGCGACGAGCGTCATGCCTTCGCGCGCCAGACTGGCTTTGAAATCCTCATCGGACAGCCGGTTGTTGGCTTTAACCCGTTCGATGTAGCGCTCGACATCGTCATCGGTGACCTTGATGCCGGCCTCGCGCACTTCCGCTTCCATGAGCTTGTCGGTGATGAACTGTTCCAAAACCTCGCGGTCAGCGGCGTTGATCTGCTGCAAGTTTCCCGACGGGAAAGAGCGCGACATGCGCGCTTTGGCGAAGCTGCTAACGTTGGTCAGGGTGTAGGGCTCACCGTTGACGACCGCGATCAACTGCTCGATCACCGCCGCCGGCGCGGCCAGCGGCGCCAAGGCCAACCCAACCAATCCAATTAGAATCGCCCGTAGGTTCATAGTTTAAAGCCTCACCGGCAAGCTAAATAACAGCTAACATAGTCATTTTTGAATTCCAAACCGCAGCGGTAGGCTCGGCGCGGGCGCGGGTATGTCAGTGGTCGGGAGGAAGTCCGCTTGGAGTAGTGGAGTAATGGGATCGGAGTCCTAACCCATCACTCCATTACCCCAATACTCCATCACTCCATTTCACTCATCGCGCGGCCGCCGGAATCTCGCGAATCTGGTGCAACAACTGCACCACTTCATCGGCCAACGGCTGCCAATCTTTATTTTTCGGCGTGAACGACAGCCGGCCGTCGGGGGCCAGGCGGAAGCGATTTTTTTGTTTGTGGATCAGTTCCAGGAGCTTGTCGACTTTAACCGGCGACTCAGCGTGGAACAGCAGAAAAATCTTGCCGTCGGAAAAGCTGATCTGCTGGACCAGGAATTCTTTCAACACCCGGCGCAGATTCATCACCAGGAATAAATTATCGACGACATCCGAATAGGGTCCGAAGCGGTCTTCGATCTCGGCTTTCAGTTCGTCGAGCTCGGCCGAGTTTTTCAAACTCGCCAAGCGCTTGTAGAAATACAGCCGCTGGTTGGCGTCGGGCATATAGTCGTCGGGGAAGTAGGCCGAGATGCCCAGGCGGATCTCCGGATCGATCTCCGGCAGGATCTCTTCGCCTTTGAGTTCCTGAATCGCCGCCTGCATCATTTCGGTGTAGAGCTCGAATCCCACCGCGGTGATCTGGCCCGACTGCTGGTCGCCAAGTAAATTACCCGCGCCGCGGATTTCCAAATCGTGGAGCGCCAGCTTGAAACCGCCGCCGAGGCCGTCAATTTCCTGCAACGCGCGCAACCGCCGCTCGGCGTCCGGCGTGATCGCATGCTCGCCGGGAATCAGTAAATAAGCGAACGCATGGCGGTGCGAGCGCCCGACCCGGCCGCGCAGCTGATAGAGCTGGGCCAGGCCGAAGCGGTCGGCGCGATTGATGATGATCGTATTGGCGTTGGGAAAGTCGAGGCCGGACTCGATGATCGCCGAGCAGACCAGAACTTGGGTTTTGTTCTCGAGAAAGTCGAGCATGACTTTCTCCAACTCCTTGGGCCGCATCTGCCCATGGCCCACCGCCATCTTCGCCTCGGGCACGAGCTCGGACAATTTGAGCGCTAGTCTATCAATAGTCTCGACCCGGTTGTGGAGAAAAAACACCTGGCCGCCGCGCTCGATCTCACGAAGTATAGCGTCGCGGATCACCCGGTCATCGTAGCGCGTGACATAAGTTTGAATCGCCAGCCGGTCCACCGGCGGGGTTTCGATGATGCTCAAATCGCGAATACCCACCAGCGACATATGCAACGTGCGCGGGATCGGCGTCGCCGTGAGACTGAGAACGTCGACCAGGGCGCGCATTTTTTTCAGCCGCTCTTTGTGGACTACGCCGAAGCGGTGCTCCTCGTCGATGATCACCAGACCCAGGTCTTTGAACTCGACATCCTTTTGCAGCAAGCGGTGGGTACCGACCACCACGTCAACTTGCCCCTTGGCGGTGTCGATGAGCACCTGGGCGATTTCTTTGCTGGTCAAAAAGCGGCTGACCATTTCGATGCGGATCGGATGGTTACGAAACCGGTGGCGGAAGGTCTGCATATGTTGCTGCGCCAGGATCGTCGTCGGTGCCAACACCGCCACCTGCTTGCCACCCTCGACGGCGAGAAAAGCCGCGCGCATGGCGACTTCGGTCTTGCCGTAGCCGACATCGCCGCACACCAAGCGGTCCATCGGTTTCGGGCTCTGCATGCTCTCAAGCGTGTCGTCGATGGCGCGCTGCTGGTCCGGCGTCTCTTCGAACTCGAAGGCGGCTTCGAACTCTTTGTACATATTGTCCGGCGGCGCGAAGGCGGTGCCACCGCGCGCTTCGCGCAGGGCGTAGAGTTGGACTAATTCTTCGGCCATGGCGAGGACGATTTTTTTCGCTCGACCTTTGACTTTCTCCCAGCTCGTGCCGCCCAGGCGGTCAAGCGCCGGCTGGGCGCCGTCGCCGCCGATATATTTCTGCACCATGTTGATGCGGTCGACGGGCAAATAGAGCCGGTCGCCCGCTTCGTATTCGAGATGGAGAAATTCGCCGGCGACGTCGGCCACTTTGAGAAACTTGAGACCGCGGTAAACACCGATGCCATGATCGAGATGGACGACGTAGTCATCTTGCTTCAACTCGCTCAGGCTGGAGAGAAAATGGCTCGGGTAGCTTTTGGTCGCGGTGGTCGGTTGGCGTTTGCGGGTGGCAAATATCTCGTCGAAGGTGACGAAAATCAAATGCGCTTCAGGCAGGCGAAAGCCCTGATTCAAATTGCCGCGCACAATGCCGCGGGCGACATCCGGGCGCGCTAGCACATCGGGAATCGCATCCTCGATCAGCGCCGCGTCCATTTGATAGCCGCCCAATAATTCGCGCAAACGCACCGCGTCGCCCTTGGTCGGCGCCACGAAGATGACTTTTTCGCCGGACCAAATTTTTAACCGCTCCACCAACGGCGCCAGGGAGACGTCTTTGCCGAGGAGCGCCGGGTCCTGGCGCAGATCGGTGGTGACAAACGATTCGACGGTGAGGGTCGCCGCCTGGGCCTTTTCCGCGGCGGCGAGCAGCATCAAGGCCTCGCCTTGGACCGTCGAGAACGGCTGCAAGGCGTCGCGCCATTCATGTTCATTTAAATATAGACTCCCTACCGGCGCCACCAAGCGGTGCTCTTCCACCGCCAACTTGTTGCGTTCCCAGGCATGCTGGCCGAAGCGCTCGCTCTCGGCCTCGACGCGGTCGGCGCCGTCGAGCCAGATCAGCGTGTTGTCCGGCAGATAAGCGGTCACCGGCACCAGCTCGGGGCAGAAAAACGGCAGCAAAAATTCTACTCCAGCCACTGGGATGCCTTCGCGCAAGGACTCGATCAGCGCTTGGCGCTGGCGCCGATCGACTTCCAGTTCGAGGGCACGCTGCTCCAATCGCTTGATCGACTCGTCGATGCCGGCACGCCGCAGTGCGAACTCTTTCATCGGCAGCAGAATGAATTCTTCCTGCACCGCTTCGGTGCGCTGGTTGGCTGGACTAAACTCGCGGATCGATTCCAAGCGGTCGCCGTCGAATTCCAAACGGATCGGCCGGCCATAGCCGGGCGGAAACAGATCGACGATGCCGCCGCGCACGCTGAAGTCGCCGCGCTCCTCGACTAAGGGAACATTTTGAAAGCCCCAGTGCATCAAATGATCGAGCAACGATTCGCGCGGCAAGTCCTGGCCGACGACGATGTAGAGATAGGATTTTTTCAGCTCGTCCTTGGGGATCACCCGCTGCATCAACGCCGCCGGCGTGGCGATCAAGATCGGCGCCGGCTCTTCTATTAATTTATAAAGTCCTTCCAAGCGGCCGGCGATGTTCTCCGGATGAGGCGAGAGATTTTCAAACGGCAACACTTCCCAGGACGGAAACAGATGGAGCCGGCGGCGCAGCGGCGCCAGACCGCGCTCCTCGCCGAGAAAGAACGCGAGATCGTCATAGAGCGTCTCCGCCTGATTGGCGTTGGGCGCGATGACGAGCAGCGGCCGATTGGCGTCCGCCGCGGCGAGCGCCAGTAAATAAGCCCGCGCGCCGCCCTGCACGCCTTGCAGCCGCTTGGCGCCAGACCAAGTTCCACGCAGGAACCCGGCGAGCTTTTCGCGTAGCGCAAGATCAGTCATGGGTCGGTTAGGAAAAAAAGCTGAAACGTTGGAGCTGAATTTTTGGAATGTTCGACGCCGACGGCGTGGCGCCGGCGACTTCCGCGGCTTTGGCCCACGCTTCGGCCTCGGCGCTCAACTCTTTCAAGCGCACCTGCAAATAGGCCGGCGGATAACTCTCGAAGCGAATCAATGCCTGGTAAATCGCCCGCACCGGCCCTTTGATCTCCTTGAAGTCGACGAACATGCGAAACGCCGCGGCGAGCGTGATCAGCCCTTCGAGAAACGGCTTAACCTCGACCTCGCTGTCGCGATAGAATTCTTCCAAGACTTCGTGGCAGTCGAAAAATTTCTGGTCGTTAAATAGACGTATGCCGTCGCGCAGCCGAGCATCCATAGATTAGAAGTGAGTAAACTAGCAACTTCCGCCGGCACCCTCAAGGCGAGTTGGAACGATTGGAACAGTTGGAACGGGTTAATTCCGCGCCCACAGCCGCTTGTCGTAGAGCGCCACCGCCGGCACCGCGGCGAGCCAGATGCAGACGTCCGAGACCGCCAGCAGCAAAGTCGACAACGTGAACGACATGGTATAGCTGCCGGTCCAGTCATGAAACACGCCGCCAAAGTAGGAGCCCAGCGCGCCGCCGACGCCCACCGCGACGGTAGAGTAGCCGAGGATCGCGCCGAAGCCTTTGCCGGTAAATATATCCGCGGTGAGCGAGGAAAAAATCACCGCCCGCGAGCCAAAGCCGATGCCGAAAAAAATCACGTAGACATAGAGCAGCCACACCTGGCTGGGATCGCGTAGGATCATCAAGGCGCCGACACCGACCACGGTCATGGCAATGTTGAGCGTGTAAGCGGCCTGCTTGCTCAAACGATCGGCGATGAAACCGAAGATCACCCGGCCGAAGCTGCTGGTGATACCGGCGAAGCCGAACACCGACGCGGCTAACAGTTTGCTAAACCCGACATCGACCACATGGGCCACTTGATGGGTGACGATGACGGTGGTGCCGGAGGCCGCGCCGATACGCGCGATGAACAGCAGCCAGAACTGCAAACTCTGCAACGCCAGCTTGGCGGTCCATTGATTGCCCTCGGCCTTTTTCACCGCGCCATGGGCGCCGCTATGGCCATGGGGGCCCTGCTGGTAGGTGATAAAAACGATCGGCAACAGGAACACTAACACCAGCGCCGCGTAAATCTCGAAGGCGCGCTCCCAGCCATAGCCGGAGATCAGCCACTCGCTGAGCGGCGCCAAAATCATGATACCGACGCCGCTGCCGGCATAGACCACACCGATGGCCGACGCGCGCTTTTCGGCAAACCACTCCGAGATCAAAAAAATATGCGGCACCATGCCGGTAAGCGTGAAGCCCAACGCCATCACCAAGCCGAAGCAAATATAGAGCTGCCACAGCGCCGACACCTGACTGCTCAAAAACAAACCCAGCGCCATGATCAAACAGCCGGCGATGGCGATCTTGCGCGTGCCATAGCGGTCGAGCAAATACCCCGCCCCCGGCGACAACAGCGCATCCACCGCCAACACGACAGAAAATATCCCCGCCGTCGCCCCCCGGCTCCAACCGAAAGTATCGAGCAAAGCGACATTAAAAACCCCGAAGGACGAATGCAGCCCGCGCGAGAATCCGAGGACGACAAAAGCAAACGCGGCGATTAACCAAGGTGTCGGTGTGAAGCGCATGACGGTAAATTACCGTCGGGTTTAACAGACGGGGGCACTATCCACAACAAAGGCGGCGTTCCTTGCGCCAGTTTCACCGCTGCTTGCGATCTTTCTCAAGAGCCAGTACGCTACTCCCGTGTTACCGCAGGTTTACGTGGAGACCTCGATCATTAGTTACCTGACAGGCAGAGTCACGCGCAACGTAGTTGTAACCGCTCATCAGCAAGTTACCCGTACGTGGTGGAACTCGCAGCGCCATCGGTACGAGTTGTTCGTGTCGCAATTAGTTCTCCAAGAAGCCGCCGCTGGCAACCCGAATATGGCTAGGCAAAGGCTCGACAGCGTAAGAGGCATGTCGGTGTTAGCGACTACTCAAGATGCCGTGCGCGTTGCCGAGGAACTAATGCAAGTCAAATCGTTACCCGCCAAAGCGAGGGTCGACGCTTTGCACATCGGCACGGCAGCGGTCCATGGGATGGAGTATCTGCTGACATGGAATTGCAAACACATTGCGAACGCTCGCATGCGTAACCTCATTGAGGGAGTTTGCCGCAACAGTGGCTACGAACCGCCAATCATGTGTACGCCTGAAGAGCTCACGGAGGATTAAACCATGGCAAAGGATCCGATATTGGATGAGCTTCACAAAGTCCGTGAACGCTACGCCGCGCGTTTTAAAAACGATCTCAACGCGATCTATCGCGACCTAAAGGCGAACGAGGAGGCGAGCCAGATTACCGTAGTGAGCCGCCCACCACGGCGCCCACAGGGTAAGAAATCGGTGCGGAAACGCGCCGAACATCGTGGCGCGGCATAATTGGCAAAAGGTTCTCAGAATCGGTCGAGGATAAGCCCCGCAAATCATGACTCGGAAATCAAAGTCACCGACCAGCCGCAGCCATGAAGCGGCGACCGTGGAGAGTGTTCGCAACGACCCGGTGTTCGCGGCGGAGTATTTAAACGCGATCCTGGAAGACGGCGATCAAAACGAGTTGATGCTCGCCTTGCGCCGAATGTCCGAGGCCTTTGGCGGTGTGCAAAAGCTGGCACGGAGCGCGAAGTTGAACGCCAATACGCTCTACCGGACACTATCGTCGAAAGGCAATCCGGAGTTGAAGAGTTTGCGAGCGGTGCTGCGCGCGATGGGAATGCAGCTCACCGTTCGACCACTGCGAATAAAGGTCGCCTAGATTAGAATTTGAGTAACCGAGCCGCAAGCCGCGAATCAACCGCATCCTTAACCCAGATACTGTGCCTGCCAAGCAATGCTCATCTTGTCACGGCCAGCAGCAATCCGCTGGCCGTTCACTCGGGCGCGTCGCTACGCCATCCGATCGCCGGATGGCAAGAACATCCAGTGACGAAAACCCCACATCGCGCGGTAGTGGTTCAGTGAGCCCAAGATCTCTCACTTCGTTCGAGATGACAACTGGACCTTTCTGCTGTCATTTCGAGCGCAGCGAGAAATCTTTCTTAGCATGACGACGTGCGCCTACCCGAACTGAGCCAGTGCCCATCGCCCCACTCGCCTTGACAACCCGGCCGACCAAGTAATACAGCTCAAGTCATCACGGAGGAATTTCCCATGCGCGTTATCGATGCCGACGGCCATGTCGAAGAGAACGTAGATACTTTTAGCGATAAATATTTAGACCCGGCGTTTCGCGCCCTGCGGCCGCGGGTCGCCGGCGTCGATGGGCTGGCCTATTGGGTGATCGAAGAGCAGCTCTATCCGCGCCGGGTCGGTCCCGGCTGCAACAATCTCGGCACGCCGACTAATGTGAATGGCCAGATCGCCGCCCATAGCTTGGGCAAGAAGGAAAGCATCGCCAACATGGAGTTGGACGACATACCCGCGCGCTTGAAATTGATGGACGACGAAGACATCGCCATCCAGGTGATCTACACGACGCTGTTTCTGGCGTACCCGCTAACGAAGAACGTGGGGCTCGCCAGCGCGCTGACTTCTTCTTACAACCGTTGGATGGGCCAACGGTTGTCCGGCCAAGGGCGCATCAAATGGTCGGCGGTGGTCAACCTCGACGACGTGGCCGGCGCGGTCAAACAAGTTCGCGAGGCCAAGCAGCTGGGCGCCGTCTCGGTGATGGTGCTCGGCACCGCCGGCGACGATATGCTCGATCATCCCCGCCTCGATCCCTTCTACGCCGCGCTCTGCGAAGAAAATCTCGCCCTGGGCGTCCACGTCGGCTGGTCCTGCCCGGCGGTGAACAATCTTTACTCGCATATTTATCCGTCCGGCGTCATCGCCTTTCACGTGCCGCTCTTGATGGCCTTCACCGCCCTGGTCAGCGGCGGCGTGCTCGATCGCTTTCCCCAGTTGAAAATTGTTTTCTTGGAAGCCGGCTGCCAGTGGGTGCCTTTCATTATTGAAAGAATCCACCACCGCTTCAAAAACCAAGGCTCGACCTTGAGAAAATTCCTGCCGCAAACCGCGCCGATCCAAAAACTACCGGTGATGGACTACATCAAGCGCGGCAACATTTATTTTAGCACCGAAGTCGAAGACGAAATCCTGCCGAATGTTTTGAATCTGGTCGGCGAAAGCCAAGTGATCTTCGGCAGTGACATGCCCCACGGCGACCGCGACCGCTGCGCCGCCGGAATCTTGCAAAAACGCACCGACATTAGCGAGTCGGCGAAGGTGGCGATTCTGGATAAGAATCCGGCAAAGCTGTACGGCATCGCGTAGCCGATTGGAGAGAAAAGCTGGCGGAATCGGAGAATACTCTCGCCAAGGCGCAAAGACGCCAAGGGAAGACTCCCGATAATTTGAATTCCCAACTTTGCGCCTTGGCGCCTTTGCGAGAAATATTCCGAATCCGACCCCGACTCCTACGGCTTCCACCCACTAGCCCTCAATTCATCATTGGCCTTGCGCGCGAAGCTGAAGTCGAAGACATCGGCGAATTTCATCTCGCGCGTCGTCTTGGTCGCCGCCTTCATCTCATCGACCATCGGTTGGAGAATCTTGGCGTCGCTGATGCCGTTGCGCACCATCAGCCTGGCCTCTTCGTCGTAGATCGCCGCCGCCATGTCGCGGTCTTTGATGCGCAGGATGTCCATCGAATATTTGATCGAGGCTTCGCGCTTGGCCAAGTAAAACGCCGCACCCTTGAGCGCGGCGCGCATGATCTTGGCGATCTTCGCCGGCTGTTGTTTGATCTTGTCGTCGGAAGTCGCCAAGCCGCCCTGAATCGTGTTGACGTATTCACCCGCTGCGGCGAGTTTGACGTAGCCGTCTTTTTGCGCGCGCAGACTCGCCGCGGTGTTGAACAGCGTCGCCTGGATCGCCTTGGCCTTGAGCGCCGGGAAGCGCACGTCGTCGCCGCCCATCACCACCAGCTGGGCGTCCTTCGCCGGATCGAGGCCATGTTTTTTTAAGATCTCGCGGGTCACCACCGCCAGCGAACCTTCCGGCGACATGATCGCGACGGTCTGGCCGCGCAGCTGGGCGACGGATTTAATATTTGGCAAGGCGATCAAATCCCAGCCCGGCTTGTCTTGGAAGACCGCGAGGATTTTCACCGGCACGTTGCGCGCCACCGCGGCGATGCCGCTGCCGGCGTTGGTGAACATATCGATCTCGCCGGCCAGCGTCGTGCGGATGGCGATCTCGCCGCGGATGCTCAAGAACTCGACGGTCAATCCCTCCTCGCGGAAGTAGCCTTCCTTGTTGGCGATGATCAAACACAGCACCGACGCCGACAGCGACGGGTGGGCGATGCGGACGTTTTCCTGCGCGTGAGCCGCGCCGTGGACCGACAGCAAGACAACGATACCGACAAGAAGAACGAAAGCCGCGCGCCGACCGATCATGGATCACCTCCGGGACATACCACGAATACCACTCCCGATACCGAAAGCCTTCGACCTTAGCAAGGGCGTTCGCGTTGACCGGATCACGACAATGGTGATAATTCCTCGACCATTCGATTCGACGTAAAGGATTTCCCCATGGCCGGTTCAAATAATATTGAAACTGATGTAGCGATCATCGGCGGCGGCGGCGCCGGCATCCCAGCCGCCATCGAAGTAGCCCGCGCCGGCGGCAAAGCGCTGGTTTTGGAAGTCGCGGCGGAGTGCGGCGGCACCGCGGCGATCTCCGGCGGCGGCTGCTGTATCGTCGGCACGCCGTTGCAAAAGTCCCAAGGTATAAACGACACGCCCGATCTCGCCTTCGGCGACTGGATCGCCTTTGGCGGCGGCGCGGCGGATGAAGTTTGGGCGCGCTATTATCTCGAACACTCGCTGCACGAGCTCTATCATTGGGGCGAGAGCTGCGGCGTCAGATGGGTCGACCTGCGCTTTCAAGAAGGCAACAGCGTGCCGCGCTGGCACCGCCCCGACAACAACGGCCTGGGCTTGATGACCGCGCTGATCAAAACCGCCGAACATATTCCCAACATCACGGTAATGACCGGCGTCTCGGCGGGCAAATTGTTGACCGAAGGCGGCCGGGTCCGCGGCGTCGCCGCGAGCAAGGACAATCAAGCGTTGGAGATTCGCGCGAAATCAACGATCGTCGCCACCGGCGGTTTCAATTCAAACCTTGACATGGTGTTGGAGCATCGCCCGGAGTTCAAACAGTTCAAAGTCATGGAAGGCTCTGGTGTCGGCGCCAAGGGCGAAGGCCACCGGATGATCCAAGAATTGGGCGGCTACTTCACCCATATGGGCGACATCTGGTTTTACGTCTTCGCCACCCCCGACTATCTCGATCCGCGCCAGCGCCGCGGCGTCGCCTTTCGCCAGGTGCCCGGCTATCTGTGGTTCAATCAGCAAGGCAAACGCTTTCACAACGAGTCGCTCACCGGCGGCGCCTCGGCGACTCCGGCATTACTGCGGCAAAACCCGCCCCATGCTTGGGCGGTCGCCGACACGCCGATGCTGGCCAAGATGGACGTCGCCGACCCCCAATATCGGCGCGGCGATGTCATCGACCGGGCCAAGGTCGAAGCGATGCTCAACAACTCGCCGTATATTAAAAAGGGCAACAGCCTGGCCGAACTGGCGGCCAACTGCGCCATCGAGGATGTAAAGAACTTCGTTGGTGAGATCGAGGATTATAATAACGACTTCGACGCCAAGCGCGAGAGCGATCGAAAGTTCGCCAAGCCGCTCAAGGGCTCGAAGAAATTCGACACCCCGCCCTACTACGCGATCCAGATTTTTCCTTTGGCGCGGAAAAATTTCGGTGGTGCCAAAACCGATCTGCGCTGCCGCGCGCTGAACAAATATTTTGAGCCCATCCCCGGCCTCTACGCGGCAGGCGAAGTAGCGGGCATGGCCGGCGGCCACATCAACGGCAAAAACGGCCTGGAAGGAACCATGTTAGGCCCGTCGATCTTCAGCGGCCGCGTCGCCGGCGCCTGGGCCGCGCAGGAAGCCGGCTTCGGCCAGGGCTTCGTCGGCAAAGCGAACCGACCGGAGGGGGAATAAGATCAGTGCAGTCACGAAACACACGAAAATCAAATCCCCCTTTCGTGCCTTTCGTGTTTTTCGTGGTTAAAACTCTTTTCCGATCGACCCCCGTGGAGAATAAATGTCCAAACCAGCAACAACCGTAATCGCAGCTAAACAAGTCCGCGGCTACTGCGCTCTGTGCACCGCCCACTGCGCGACCATCGCGACGGTGGAGAACGGCCGGGTGACGAAATTGGAACCGGACCATGACCATCCCAACGGCGGCGTCATGTGCGTCAAGGGCAAAGCCGCGCCGGAGCTGGTTTACAATCCCGATCGGCTGAACTATCCGCTCAAGCGCACCCGGCCCAAAGGTGACGCCGATCCCGGCTGGCAGCGCGTCAGTTGGGACGAAGCGCTGGACGCCATCGCGCAGAAACTGCTGACCATCCGCGACCAGCATGGCGCCAAAGCGATGGCGCTCGGCAAGGGCACCAAGAGCGGCACGTCGGTGGACGACGTCGAGCGTTGGCTCGGCCGCTTTCTCTATCTCTACGGCAGCCCCAACTGGGTGTCGACGACGCATGTTTGCAACTGGCACAAGGACACCGGCTTCAGTTTTACCTTCGGCACGACGATTCAGACTCCCGATGTCGCCCACAGCAAGTCGTTTTTGCTCTGGGGCCATAACCCGAGCGCGACGTCATTGATTCTCGCCGAGGATATTATTCAAGCGCGCCAGCGCGGCATGAAAACCATCGTCGTCGATCCGCGTCGCGTCGGCATCGGCGCCGGCGCCGACATGCTCCTGCAAGTGCGTCCCGGCAGCGACGGCGCCCTGGCGCTGGCGCTGATTCACTGCCTCATCGAAGAGAGCTGGTACGACGTCGACTTCGTGCGCCACTGGACCAACGGCATGTTCTTGATGAATTGCGCAACTGGCGCCGTGGTGACCGAAGCCGATTTGAGCGCCGACGGAAGTGCGAACCGCTTCGTGGTTTGGGATGAGGCGCGGAATGAAGTTGTCATCTATGACGCCGAGAGCGGACAGTATGCCCGAGATGACGTCCGCCCGGCGCTGTTCGGCAGAAGAATTCTCAAAAGCAAAGACGGCAGCGAAATAATCTGCCAGCCGGTTTTTGAGAAGCTCGGCGAGATCGCCGCCCAGTTCGCCCCGGAGAAATCCGAAAAAATCACCTGGGTACCCGCCGAGCAAGTCTGGAAAACCGCGCTCATGCTGGCGCACAACCGGCCGGTGAGCATGTACATGTGGAACGGCGTCGGCCAGCATACCAATGCCACCCAAACCAGCCGCGCCATCGCGTCACTCTACGCGCTGCTCGGCGACTTCGACCGCCAGGGCGGCAACGTGACGTTTCCCAAAGTCGCCACCAACAGCGTCGACGGTAAAGAGTTTTTATCGAAGGAAGCCGCCGCCCAGCGTATCGGCCGCGACAAGAAGCCCCTCGGCCCGCCGGCGTCGCCGGGCAACTGCGCTTTCTACGACATCTTCAACGCGATCCTCGATGGCGAGCCCTACCCGATCAAAGCGTTTCTCGCCTTCGGCTGTAACCCGGTGATGTCCAACGCTGACCCGCGGCGCGCCCGCCAAGCGCTCAGCAAGTTGGAATTCGCCGTCGCCATGGATCTGTTCATGACACCCACCGCCGCGCTCTGCGATTACGTTTTGCCGGCGACGAGTTTCTTGGAGATGTCGGCCATCACCACCGCCTTCGAACACCGCCAGCTGGGCAAGACTCATCTACAATACCGCGCCGCCGTGGTCGAGCCGCTGCACGAGCGCCGCTCCGACACCTGGATATTATTTGAACTGGCCAAGCGCATGGGCATGAGCGAGCAATTTTTCCATGGCGATGTCGAAGCGGGTTATGCTTATGAACTTGAACCGACGGGCATCACGCTCGATCAATTGAAGAACGCCCCCGGCGGCATCTCACGGCCAATGGCGCCGAGCTTCGAGAAGCATGCGAAGTTAAACAAGGAAGGAAAATCGCGCGGCTTCGCCACGCCATCGAAGCGCGTCGAGCTCTACTGCCACAAATTCGCCGCCGCCGGCTATCCCGCCATGCCGGAATACATCGAGCCCGCCTTAAGCCCAGTCAGCCGCCCCGACATCGCCGCCGATTTCCCGTTAATTTTAACCAATGCCAAGAACACAACCTTCGTCCACAGCCAGCACCGCTCGCTAACCAGCCTGCGCAAATCGCTGCCCGAACCGAGCGCAGACATTCACCCGGAAACCGCGCTGCGTTACGGCGTCAAGCACAAAGAGTGGATGACGGTGGAGACGCCTAAAGGCGCCATCAAAGTCAAAGCCCGCGTGACCAAAAACATCATCCCCGGCGCCATCTGCGTCCAACATGGCTGGTGGCAAGGCTGCAAAGAATTGGAACTGCCCGGCTACGACGCCTTCGAAACAACCGGGTCGAATGCCGCCATGCTCATCGGCACCGAACACGCCGACCCAATCAGCGGCTCGCTGCCGCATCGGTCGTATCTGTGCCGAGTGCGGCCAGTTGAATAGTTCCCCGTCAAAATAGAGTTTGGGGCTACACCTCGGCGCTTATTCCAGCTTATGCGCTTGGATGTTGTGGCTTATCCTCAATACCTAAAAGCGGCATTAGCAGCCGGCGCTCCTCGGATGGAAGTTCCAACAAGACACGTTCATCCTTTGATTCAGTATACTCGACCGCAGCCTTAAGGAGGCGAATCGGAATTTGGAATTCTGCTTTATCACCAACGAGTGATTGCCAGATCTCGAACCACGATCGTCTTGTCGCGGAAGCGATTGTCGGTGCCGTTAGCAACTCAATAGACTCAACTATTGCGGGTCCTAACGATGCGGTACGCTCATATTTGTAGTGGAGTTCGATCAAAACTCTTACACGCTCACGCAGAAGGCCCAGGTCGCGAGTGCATTGAAAAAGACTTTCTACTATTCCCGCCGCGTCGTAATCAGTATTAGCAGGCGAACTTGCCAGCCGACTCAGCGCCAGCTCTAAGGTAGATATCGCCTCGTCCCAGCGATTAACCGCGATCAGCGCTTCCGACCGGTCAATAACTAGACTGGATGACTCCTCCCCCATCGCAATTACTCGGTCGTAACAGGCCACGACTTCTTCGAATCGATGCAATTTCGCCAGGGCATCGGCACGACGTCGCCACCCGTCTATATTCTTGGGGTCCAGCTCGATGACTTTTCCCGCCGCTACCAACGCCTCTTCGTATCGAGCCAAAAATAACAGTAACGTGGCGCGAAGTTGCCACCCCGTCAAATCCTTGGGGTCCAAATCAATAGCCTTGTCCAACGCTACCAACATCTCTTCGTGTCGAGCCAAAAACAACAGTGCCGTGGTGCGAACTCGCCACCCTGTTATCTTCTTGGGGTCCAACTCAATAACTTTGTCCGCCGCTACCAACGTCTCTTCGTGTCGATCCAGTTTCAACAGTGCTCTGGCACGAAATTCCCACCCAACTATATTCTTGGGGTCCAACTCAATAACTTTGTCCGCCGCTACCAACGCCTCTTCGTGTCGAGCCAAAAACAACAGTGCCGTGGCGCGAAGTTGCCACCCCGTCATATTCTTGGGGTCTAGCTCAATGACTTTCCCCGCCGCCACCAACGCCTCTTCGTATCGATCCAAGATCCTGAGAGCCCTGGCGCGAAATAGCCACCCGTCTATATTCTTGGGGTCCAGCTCGATGACTTTGTCCGCGGCTACCAATGCCTCTTCGTATCGATCCAAACTTGCCAGAGCCATGGCGCGAATTAGCCACCCGTCTAAATACTTGGGGAACAGCTCAATGATTTTGTCCGCCGCTACCAATGCCTCTTTGTATCGAGCCAAAACCCCCAGGGTCCCGGCACGAAGTCGCCACCCCATTATATTCTTGGAGTCCAGCTCAATGATTTTGTCCACCGCAACCAACGCCTCTTCGCATCGACCTAAATTGAGTAAGTAAGCCCCTTGTCGAACCAGATCCTCGGAATCACCCCTGATGGCCACTAATTCGTCGGCAACTTCGAGCGCTCGCTGATAGTCACCATTGTCAGCGTACTTACGATAAGCTTCCAAGCATGCATCTACCCGTAAATCTCTTTTCCCTTCTTCATATTCACTGATCACATAACTAAGATATTCACGCTCGATCAACTTATCTTGTTGCAAATTGGCCAATCGCGTCTGTAATTCCGCTCGCGAATGCCATGAGCGCAGGAAATCCACGAGCAGACGGATCGGTCCGCCGCGGTTTTTCTTAAGTTCGATACATAAACGCATCAGGGGTTCGCGAAGTTCATAGAACGATTCACGTTTATTTGTTGTCGACTCGACGTAGCCCATGTCACGCAAAATTTTTAACTGGCTAGACGCCGATTGCGGCGAAATAAAGCATCCTTGAGCGATTTCTTTAACCGGCAAGGCGCCCCTTTCTTCACAAAGATACTCCACGATTTTCCTTTGATACGGCGAGAGCCAGGCCATGCGCGCTTGATAGTACGGAGTGAGATCATCGAGCATCCGTAAGAAGGGACTGACTAATTCATCCAGTGAATCTCTGGTCAGGAATTCGGCAAAGATGACGTAGACTCTGTGGTTCCCGCCGGCCAAGTGGTGAACCGCGCGAAGACGAGCCCGTCCGACCGGCGTCTTGATGAACGCGGCAAGTTCGCTGTCCTGTAGCCAAGTGGCGATGTTGGCGATCAATTTTACTGCGTCGTCGAATTCTAAAGGGGCTAGATGTTGAATTCGAAAAAATCCGTAGAAGGGTGAACTGTGCAGCGATACACCCTTGAAAAGACTTTGGGCCGTCGCGAGGATGGCGCAATTTTGATTGTCTTGTAGGTAGGCGCGAAGTTTCTTCTGTCCTTCCGTCCCGAGACCGTTAAACATGTCATCGAGGTTTTCCACGATCAAGACGAGAACTTTGCGTGTGAGTAGTTCCTGTAATAATTTTTCGCTTTCCTGCTCGGCGGACCTGCGCGACGCTTGCTGAATCGCCGAAAGTCGGTCGTCTGGTATAAGGTCTGGGTACCGTTCGTTCAAGGCTCGCAAGATACGAAGAAGAAGATCTAGAAAAGACGTCACGCCCCACTCTTCTTCCCTCAACCAAGCCATTAAGGCGCGGTCGCGTAGATCTTCCATCCCAGCGATGCGGTGATGAATCAGTGACACGAGGTGACTTTTACCGATTCCTCGCGGGCCAATGAGCAGGTTATGATTTTTTGCCGAGGAAAGAACATTATCTCGGACTTGATCAACGATTCGATGCGCCAAGTCCTCGCGCTGGACAAACATCGCCTCCAACATTTCCGGCTGCATCAAGCTCGGGGTGAATCTGGCAAGTAGCGACGTAGCCATCTTAAAGCCCTCTCTGGACTCGCCAAGACCTCTTGATGAGATTTAGACGGAAAGCGTAGTGGCCATTTTTGGCTTGAGTCAAATAGTGATCGCGGAGTAATAAAGTAACGACCCGTAAACAAGTCTCCCGGTCTTCTGTGCTTATCTGCGACTTCACTAAATCGAAAAGGTCATGGAACGGAACAACACCGTCGGACTTCGAGAGGTTATCCAGTATAGACAACGCAATGGGTCGATCTTGCGGCGGATAGTACGTGTCGATCCTCTCGCGATAGTACCGCATGTGCCAGGTGTCGTGCGGATCGGTAAGGAGACCTAAAACAATCTCCTCAACCAGTTCAGGGGTAGCGAAATCGCCGCGAGTTTCGATTTGATCGACCACGTGATGGATGTAGAACGGAACCCTGTCCACCGATGAAGCTATTTCATTGGCGGTTTCTTCTAAGTTATCTGCTGTGATGTTCTCGCCATTTAGAAGCATCGTCGCCAGTTCATACGCATCACGATGTTCGAGAGGCGGTAATTCTACTGTCGCCATGTCGTTGGTCGGGTCGTTAGCATGGCCTGCGAGTTTTAAATCAGACAGGACCAAGTGAAGACCAATTGATCCGGTATAAACCATGCGGAGATTTTGGTGGGTTTGGCGTAAGTACCGCAATATATCGAGCACCTGCATTGCAGTTTGCTTGTCTTGATTCTGCGCAATGTTAAAAAGCATGAGCGGCATTTCATCCCAGAAAAACACGACTGGTTTTTTCTGGTTCTCCATCAAGTCTTCGATCGTTCCGCTAAGAATCTCTTTCCAGGGGAGAGGTTGCTGATCGGGGAATTTGAACACCCCGGATATTTCCGCGCCACCCAGTTTGGATAAAAGATCGCGGGTTTTCTTTGCGTACCGGTTAGATCGACTCAAATATGTCTCGGCATCCCGAAATGTCCGTTCAACAAACTCGGCGGCGGTATGAATGCTTTCCAAATCCCGTGGCAGCTGGTCAGGTATCACCAGCATTCCGCCCGGTACGGTCGCCATCATCTTTTTCAACACATGCGTCTTTCCCATGCGGCGTTCCGCGGTGAGTACGAGGCTCCGTTTCTCTAGGACTTTCCAAAGACGCCTAACCAGTTTGTCACGCCCGATGATCTCGCCAATCTCTAACTGCCCACCAGGGTTTGTCTTCATTGGATCACCTCGCTAAGTAATATATACGACAATAATAACGCATGTCAATATTGACGTACAATAATAGTATCGTATATAAATTTAAGATAATTAAACGTATTATTAACAACTTACGAAAACCGCACTGACTGGAAAGACTTGACGATACTACTTAGAGTTGTCTAGATAGGCTGGAATAATTCAACTCACCAATGCTATCCTAAATCGTCTTGAACGGACCCCGGACTCGGTCCGAGAGATTGGTAGCGGTTCAGTTTGTTTCACCCTGTGCGGGGATCAAGAAAGACTTCTCGCCTTGCTCGAAATGACAGGTGGAGATCGAGTGTCATCCCGAACGAAGTGAGGGATCTCGACCGAAACGACCACGGCCGGGGGATTGAACGGCTTGAACTTCTTCGCTTCGGTTAGAACTTCGTCGCCTTGAGATCGGTGACCAGCGCGGCGAGGATCTCCGTCAACCCGTCATTCCACCCTTTGACCAGCGCTTCCGGCGTGCGGCCGTTGACTGCTATGGATTTCGCGTAGCGTTTGCGCGTGACGATCTCGGCGCGGGTGGTGGATTCTTTGGACAGGAAGAATTCCATTTCTAGGACGGCTTTGGGCGCGCTTAAATCTCTGAAGTCGCCGTAGAGTGCGTCGACGGTGCCTTCGAGCACGTGGGTCGGTTCGCTCTGGCTCGACGCGCCGACGACGTACTGCGCCACTTGGGCTTGGCCCAGGGCGCGGCGCACTTCTTCGGTGAGTTGGGCGCCAGGGGCGACGAGAAATTGATTGTAGAAATCCGACTCGTAGCTGGACTCGCTGCGCCGGTGGACGAAGCTGCGGCTCTCGTAGCGCGGCGACACCCGCAGGCTCGACACCAGCAAAACTCCGCTGTCTTTCGGGTCGCCGGAAGCTGAGCCGCGCGCGGCCTCGATAACGTAGTAACGTTTGTCGGGATAGCTTTTCTCCACGCTGACGCAGCCGACGGCCGATATTAGCAATGCGATAACGCCCAACCCAAGTTTCGTGAAATCTTTCATCATCGGCTCACGGCTCCCGCGGGCGGCGGCGGCGCGCCGAACAGCGCCTGCGACGGATAACGTTTGGATTCTTCGCTCAGCTCTTTGACGTTGTCCGAGATCGCCCGAATGTTATCGATGGTCGTGTGAATCTCCTGCTGCTGGCTGGCGAGCAGGCGATTCAGCCTGCGCAAGGACTGGCGCAGCTGCGCGCTGGTCTCGGGTAAATCCGCCGACATGGTGTCGACCCGCTTGATCAGTTTATTGAGGCTGTCGGTAGCCTGCGGCAGGTCGGCGAGGAGTTGCTTTAGCGGCTTCTCCGCGCTGTCGATGATTTCCCGCGCGGTCTTGGCCGCCGCCGCGCCGTCTTTGAAGGCCGCTTTCAGATCGCTGCCGCCGATTATTTCCTTCAACTGCCGGTTGGTGTCACGCACTTCGGTTAGAAAAGCATTGGCCTGGGCGCCGAGCTTGTCGAAGTTGGCGCCTTCGGCGACCTTGGTGATGGTGAGCAGGGACTTTTCCAGGCCATCGACCAACCGGCCGACATCGACGTTTTCCATGCCGCGGAGAATTTTTTCCACCGACTCGCTCAACTGGGTGATGCGGCTCAAAGTCGACGGCACATAGGGATAGACCGGCTGCCAATCGATCGGTAAGGGTGGATTACGCGCCGGGTCTTGGTAATCCGCCTCAATGTAGGCGGCGCCGGTGACGCCTTGAGAGGCGAGACGGACGCGCAAACCTTTTTCGACCTCGGCCATGAAACTCGGCATGCCGTCAGTGGACAGCGGCGCTTGAAAAATTTTCGTCGTCAAACCGATGCGCACCAGCACATAGCGGCGCTTGGTTTGGTACTCGGCGCTGGTCAGACTGATGGTCTCGACCTTGCCCACCTGCACGCCGCGAAATTTGACCGCCGAACCGACATCGAGTCCCTGCACCGACTCGTCGATGTAGGTTTCGACCATGACTTTTTTCTCGAAGATCGTGCCCACGCCCAAAGCCACCACGCCGAGGGCGCCGATGATCGTGCCGAGAATAATAAACAGTCCGATCTTGAAGTAGGCGGCTTTTTCCATGCTTGGCGATTTGAACTGCGCTACGCTGGGTTGTCGGTCGAGGCTTGCCGGGAAAAAAACTGTCGCACCCAGGCGTTGTCGCTATGCTCGCGCAGCTCTTTGGGCTTGCCCGTGGCGACGATGCCCTTGACGCTTTTATCCAACATAATCACCCGATCCGCAATCGCGAAGATACTCGCCAGCTCATGGCTGACGATGACGAAAGTGATTTTTAGACTGCGCGCCAGCGACAGAATTAACTCGTCCAACTCCGCCGAAGTGATCGGGTCGAGGCCGGCCGACGGTTCGTCGAGAAACAACACCTGCGGGTCGAGCGCCATGGCGCGGGCGATGGCGGCGCGCTTCTGCATGCCGCCGCTCAACTCCGACGGCATGTGATGGTCGAAGCCGCCGAGTCCAACGCGTTGCAATTTCATCGACGCGATCACGCGGATCGCGTCGAGCGGTAAATTGGTGAACTCCTGCAACGGCAGGCAGACATTGTCGAGCACGGTCATCGAGCCGAACAGCGCGCCGCTCTGATACATGACGCCGAATTTACGCAACACCTGCTGGCGCTCGTCCCCCTCCGCCGTGGAAATATTGTGGCCGTCAATGAGGATCGTCCCCGCCGCCGGCGCGTATAGGCCGATCATATGTTTGAGCAGCGTGCTCTTGCCGCAGCCCGAGCCGCCGAGGATGACGAAGACCTCGCCGCGGTGGACCTCGAAGCTCAAGCGATTGAGGATTACCTGGCCGTTGTAGGCGGCGGTGAAGCCGTCGACGCGAATGATGGTTTCGCCGCTGCTCATGATCGCATCAAACCCAAAGAAGGTAGTAGATGATGGTAAATATGCCGTCGGCAAACACGATCAGAATAATACCGCTCACCACCGCGTGGGTGGTCGATAAGCCGACGGCGCTGGCGCCGTTCTCGGTTTGCAATCCGCGCAAGCAGCCGATGGCGGCGATCAAAATGCCGAAAGCGAAAGCTTTGACCAACCCGCCGACCAGCGAGCCGTAACTCACGGCTAACTGGAGCTGATGGAAAAACGTGATCAGCGGAAAGCCCAGCGACATCATCACCACCGAACCACCCATGACGCCCAACAGATCCGCGAACACGGTCAATACCGGCGTCATCACCAACGCCGCGAGCACTCGCGGCACGACCAGAAAGCGCACCGGCTCCAAACCCATGGTCTTGAGCGCGTCTATCTCCTCGCGCACTTTCATAGTGCCGATCTCGGCGGCGAAGGCTGAACCGGAGCGGCCGGCGAGGATGATCGCGGTCATCAGCGGTCCCATCTCGCGCAGCACCGACAGGCCGATCATGTTGGCGACGAAAATCTCGGCGCCGAATTGGCGCAGCGCCACCGCCGCCTGAAACGCCATGATCACGCCGACCAGGAAACTCAGCATGGCGACGATCGGCAGCGCATTGACGCCGACCTCCTCGGCGATCAGCACCGTGTCGCGCCAGCGGATCGTGCGTGGATGGCGCGCCGCTTTGACCAGGGCGAGGCCAAGCTGGCCGACGAAGGTAATCAGTTCGTGAATGTCGCGCCAGACCTCCACCGCCCGACGGCCGACCTCTTCGACTAGCTGGGTGCGAACCTTGGCTTTCGGCGCGGTCTCGCCGCTGCCCTGGGACCAGTCGTCGAGTAATTCTTGGAACTCCGGCCGCAGGCCGTGGATCTCCAGCTTGCCGCCATGCTTCTGTTGCAACCGGCGCAGTTGAATCAGCAGGGCGATGCCGGAACCGTCGCAGTAGTCCATCGATGCCACGTCGAGGTCAACGTTATTTGCCCGCGCCGCAGTCACTAAGCGCGTCGACTCACGCCACACCGGCCCGGTGCTATCGGCGTCGAGGCGGCCGTCGATGGCGAGCTTGAGCACGCCGCTGCGCGGGCCGTCGCTGCGCAGCTTAGCGGCATTGACGATTGTTACCATAAGAGAATTGTTTTGCGGTCGGCGTTCTTATTATGCAAGGTCAGCCGGTGCGGTCAACTGACGGCGGTAAAGTTTTTTCGCGGCGCGCGCACCGCCAGGCTCAACAACGCCGAGACCACCAACGCCACGACAAAGGCGATAAACGACGGCCGGTAGCTGCCGGTGATATCGTGAATGAAGCCGAAGAACGGCGCGCCGGCGGCGCCGAAGGCGTGAGTAACGAGAATCCCCAGGCCGCGCACCATGCCGAGCGACACCCGGCCGAAGTTGTTCGCCCAGATCAGCTCTTGCAGCACCCAGCCGCCGCCCAAGCCGATACCGTAAAGAAAGAAGCCTAAGTACACCGGCACTACCTGGACGGCGGCCAGCACCAGCGACAAACCCACCGCCTGGACGAGAAACATGATCAAGCTCGAGTGGCGAATGTCCATGCGCTCGCTGATCACGCCCCAGATCATGGTCGAGCCCAGTTGAGTCGACGCGATGATGCTCAGCACCGTCGCCGCCACCAGCGGCGAGAAGCCGATGTCGGTGACGTAGGCGAACACATGCAAGTTCAAACCGGCGATGCCGACGTTGGCCATGCCGTAGATGAAACAGATGATCCAAAAAACTTGGGTGCGAATCACCTCGCGCCAAGTCCAAACCACTTCTTCGGCCGCCAGTTTGGCTTTGTCGGCCGCTCTCGATTTGGCGCTGCCAAGCGAAGTCGGCGCATCATCCAAACCATCCGGCTGCAAGCCCATCTCTTCTGGGCTGCGGCGCATGAAGATCAACGCCGGGATCACCACCAGAATCAACGTGACCAAGCCAAAGATCGACCAGGTCAGCCGCCAGCCGACCCAGGCGAACAGCGACGCGGTGACGATGGGAATGCAGACCTTGGCGAATCCCTGGCCCATGCTGGCGATGGCGATGGCACGGCCGCGTTTGCGCACGAACCAGCGCGACACGGTAACGCTGACGATCATGTGACACATGAACACGCCGCCGATGGCGACGAAGAGCCAGCGCAAGAAAAGAAACTGCCCAAACGCGCCCACCTGGCTCATCAGGAGAAATCCCAAACCCGCCGACAGCGCGCCGCCGGCCATCAACCAACGGCCGCCGAAGCGATCCACCATCGGCCCCACCAGTGGCGCCATCGCCGCGCCGATGAGAATCTCCCCCGAGCGCAGTAGCGAGAACAGGCCGCGCGACACGCCGAGATCTTCCGTTAGCGGCTTCAGGAACACGCTCAGCGTGCTCGACATGTGAAACGCACAGGCGACATGGGACAGAAAGCCGACGCCGACGATGTACCAGCCGTAGAAAACTTTACGGTGCGACGACGATAATGTTGGGGAAGAATTCAAGGTAGAGCTCACCACGAAGCCGACGCGCCAAACTATCAAGCTTCCGATCCCATGTAAAAGCGCTGCGGTTGTACGAGCGAGAAGCAATGCGATATAAACTCCAGTGACGAGCACGAATCACGAATCACGAGCACGAGCACGAACACGAGCACGAACACGGAGACCCCCATGGCAAAAAGAGGCTTGAGCCACATCGCTCTGAAAGTACGCGACTTGAAAATCACCGAAGACTTCTACGTCGATGTGTTGGGACTGAAAGTGGCCTTCCGTCACCCGCCGAGCATGATCTTTCTGACCACGCCCGGGAGCGGCGATCTGTTGAACTTCGTCAAAACCGCAAGGCGGTCGAAAGCCGCACAAGGTTTAGAACATTTAGGCTTCAAGGTCACCGCCGCGGAACTGAAGAAGCTCGAGACCAAGTTCAAGACGCTAAAAATCAAAATCGCCGGCCGGCGCGGCAAAACCGCCATCTACATCACCGACCCCAATGGTTACCAGCTAGAATACTATTGCGACTAACGTAATCGACTAACTAATCGTGAATCGCCTCCCCCTCCGAATCCGAACCCTCTCCCTCGACGGGAGGGCAAGGGTGAGGGTGAAAAGCTCGCACTCAGCAGACTGCCCACGAACATCGACCCAGAAAGGAATCCAGGAAACATGAAAATCCTCATCACCGGCGCCGGCCTGATCGGCTGCCACGCCGCCAACGAACTGGTCCAGCGCGGCCACAACGTCACGCTGTTCGACATCAACCCGAACCAAATCTACATCGACGCCATCGCCGGCAAAAAACGCGTCAGTGTCATGCGCGGCGATCTGCTCGACCTGCCGGCGCTGCTGCGCGCCATGAAATCGGTGAAACCGGCCATCGTCGTCCATAGCGCCGGCTTCATCGGTGGCCAGGTCGCCAACCCACCCTACCGCGGCATCCGCACCAACATCCTGGGCTCGGTGAATACCTTCGAAGCCGCGCAACTCTCCGGCGTCAAGCGCGTCGTCCATGTCAGCACCTTCGGCGTCTACGATTGGGACAACATCAAAACCGGTCCGGTCACCGAAGATTTCCCGCGCGGCGCGACGCAATTTTACCAAGCGACCAAGATCGCCAACGAACTGCTGCTCGGCGCCTACAAAAATCACTACGGCCTGGAGACGGTGGTCATCCGCCCCGCCAGCGTCTACGGCCCGGGTCACTATCGCGGCGGCTCCGGCGGCGGCAAGAACATGGCCGAGCTCACGCGCATCTGTCTCGGCACAGGACCTATCGAACTGCACGAGAAGCGCATCGGCAGTAACGACTTTGTTTACGCCAAGGACGTCGGCCGCGGTATCGCGCTGGCCTGCGAAGCCAAAGGCGCGGCCGGCAAGACGTTCAACATCGGCACCGGCGAAACCTACACGCCGCAAGATTTTCGCCAAGCCCTCGCCAAGCTCTACCCCAAGCGCGAGATTAAATTAATCAAAGGCGCCGACGACGGACGCGCCGGCAACGAACGGATAAATATCTCGCTTGCCCAAGCCAAACGGGTCTTGGGCTACACGCCGAAATATAAACTCGCCCAGGGATTCAAGGACTATCTAGCCGTGAGCAAACAGTACGGCTTTTGGAGCTGAGTGCGAAGCCGCAATTCGGATCTCACCACGAAGACGCGAAGGACACGAAGGTTTCGGACCATAATTCCGAACTTCGTGCGCTTCGTGTCCTTCGTGGTGAACATTCCGCCTTCCGAGCTTTGTGGCCTTTGCGTTCTTTGCGGCCAATCCTCCGACTCTTCCACTCTGTGATCTCTGTGTCCTCTGTGGTGAAATTTCTTCTCTTCTCTCTCAAAACAACCTCAACTGATCTTTCCCGACGCGGCGGAAATGTTCCGTCGTCAGCTTGGGCCAGCGTCCGGTGATGCCCGACTTTTTGCGCCCGAGCTCAAACAGCGCGGCCATTTGCTCGGCGAACTTACCCTCGCCGCGCATGCGCGATTTGAAGTTGGGATCGTTTAACTTGCCGCCGCGGATGTCGCGCACGCGGTGGAGGATTTTTTCTTTCTTGTCGGGATAGTGCTGCGTCAGCCATTGCTCAAACAAATCTTTCACCGCGAACGGCAAACGTAGCGCGACATAGCCGGAAAAAGTCGCCCCGGCTTGGGCCGCGGCGACCGCGATCGCCGGCGCTTCAGAATCAGTTAGCCCAGGAATCATCGGCGCTTGCAGGTAGCCCACCGGCACACCGGCGTCGGCCAGTTCGCGGATCGCCGCCAAGCGGCGCGCCGGCCGCGACGCCCGCGGTTCCATCGCCGCGGCCAACCTGGCATCCAAGGTCGACAAAGAAATCGTCACGCCGATGCAATCGAACTTGGCGAGCTCGGCGAGAATATCGATATCGCGGGTGACCAGATGATTCTTGGTTACGATCACTACCGGATTGCGAAACTCGAGCAGTACTTCCAAACAGCGCCGGGTGATTTGCTTTTGCTTCTCCACCGGCTGATAGCAGTCGGTGTTGCCGCTCAACGCCACCAACTGCGGCTTCCACTTGGCACTCGACAGCTCCTTGCGCAAAAGCTCCGGCGCGTCCTCTTTGACCATGATCTTGGTCTCGAAGTCCAGGCCGGCTGAAAAGCCGAGATACTCGTGGCTTGGCCGGGCATAACAATAAACGCACCCATGCTCGCAGCCGCGGTAGGGATTGATACTAGCATCGAAGCCGACATCGGGGCTGTCGTTGTAAGCGATCAGCGATTTGGAACTGTCGGGGAAAAACTGCGTGTGGGGAGCGGGAACTTCGTCGCTATCCTCTGGCGGCTCGGGCACCCGTTCGATGGACTCGAAACGGTTTTTCGGATTGGTCGCCGAGCCGCGGCCGCGCAGAGGAGGCGGCGTAGTCATGACTGGGCAAACTAGGCGCTGGCTTCGGTGGCAGCGGCTGCTTCAGCGGCGGCGGCATCGGCGGCAGCTTTGGCGGCGGCTGCTTTCGCATCAGCGGCGGCTTTAGCAGCAGCGGCTTTTTCCGCGGTCTCTTTGGCCGCGGCTTCGGCGGCGGCCTTGGCCGCGATCGCCTTCTTCTCCACGGCGAGAACGCGGGTGGTGCGCTTGAGCAGACGGATCTTGCGCTGGAGCACGCGGGTTTTCTTCCGGTCGGGCTTGGCGGCGGCGAGTTCTGCCTTTTGCTCGGCTAATTGGCGGATCGATTGTTTGGCGGTCGTTGTGGCACTGGCTTCCATCTAGTTATTCCTCCCTTTATGAGTCACAGTTTGGTAACATATTTCTCGGTGAAACTAAAATGACCGACAAAGCCCCGAAAAACGCCAACCCCGATGCGGCCAACCGCCTGAAAAAGATCCTGCCGCGGCTGGAAAAAGCTTATCCAGAGGCCCGGCTCGATCTCGACTTCAGCAATCCACTGGAGCTGCTGATCGCACTCATCCTCGCCGCCCAAGCGCGCGACGATCTGGTCACCAAAGTCACCCCGGCGCTGTTCGCGGCCAACCGCAGCGCCGCCGACTACGCCAACCGGCCGCTGGCTGAACTGGAAGCGCAGATCAGCAAGATCAATTTCTACCGCAACAAAGCCAAATCGATCCACAACTGCTGCACGCAACTGGTCGAACGCTTCGGCGGTCAGGTTCCCGACAACTTGGCAGACCTCGTCAGCCTGCCCGGTGTCGGCCGCAAGACCGCCAACATCGTCCTCGGCAACGGCTACGGCCAAGACACCATCGGCGTCGACACCCATGTCATGCGGCTGTCGCAGCGGTTGGCTTTCACCAGCAAAACCGACCCCGACAAGATCGAAGCCGAATTGGTGGAGATCGCCCCGGCCAAACAGCGCGTCCGCTTCTGCCACCTCATGCAGTACCACGGCCGCCGCGTCTGCTTCGCCAAGAAGCCAAAGTGCGGCGAGTGCACCATCGAAGAGTTCTGTCCGTTTCCGGGGAAGACGAAAGCCTGAGCCGCCGATGTGGACGTTGCTACCCTACGAGAGCTTTTCACTTCAATCAACAAACAGCGTCGTCGACACCGTCGCTCGGTTACAAAATCAAACGTCAGCCATCACATTTAGCAGCGGGTTATGGTTCGGGACGAACCAGAAGTTCGAAGGGATAGTTACTGAAGAAGGTTTTGTAATCAATCAGACGCGCAGTTGGCTGAATTCACTGCCTCCCGTCTTGATTGGACGTTTCAAAGCAACCACAACCGGAACCTACATCGACGTTCACATTCGCCCTCATAGAACCAACATTGTAATTGCGGTGGTGATGCTTGCGGGCACCTCGCTAGGTGCCCCGTCTGACTGGATGATCAGCGCGGCAATCTTTCTTGTATGCTACGCGATGTTTATTTTGCCTCACAATTTCGAGGCCGACCAAGCCAAGCGCTTACTACAACAGATTTTGATTGCCGAAGTCGTTGCAAAACCTTAGCACTAACCATCCCGTGCTTTTCTACGTCAAAAAATACCTCTGGCTCGATCTCGCCGTTACCTTGACGCTCGGTGGGCTGGGCTATGGCGGAATCTCGTACTTCAATCTTCCGGCAACATTCACCATTACGGCGAGCGCATTTTTGCAGGGATTGTTCAGTTTTCTAATCATCACCATCTGGACGTTCACTGTTCAACGGGGCTACGCGCTGGTCAAAGGCCAAGCCTTTGCCAGACAACTTACCGAGTCACTCGCAAAGGAATATGCCAGCGCTTCACTAGTGAAAGCGATCGCCGCGGGCATGACGGCGGCATTGGGTGAGGAAATATTTTTCCGCGGCTTCATTCAGCAGAAGTGGGGATTGATCGCGGGCAGCTTACTTTTCGGCTTTGCCCACTACGGCAAGAAAGACATCCGTGTGGTCAGCCACTGGTCTTACGTCCACGGGCTACTTTTCGGGCTATCCTACAAACTCACTGGCAATCTCCTCGTCCCGGTCATAGCCCACGGGCTATTCGACATTGGCGGCGTGATTTATTTTCGCCGCATCATGCGAGACAAACCCTCGTGAACATCCTCATCGTCGGCGCCGCCGGCAATCTCGGCTCGTTTCTCGTCAAGCATTTGCTTTTGTCGCCGCATCGATTGCGTCTGCTTACGCATACGCGGCCCCTGCCGTTTACATTGCCGCCAGGTGCCAATGCCGAGATCGTTCGCGCCGATCTCTACGATCCCAGTACGTTGACTCCAGCCTGTGCTAACATCGATTGCATCGTTTACGTCGCCGGCGTGCTGTTCCAGCCTCATCCGGAAAAATTTTTGCACCGAACTAACACCATCTACGCGCAGAACATGATCGACGCCTCGCGCGTCGGCGGCGTCAAGAAATTCATCTTGGTCAGCTTTCCCCATGTCGAGGAAAACACCACGCCGGAGCGGCCGGCCATGGGGCGGCTCGATGTCGAACCGAAGTCGATCCATGCGCGCACGCGCTTGGCGGCGGAGAAGTATTTGCTCGGCGCCTGCGTCCAAGGAAACATGACGCCGGTGGCGCTGCGCGCCGGGGTGATTTATGGTCCGGGCGTGAAGCTCATCGAGGCCACACGCTCGCTGATGCGCTGGCACGTGATGGCGATTTGGCGCCGGCCGACTTGGGTGCATTTGCTGTCGCTGGCCGATTTTCTGCACTGTGTTCAGCGCGCCGTCGATATTCCGGATATCCACGGCATTTACAATCTGTGCGACGATCAGCCGCTGTATTTGCAAGAGTTCCTGGACCGGCTGGCGCGCCATTGGAGTTATCCAACACCTTGGCGATTGCCGGAATTTTGCTTTACCGCCGGGGCCGCCGCCTGCGAAACCATCGCAACGCTCTTGCACAGCGGCGCGCCGCTAACCCGCGACATGATTCACATGGGCATGACATCGGTGGTCGCCGACACCAGCCGGATGAAACGCGACCTCGCGCCGGCGCTGATCTACCCAACGCTCGCAGAAGGTCTGTCCGCGCTCCAATGAGCGCCACGGCGGGGGTAAACCATCGCCATTGTCCGGCAGCGCTTTTTTAGTTAGCATCGGGCTCCGACGCTGAGCAACTAGAAACCATGACTGAAATTCTCCAGGCGCCATCGTCATCCCATGTGATGCGCGAAGCCCGCGGACTGCTCGAGCTGCCGCGGCTATTGCTAGGGTTTCCGTCACTGGCGCGCCAGCCGCGCGGCAACGGCGAACCGATCTTGATCCTGCCCGGCTATGGGGCGGGCGACGGCTCGACGACCATCCTGAAAGGTTATCTGCGGTTACTCCGCTATCGCGCGCGCGGTTGGGGTCTAGGCAGGAATCGCGGCTCGGTCGGCGATTCGCTACCGCGGCTATTGCGCCGTTTAGGAAATTTATCGCGACGGAGCAAACAAAAGGTGACCATCGTGGGCTGGAGCTTCGGCGGTTATCTGGCGCGCGAGCTAGCACGCGAACGTCCCGACCTGGTGCGATTGGTGATTACCCTGGGCACACCGGTGGTCGGCGGCCCCAAATATACGGTGGTGGCGGAATCCTATCGTAAGCGCGGTATCGATATCGACGCCCTCGCCGCCGAGGTCGAGGAGCGCAATCGCATCGCCAGCTTGGAAGTTCCGGTGGTCGCGATCTATTCGCGCAGCGACGCGGTGGTGTCGTGGCAAGCCTGCATCGACCATCTATCTACCGACATCGAACATGTCGAAGTCCAATCGAGCCATCTGGGTTTCGGCTTCTCACCGGAAGTTTACCAGATCATCGCCCAGCGGCTGGCCCAGTTCGAAGGCCAGAGCGGCGCGCTAGCGCCACGCCAACGGCGGCGCGTGCGACTGGCGAAACTGCCGCGCTAAGCGACTCACGCCCGCGATGATGGAGAAGTAAGCGAGAAAAGATGGATACGAATTTTATTTACTGGACCGGCGCCGCGCTCCTGACCATCGTCGGTCTAGCCGGGCTAATCTTACCCGGCATTCCTGGCGCACCGCTGATCCTCGCCGGCCTCGTCCTCGCCGCTTGGGCCGAAGGCTTCGCCCATGTCGGACTCTGGACGATACTCTTTCTCACGCTGCTCGCCATCCTTACCTACGCCGTCGATTTCTGGGCGACCATGTTCGGCGCGAAAAAATTTGGCGCCTCCAAGCGCGCCGTGATCGGCGCCCTGATCGGCGCCATTGCCGGCCTGTTTTTCGGCCTGCCCGGCGTCATCTTCGGTCCGTTCATCGGCGCCGTGATCGGCGAGCTGTCAGCGCGCCGCGACCTGCAACAAGCCGCCCGCGCCGGCATCGGCGCCACCATCGGCCTGGTCCTCGGCGCCGCGTTGAAGATCGCCTTGGCTTTCGCGATGATCGGGATTTTCGCCGTGGTACGATTTTTTTAAGCGGAAAGACTACTCAGCGTCGCGATGCACCGTCGCCGGTGTGAAGGCCGGCAAGCAGACCGCAATATACTGCGCGCCTTGCGGAGTTGGCGTGCTGTAACGCACCCACTCACCGGCGCTAACGACGATCGCCTGGCCGGCAGCGACTTTGTGAACCGCGCCACGGGTCTCGACCTGCAACTCGCCTTGCAAGACCACCGTGTATTCATCGAACTCCGGCGTCTGCCCAGCCTCGCGCCAGCCCGCCGGGCTGGTCATCTTGGCGATGCTTAGCGCTGAAGTGTTGGAATTGACCCGGCCGACGAACTCTTCGATGATCTTCGGCGGTTGCCCGGCGGCGGGAATGACGGTGGGAGATGAAATCAACTTCGCCATGAGCGAAGGCTACACGCGAAGTTAGCCGAGCGCAATTGACTTCAGCTGAAGCCGCGAGCTAGATTCGGCTCGGAGGCAGTCGTAAATATCGATATCGACAAACTCACCGAGAACGAACTGATCGATCTCAACCACCGCATCGTCGCGCGTCTGCGCTTCTTGAATCAGATGCGCGCCCATTCGCAGATGCTCGACTTCGGCATCGGCGACCGGGTGAGATTCCAGCCCGACGGGCGACCGCCGCTGTCAGGCATGATTACCGATTCTGCTGAAAAACCCCATTGTAAATCGCACTGTGTCGGCGGCTGTAGTTCTGCCAGTGATAGATTTCATCATCGCCTGCCGTAGCTGTGAAAAAACCTCACTCTTTGACCCTTATGCGGGGTGCACCGCGGCCATTTCAAACTGGA
>CAMDBU010000020.1 GCA_945889495.1 Syntrophobacter sp. SbD2 | reverse complement strand
TAGCAGCCCGTGGTAAAAGTCCAAATTTTACAAAACGCACGGGGGCAGTGCGAAGCGGCGACTTTGGATCGCAAATAGTCCCAGAGCGAGGCCTCGGCAGCAAATAGCGGTTGCTCGGTCGCGCCGTAGCACCCACAGCGTAAAATAATCAGCCCATACCGCGGCTAGACGGCCCTGCAGGCCGCGTGGGGTTCCAATCCCGGTCAACGTGCGCATCCACAGGCCCAGATTGCACGCCGCCACATGCACGAGCAGCCGTTTGAGAATATTTTCGTGCCCGCGCAGATGAGTCCGGCGCATGCCGCCGGTCTCGTAGAGGTGCGCATTGGGTCGCTCTAACAACTCGCCGCGTCGCCGCATCAACTGCTTGCCGCGCTCGCCCCGAATGCGCCGCCGATTGGCATACACCGCGTCGCGCTCAGCCTCCTGATCGATCCAATGTTGCCGACCCCGGTCCGGTTCACTGATGTAGGTGCGCAGTCCTACGTTCTGCATATCGAGCACGGTTTGCTTACTGTGATAGCCCTTGTCGGTGACCACTTCCTTGCCGGTCTTTACCTTATCGTCGATGATCGCAGCCACCGCTTCCAACTGCTCGATCGCTTCGGGCAGCGTCGTCTGGATCGTGGTGGTGTCGCCCTGATCGGCCTCTTGCAGCGTGACCGCCACGATGGCACCGGTCTCCAAGTCCACTGCGTGCTCGGCTTTGTGCGCTAAATGCGTGCGCCCGTCCTTCATCTTGGCGATCCGTGCATCCGGGTCGTACGGATGCTCCCAGTCCTGGTTCGACGTTTTCTTCTTACGCTTACGATCCAACTTCGCCAGATCCTCTCGCGTCGGGGTCTCTATGCCAGAGGCCTTCGCCAGCTTGGTCAAAAACTCGTTATACGTCTCCCCGGTGTCGCGCCGCACGATTGAGCGCATGGCCGCGTTCGCTTCGAGCGTGGTCGCATCGACCCCCAGCGTTTTCCCTTTGATCAGCCCCGCTATCCCCAGACACTGAAGTACCCACGTGAACACCGTGCGATGGGTTTCCAGGTCGATCAATCGCCGTGTCCGCGAGATGGTCGAATGATCGGGCGCCGCCTCGGTCAGCGCCAGTCCAAGAAACCCACGCACTCCCAACGAGTCCGCTGCGCGCCACGCCATCGCACGTTCCGAGTCCAGACATTCGAAGTAGCCAAGCAACATGAAACGAAAATACTGCCCCGGCGCTAAACTCGGCCGCCCCATCGTCTTCGCATAAAATCCCTGACACTGCTGCTCCACGAACTCGTCGAACCCGTGCTCGCCCAACAGCCGATTAAGCTTCGCGTAGAATGGGTGACTCACCGACTTCGGTAGCTCGCTCACCGCAACCCACATCCCTCGCTGCTCTTCGTGTCTTCGTTTTCCCATCGCCATGCAGAAAACTTTAGTACGTTATGTCGTTAGTGTCGATCTTCATCACCACGGATCACCCACTTTATTCTCGACTTTCACCACGGGCTGATAGGCACCACCGGCGACGCAAAAAAAAGTCAGACCCACCAGACCGGCGAGATTGAGGCCGCGGCGCGGTTCATTTTGTGACGATGGGTCAGACATGTTGCGCGTGAGCATAGCGAGCGTGGTTTTAGATTGTCAATGAAGCGGTGAAAATCCTTTGTCGGCGTTCAGCAAAGCTGGTAGACTTCGAGCAACTTTCCCGCCGCTGACAATTTCGATTTATGGCTAACAGCCGCGCCACGCCCAAACCCAAGCGCTCGATGCAGCAGATGCGCGACCGCGTGGTCGAGCGGGTGATGGACGCTGAGCTCGACGAGCTGACGCGGGTCAAGCGTTGGCTCCATGGCGCGCTCAAGATCGTCGTTATGGTGTGGCAGGATTTTTTTCAAAATCTGGTCAAGCTCCAGGCCATGGCGCTGGCGTTCAAGACGCTGCTGTCTTTGGCGCCGCTGTTGGCGGTGCTGTTTTCGATTCTCAAAGCTTTCGGCGTACACAATCGCATGGAGCCGGCGTTGGCCGAGGCGCTGGCGCCGCTGGGCGACAAAGGCCGGGAGATCACCGTCTATCTGATCGGCTTCGTCGACAAGATGAGCGCCGGCGCGCTCGGCACCATCGGCCTGGTCACCTTGTTCGTCACCGTGTTGTCGTTGATGGGCAGCATCGAGGAAGCGTTCAACCGCATCTGGCGGGTGCGCTCGGCGCGCACGCTGGCGCGCAAGTTCAGCGATTATCTGAGCGCGATCCTGGTCGGGCCGGTGTTGGTGTTCGCCGCGGTGACGATCACCGCGACGCTGCAAAATAACACCGTCGTGGGCGCGCTCACCTCGCTCGATACTCTCGGCCAGGCGCTGCTGTTCATGCTGCGGCTGGTGCCCTACTTGACGCTCTGGGGCGCGTTCACCTTCGTCTACATTTTCATTCCCAACACCAGGGTGCGGATTCGCTCGGCGGTGATCGGCGGCTTGGTGGCGGCGGTTCTCTGGCAGACGGTCGGGTGGGGCTTCGCCAAGTTCGTCGCTTCGTCGACCCAGTACTACGCGATCTATTCGAGCTTCGCGATTCTGCTGTTGTTCTTGATCTGGCTGCATATCGGCTGGGTGATCGTCTTGCTCGGCGCCCAGGTGGCCTATTCGCACCAGCATATTTATTTTTTCCACGGCGACCGCCAGTTATTGGCGCAGAGCCCAGCCGGTCGGGAGAAGTTGGCGCTGCACGCGCTGCACTTGGTCGGGCGAAACTTTTACTACGGCCTCGATCCGATGACCGTCACCGAACTGTCGACCCACTTGCAGATCCCGGCGGGCATCGTCAAAGAATTCTTGGATATGTTCGCCGACAACCGCCTGGTACTGCCGGTCAACGACGGCGAGACTTACGTTTTGGGTCGCGACCCGGAGACCATCGGCATCAAAGACATCCTCGATTGCGTGCGCAACTCCGGCAAGAAAGCCAAAGCGCCGGAAGATCGCAGCCCGGAAGAGGACGAGATCGACGAGCTGCTTGGCGCGGTGGAACTGTCGGTGACCAAAGCGCTGGAGGGGAAAAGTTTGCAGAGTTTGATTTTGAGTTTGCCGCCGCCGGCGGCGCGGGAGTGATGGTTTGGGATAGTCAGAAAGTAAAATCTCCCCCCCCCCCTTATCCTTCCTAACCTACTTGCTAAGTTAAAGGCGATTCTGATTGACCTATAGAAGCTAATACAAATTTTGCTTACCGCCCGCGGAAAAGATTTTTGAAGAACGCGCCGACGCCTTTTTCGATCGCTTTGGGTAGGCCGGCTTCGCTGAGCTTTTCGGCGTTCAGATTCACCGTTGGGTTTTCCAACGGGCCGGTGACTTTGAGCGGGACGATGACCCGGCCTTGGCGGTCCTTGAGGAAGGTCACGGTGCGGCCTCGGCCGGTCTGGGCCGAGGCTTGGGGCGATAGCGCGGTGTTGAGGGCGATGTTCAACGTTGGTTGGTCGATGGTCATGGTGCCGCTGCCGGTGACTTCCATCTGCGGGTTGACCAGATAGAGCCGCGAGAAGTCGGCGCCGCCGCCGCCGATGGTGAAGTCGCCTTCCATGGTCTTGAACGTCGTCGCTTCTCGTTGCTGGTCCTGGGACAAGCCGATCATGCCGGTGACGCGGTGAATTTTTTTGATCAAGTTGACATTGGTCAGCTCGCCGTCGCGGGCGACTAGTTTACCGTTACCCTGCAATCGTTGGCTCATCCGGCCGCCACCCAAGGGCAGGCGGATGTTGACCTCGCCGGTCAAGTTGCCTTTCAAGGCGCGCTTGCCTTTGACGTTGACGTTTTTGAAAACGCCGCGGATCTGTGTGACCAGGGCGTTGGACGGCCCGGTGACCGACATGTTGAGCGCCATCGGACCGGAGATCTCAGTCTCGCCGGGGGCGAGGCCGAAGACCGAGAGAATCTGGAAGATCGGTTTGGCGTCCACCGGGTCGCTGCTCAAGCTCACGTTGACCTTGGGCGTCGTGGCGAGGTTGCTGACGCTGCCTTGGACCGGAAAGCTTAGATCGAGGAGCTTCAAACGATTGTTCTTGAGCTCGAGCAGCGCTTTGTCTTCCTGGTAATTCAACTGTCCTTCGAGCACCACGGCTTTGAGGCCGGGGTACAAAAACGACGCGCGAAACGGAAACGGCGCGGCGCCGGACATTTCTTGCAGCGATAGCTCGATGCCTTTGATGCGCACCGGGGTTTGTCCCTTGGTGACCAGATTCAGCTCGCCGTCGCGGATGCGCATGCGGCTGGGCAGCGCCAGCGGCACCGGTTCAGCTTTTTTGCCGGCGTCAGGTTTCTTTCTCACCTCGCGACGCGGCGCGCTGGCGGTTTTCTTATTGGCCAGGTCGGAGTAGTTGAAGCTGCCGTCCGGTTGTTTCAACAAATTGAATACCGGCTTGTCGAGCACCAGCTCGGTGACTTCGAAACGGCCACGCAGCAAGGGCCAAAATTTGAGCTTGAGCTCGACCTGCTGGGCGGCAAAGAATGTGTTGTCGGCGAAGGCCTGGGTGTCGGAGACGCGCAGCTTGGACAATTGGATCGACGGCGTCGGCACCAGGCTGAGATGCACTTCGCCGACATCGACGCGCCGGCCCAAGGCGTCTTCGATGAGCGGCAAATAGGTCGCCTTGAACCGGCCCAGATCGATAAAGTGAGGCACCACCAGCACCAGGGCGAGCAGCACGGCGAACATGGTGCCGCCGATGAGCAAGCCGTTCTTGAGCTTGTTGGCGCCAGCGGGGAGCGCGAGGACCGGTGTGGTTGCGGCGTCTGACATGGTTGGCTGCCTATCGATAGCCATTATACGTCAACCGTCGCTCATTCCAACTAATTTACGCTGGCCGGTTTTCAGGGTGCTGTGTCCGGGATGGCGTTAAAACGGCTAACTTTGCCAACCGGCGGGTAGCCAGGCCGATAACTATTTGTTAGCATGCGGTCCCTGAAGGGTTCACAACTGCTTGGAAATCGCGCTCGAAATTCTTCCCCAGGTTTTGCTCGACGGCATCGTGTTGGGTTTCATGTACGCGCTCATCGCCTTGGGCTACACCATGGTCTATGGCGTCTTGGAGTTTATCAACTTCGCGCATAGCGAGATATTTGTTCTCGGCTCCTTCGTCGGCGTCGAGGTGCTGCTGCTGCTGCAAAGCGCCGGCTTGTTGGCGACGCTCCATCCGGCGCTGATTCTGTTACTGGTCATCGTTACCGGCATGACCATTAGCGGCTTGGCGGCGATGACCTTGGAGCGCATCGCCTACCGGCCGCTCATGGGCGGACCGCGCTTGGTCGCCTTGATCTCTGCCATCGGCGCGTCGTTCTTTCTGCAAGACGCATTGCGTCTGTTCGAAAGCCTGTGGCGCAATACTTTTTATCTCAACTACCCGACTCTCGATTTTCTCGATCGCAATCTGCCGATCACGGCCTCTTTGACCATTCCGGTGAAATCGCTGCTGGTGATCGTCACGGCGATCTTGACGCTATTGGGGCTGCATTTTTTCGTCAACCGCACGCGCATGGGCATGGCGATCCGCGCCGTGGCCCAGGATCCCGACACCGCCTCGCTCATGGGCGTGCCGGTTAATCGTGTCATCGCCCTGACATTTTTTGTCGGCGGCGCGCTCGGCGGCTTGGCCGGAGTGCTGTTCGGTATTCACTATAGCCTGGTCAATCCCTACTCCGGCTTCGTCCCCGGCATGAAAGCTTTCACCGCGGCGGTGTTGGGCGGCATCGGCAACATCCCCGGCGCCATGGTCGGCGGCATGTTGCTGGGTTTACTGGAAGCCTTCGCGGCGTCCTATCTGTCGATCCTCACCGACGGCGCCTTCGGCGCCGAGTACAAGGATGTGGTCGCGTTCGTCGTCTTGATCGTGATCCTGATCTTTCGGCCCAAGGGTTTGCTCGGCGAAGCAGTGCGGGAGAGCAAGGCATGAGTGCCGCGCTGGTGGTGCCAGGGCTGTGTCTGTATATCGCGGTGAGCTGCGCGCTGGCCTACATCTTTCCGCAATCGGTGCTGGCGTTCCTGCTCGTCGAAGCGTCGCTGCTGCTGCTCTACTACGTTCACATCAGTGACCGGGTGAAATTTTTGCTCGGCGGCCTGGTGTTGCTGGTGCTGTTGCCGGTGTTGGGTTTTTCCAATGCTTACTATTTCGAGATCGCCATTCAGATCGGCATTTTCGTCGCCCTGGCGCTTGGACTCAACATCGTCGTCGGCTTCGTCGGTTTGCTCAATTTGGGCTTCGTCGCCTTCTACGCCATCGGCGCTTATCTGTGGGCGGTGTTTGGATCGCCGCAAGCCAATAACTTCGTCCCTGCAATCATGGGCGGCTGGTTTCCGCTGTCGGCCAATTGGTTTTTTGTTTTTCTGCTGCTCAGCATCGTCGTTGGTGGCGCCGCCGGCGCGTTGCTCGGATTGCCAGTTCTCCGACTGCGCGGCGACTATCTGGCCATCGTGACGCTTGGCTTCGCCGAAGTGGTGCGCGCGCTGGTCAACAATCTCGACAAGCCGATCAATCTGACCAACGGCCCCAGGGGCATCTCGCCGATCTCCAAGCCGCCGCTATTTTTCAAGCCGCTGTTGGAGTTCTTCGGCATACAGGTGAGCGACGCGGCGCTTTATCCGATGTATTTCTATTTTCTCGTCTTGTTGCTGGTGTGCGTCATCATTCTGGTTACTCAAAGACTCGAGAACTCGCGGGTGGGCCGCGCTTGGAAAGCGATCCGCGAGGACGAGATCGCGGCGTCGGCCATGGGCGTTCCCGTCGTGCGCATGAAATTACTCGGCTTCGCCGTCGGCGCGTCCTTCGCCTCCGCGGTCGGCGTGTTGTTCGCCGCCAAGCAGGTGTTTATCAATCCCGAGAGTTTTACTTTCATGGAATCCATCGGCGTGCTCGCCATGGTGATATTGGGCGGCATGGGTTCGGTGCCCGGCGCCATCCTCGGCGCCACCGGCGTGACAATTCTCAATCTGCAATTGCTCAAGGGGTTGTCGCTGTGGTTGAACGGCCTGCGTCAATCGGGCGCGGTGTGGTCGATCCCGCTCTTGGGCGATCTGTCGCTGGCCAATCTGCCGGCGCAGTTCGAGCCGGCCAAGTACGAGCGCATGATCTTCGGTTTGATCTTAATATTGATGATGATCTTCCGCCCGCAGGGTATCCTGCCGCCCAAGCAGGGGGCGAAGAAGTGACTCTCGCAAAGGCGCAAAGGCGCAAAGGTCGGAATCGGAGTGATTTCGACCGAAGGGAGAAATCTTTCTTAACCCTTTGCGCCTTTGCGCCTTTGCGGGAGAATTCTTCTTCCGATCCGCTGGATCAAGACTAATCATGGCATTGCTCGAACTCCGCGATATCTCCAAACGCTTCGGCGGCTTGCAGGCGCTGTCGCTGGTGAGCATGAATATCGAAGAGGGCATGATCGCGTCGCTCATCGGTCCCAACGGCGCCGGCAAGACGACCTTGTTCAACACGCTCACCGGCCTGTACCGGCCGGACCAGGGCGAGATTCGTTTCCAAGCGCGCTCGCTGGTCGGAATGAAACCGGAGTCGATCACCGGCGCCGGCATCAGCCGGACGTTTCAAAACATTCGCCTGTTCGGCCATATGAGCGTGCTCGACAACGTGCTGGTCGGCATGCACACCCGGCTGGACTCGAGCTTGGTGGATATTTTTCTCGCCTCGAAAAAATTTCACGCCGGCGAAAAGGCGGCGCGCCGGCGCGCCCATGAGCTCATCGAGCTCACCGGCCTCACCGGCCGGGAAAACGAATGGGCGCAGCAGCTTTCCTACGGCGAACAGCGCCGCTTGGAAATCGCCCGCGCCCTCGCGGCGGCGCCGCAGCTGCTTTTGCTCGACGAACCGACGGCGGGCATGAACGCCAGCGAAGCGCAGTCGCTGATGGGTTTGTTCAAAGATCTCATGGGACGCTACGTCAAGGCGATTCTACTGATCGAGCACAACATGCGCGTAGTCATGGGCGTGTCGGATTGCGTTCATGTGCTCGACTACGGTGAAAAAATCGCCGAGGGTGTGCCCGATGCCGTGCGCCGGGACCCGCGGGTGATCGAAGCTTACTTAGGCACTGGCGATTGGTTGAAAAATGCTCAGCGTTGACGCCATCCACGTTTACTACGACGCGATCCACGCGCTCAAAGGCGTGACGTTCAACGTCGCCCAGGGCGAGCTGGTCACGCTCCTCGGCGGCAACGGCGCCGGCAAGACGACGACCTTGAAAACGCTCTCGGGTTTGCTGCGGCCGCGTGCCGGCGCGGTGAAGCTCGACGGCGAATCCCTGGGCGCGGTCGAGCCCCACGAGATCGTCCGGCGCGGCGTCGCCCATGTGCCGGAGGGCAGAAAAGTTTTTCCCCGTTTCACGGTGCTGGAAAATCTCCAGATCGGCGCCTACACGCGGGCGAAAAACACACTTGCCGCCGAGTTGGATTTCGTCTACCAGATGTTTCCGCGCTTGAAGGAGCGGCAAAAACAGTCCGCCGGCACCTTGTCCGGCGGCGAGCAGCAAATGCTCGCCATCGGCCGCGCTCTGATGACCAAGCCGAAGCTGCTGCTCCTCGACGAACCGTCCATGGGACTGGCGCCGAAAATCGTCGAGCAGATCCTGGAAAATATCCAGGCGATCAATCGAGCAGGCGTGACGGTGCTGTTAGTCGAGCAAAACGCTGCCATGGCGCTGGCGATCTCGCACCGCGGCTATGTGCTCGAGACCGGCGTGGTGATTCTCGAAGGCCCGGCCAGCGAGCTGGCAGGTAACGATCTGGTGCGCCAGGCGTACTTGGGCGGGTAGGGCTCGGGAAGAAGATGTTCTCACCACAGAGGGCACAGAGATCACAGAGTAGAAGATTCGGATCGGAATATTGACCGCAAGGAACGCAAAGAACACAAAATAGATTCGGACCTGTAGGGGCAACTCCCTGTGGTTGCCCTCCCGGCTTTTAACCGTGGCGACTAACGGTTAAACTTAAGCGCAATGCAATATCAAACCCGACAGATGAGTTTCGGCGGTGGTAGTGTGACGCCGGCGGTGAAGTTTCTTCTGATCGTCAACGTCGCGATGTTCGTCGTTCAGACCGTCAATGACATCAGCGTCCATTTGCCGCTGACTGCCTATCTCGGCCTGGTGCCGCATTGGGTGCTCAACCAGTTTTATCTCTGGCAGCTGTTCACCTACCAGTTTCTCCATGGCGGGCTGTTTCATTTGCTCTTCAACATGCTGGCGTTGTGGATGTTCGGCGGCGACCTCGAACGGCGCTGGGGCCAGGAATTCTTTCTCAAATATTTTTTCGTCACGGTGATCGGTGGCGGAATCTTGAATGTGGTGTTCCTGCCCGGCCAGTTGGGCCCAAGCATTGGCGCATCGGCCGGCGTCTATGGACTGCTGCTCGCCTACGGCCTGATCTACCCGGACCGTGTCGTGTACTTTTATTTTTTGTTCCCGATCAAGATGAAGCATTTTGTCTGGATCATCGGCGCCATCGCAGTGTATTCCGCGGTCACCTCAGGCCAAAGCGGCATCGCCCACCTGGCTCATCTCGGCGGCATGGTGTTCGGCTACATTTACCTGCGCGGTGGCGGTATCAATCCCTGGGAGCAGTTCAAAATCTATCAAGACCGCCGCCGTCTGGCCCGGCTGAAAAAGCGCTTTCAAGTGTTACCCGGCGGCAAGGACGACGACGGCGGGCCGACGGTGCATTGAAGCATCGCCCGCCGGCTTTCATAGGGCCTTCTCAACTGATTGTTACTGAGATCAGTTCTCTTTTCCTGTCGCTATTCATTACGGAGATTCGAACGGCAATCGTCGTAGAAATGCTCACTTGGTGTTTCCGGCGCCACGAACCGTGGACGCCGAAGGTTGTTGAAATTTGACAGCTGTTGGTAGTTCTGCCAACATGAGTTGAGCAAGTCGGAACTTATGCCACTGATTCGACCGATCTCTTGGTTGGCATCTGCGCGAAGGGCATTCGATGCCTTTCCGGAAGTTGCTCGCGAGATTATGATCGATGCGCTGAGCGTGGCCGCTGAGGGCGGCAAGGCGGCTATCGCCAAGCCCATGAAGGGAATCGGTTCGGGAGTGTTTGAAATCGCCTTGCCGTTTCGCGGCAATGCGTTTCGGGTCGTGTACGCGGTGCAGCTCGGCGATGACCTCTGGGTCATTCACGCATTTCAGAAAAAATCGACGCAAGGGATAAAGACGCCGCGGCATGAGATCGAGTTGATCAAAGACCGGTTGAAGCGCTTGAAGGAGATGTTGCGATGAAAAAGGATAAGCTCGAAGTCATCCGAGGTAGTGGGAATGTCTACCGGGATTTGGGCATGGATGACGCTGATGTGCGTCAGTTGAAAGCGATTCTGGCGACGCGGATCATCAAAATAATCGATGGTCTGGGTCTCACGGTTCGGCAGGCGCAAGATCGTACGGGTATCGACGCTGGCGATTTTTCGCGTATTCGAAATGCCGATTTTCGGCGCATGAGCGTCGAGCGGTTGATGGGGATTATCAATCGGTTAGGCGATCGGATCGACGTCACCGTGCGAGTGCGCCGTCGGCGCCCGGGCGAGATCGCAACGGTTCTGTAAAACGGTCTACTGAGTCCACGGAATCCGAATATGCTCGCTAAAAAAACCGTCAAAAATCAGATCACTTTACCCAAGGCGATCGTCGATAAGCTGCCGCAAACCGATTATTTCGAAGTGAGTATTCGCGGCGAGGAGATCGTGCTGCGTCCGGTCGTTAAGCGCCGCGTCGGAGTGCGGGTCGAAAGCGTTCGGAGCAAGATGAAAGCTCTTGACCTCACCGAGAAAGATGTCACAGCCGCCATCCGCTGGGCTAGGACGCGGTAGTGCGTGTCGTCCTGGACACCAATGCGCTCGTTTCGGCGTTGCTGTTCGCGGGAGTGTCCTCCAAGCTGGTTCCGCTTTGGCAAAGCCGCAGGATCGTCGCACTGGTTTTCCTCACTATTGAGGAATGGCTGCGCGTTCTTAGTTATCCGCAGTTTAAATTACGAAGCATTATGTCCTACTCGCGGTCCTCTTCAGAGCATCGTGCGCAAGTTCAACTATCTTCATTAATTCTGGCTCTTGGGATTCAGAGTAACGTTCGATGATGACCTTTAAACAGATCGTCGCGTCATCGAAGCAACATATCTGTATTAATCTAGCACCCTTGTTGTGGAGCGCGGTAGCAACTGATTCGCGCAGCACCGACTCTCGCGCAGAGCCGAAGCGCTTGTCGACTTCGTTGTAACAAGCGATGGCGTCCTCAGATCGGCCAGGGATAGAACCTAACGTGACCCCTTTGTTGCATAGCGCTTTTGCGACCTGCTCGCGTAACACTAAATCTGGTGCAGAGGCAAAACGCTTGTCGACCTCGTCGAAGCAGTTGATGGCGTTTCCGGGAATGCCGAGCTGTGAGAATCTAACGCCTTTATTGTTAAGCGCTTTCGCTACTTGCTCACGCAGCACTAACTCTGGCGCGGCGCCGAAACGCTTGTCGATCTCATCGTAGCAGTTAATGGCGTTCTCAGATTGGTCAAGTTGCCCGAATGTGACGCCTTTATTGAAAAGTGCTTTCGCTACTTGCTCGCGCAACACTAACTCTGGCGCAGAGCCGAAGCGCTTGTCGACCTCGTCGAAGCACGCGATTTCGTTTTCGACGTGGCGCCGAATTTTTTCCCATGTGATGCCCTTGTTGTTAAGCGCTTTCGCTACTTGCTCGCGCAGCACTAACTCTGGCGCGGAGCCAAAACGCCTGTCTAATTCATCGTAACATTCGATGGCCTCCTTGGGCCGATTGAGCTGTGCGAATGTGATCCCCTTGTTGAAGAGCGCTTTAGCGAGCTGCTCACGTACGTCCAATTCTGGCGTAGATCCAAAGCGCTTATCGACTTCGTTGTAGCAGGCAATGGCATTCTCAGATTCCCCTATTCGCCTCAATGCGACGCCCTTATTGTTGAGCGTTTTCGCCACTTGCTCGCACAATTCTAACGCTGGTGCGGAGTCGAAGCGATTCTCGACTTCGTTGTAGCAGGCGATCTCGTCCTTTGAACGGCCGAGCTGCCCCAATCTGAAACCCTTGTTGTAGAGTGACCAGCCAACCCATTGGCGCGAGGCTAAATCCTGGTGGTTTTGGAAATGGGATGCGAGCTGGTCGTAATGATCGATTTCGAAGGCAAAGTTATCCTTTTCACCTTGCTCGCCGCGAGACAGCGCCAAGTAAAACAGGCCCTCCGCGTCATCAAGTCTTTTCAGTGTGCTGCTCAGTAGCGGCAGGTCGCTTTCCGCTGGGCGGTTGCGGAGATAGAATGGGCGGGCAGTCGGTCCGACGAAGTACGCTTCATCGCCGATAATCACCGGATCGGATTCAGCCGATGACCGCAAAAAGCCATCCTGCTCCAGAGTAGCCAGGGCGTCGCGCACTTGCGACGAACTCAACGGTCGTTGAAACACATCGGCCAAGACGCCCTGGATGCGGCGATGGGTGAACGGCATAACGTTTCCGGTAGCCAATAATTGGATCGCCATATGACATGCCTGCACTTCCTTAGCCAGGCCGTCGCGGGTGAAACGGATGTGCATGTCCCTGAGCGTCCCGGCCATGCAGATGGAGCCGAGGGTGGTGACGGCACCGTCGGCGACCTGACCGACGGCCTGTATCAGCTGGTTTTCTTGTTCTTTGCTCGCCTTGGTCAACTGCAACTGCAAAGCGAAAGACTCGTAAAGTCTCTGAATCGCTGATCGGGGCGTGTTGAGCGCGGCAAGCTGGGGCCCGTTTCTACAGGCGGCCGCTAGCGCGCAGCGCGCTTTCGTTCGCAAAATCTTGTCATAGATTTCGTTCGGATCGGGCCGCACGTCGGTATAAGTATTCAAGTCGTCGAGCAGGTAGACGACGTTTTTGTTGGCCAGCAGTTGCAGCGCGTCGTCCGAGGGCGCGCGGTTCGACCTGGTTCGTATCACTATAAAATTTTCCAGCCGCCGAACCACTTCGTACAACGTGCGAGTCTTGCCGTCGGTGGGATTGCCGATCAAGAGTAAGCTGGTGCCTTCCGCCAACTCCGCGACCAAGTCCCGTTCGCGGTAAGTGCGGCTGGGCTTGTCGTGATGGCGTTCGTCGTAGCGAATCGCGGTGCGTGGAATGTAAGTCGTGTAATAGGGCCTGATGTTTCCCGGCACTTCATCGCCGGGAGCGCAGCTTTTAAATCCGACGTCCTCCGGTTTGAGCAGTTCGCTAGTGGTGAAGAGGGCGAACTCAGCCTTGAGATTGCGCTCGTGCTGCTCCCGATAGGCGTACCAAGCCAAAAGAGTTATCACGCAAGAGGCTGCGACGGTCGGGATCAAATACCGTGACTCCTTGAGCAGCTCGTTCAATTGCGGCGCGGCGTATTCTACGGTGAAGTTGAGGATCACTCCGACGACCAGAAAGGCAAGCACCGGTTGTAGATTGCGTAGGAGACGATCGCTCACTGAAGCCCTCTAATTGAGTCCGTTTGACATTACTATCTGGTTACATCTTTTCCCACGAAATCAAAAACACGCCGAGTATAACCAGCACCGTGGCGCCGATTTCCGTGGCGTGAGCTTTTCGACGTCTTTCAACAGCAAATCGGATAGCGGCAGGATGAACGACGATGGTCGTACAAAGAAGTCGGTCGCTGTTCTAATTAAGACAAGGCTTGGTGAATGAAGCCTTTCAATAGCGTCTGATACGGTGTTCCTAGCTTCCTAGCGCGTGCTTTGGCTTTGGCAATATCCTGCTCACTCAATCGCAGGGTTACGGCTTTGGTCTCCGGTTCAAGAACACTCCAGTTTCCTTTAACACTGTTTTTCTCGTCGCGTGCTTCAATCTCCGCAGCCAAACAGGAGAGACAGAACCATTTCAAATCTTCTGCTTGATACAGTTCCGAACGGCATCTCTTGCACTTCTTTTTCATGGAACTCCTCCAACCGTTTTTAGATAAACCTCAACATGCGCCCGTTTCGCGGAGTAGGCTGTGATGATGAAGACGTAGTCTTTATTTCTGCCCCATTTGAAGATGACCACGAGGAATCGGCGCGAACGTGTGTGGCCGATTCCCTTTAAGGCGCCACCATACGCTGGCTGGATAGCCATCCTAAAACGGAACAATTCCTTGACTTCCCGCACAGCGATGTCAGGGTGGCGTTTCCTAAAATGAACTTTGCCATCCTTCTCACGGGCAAATTCAAATTTCACGTTAAAATCCTAATGTGGCCATACTGGAGTGTCAATGGACGTTCGCCATTCTTTGCTACATCTTCTCCCACGAAATCAAAAGCACCCCGATAATCACCAGCACCGTGGCGCCGATTTTTCGCGCCGTGAGTTTCTCGACGTCTTTGAGCAGCAACGCCGATAGCGGCAGGACAAATAGCGACGAGCCGTTGATCAGCGGCGAGATGATGGAGACGCGTTCCATGCTGAGGGCGGTGTAGGCGAAGGCATAGGAAAGGAAGTTCAGGAAGCCGGCGGCGGCGAAGAGTCGGAAGCCTTTTCTTGCGGTTGCTTGCAGCGGCTTTTTTTCTTCGAACAGCTGGTACAGCAGCGTCATGGTGACGAACGACGTGGTGGCGGCGATGGTGGCGCCGACTAGCGGCGAGTGGATGTGCAGCAGGCCGAAGCGGACCATGTTGTCGCGGCCGGCGAACAGGAAGGCGGAGGCTAGCGGGAATAAGAGATCGCGGCTGCGCCAGGTTTTCGTCGTGCCTTTCCAATTAAGCGCGACGATGCCGGCGACGATGGAAAAGGTGCCGAGGAGATTGGTCTGGCTTGGGTGTTCTTGGAGAAAGGCCACGGCGAACACGGTGGCGAACAGCGGCGTGCTGTTGGTTAGACAAGAGGTGATCGACGCGCCCAAGCGCTCCATGCCTTTGAACATAAAGAAGCGCGCCACGCCGGGAACGAAAATTCCGACCAGGACGAAAATCAAATTGGCCGGCAGCCAAAGCTCGACGCGGTCGACGAATAGCCAAATATAAAGCCAGAGAAACAGCGCGTTGACGCCGAGATTAGTGAGCAGGCCACGGAAGTAATCGATCACCAACACGCCACGGTTGATGAGCACCATGGAGAGGGCAAACCAGAAGGAGGCCAGTAGGCCGAAGATGATCGCCAGCATTATGAATTGCCGCTGACCTTACTCCGAGGTCGGTGCGGGCGCAATTCGGCGGCGATCGCTTGGCGCGGTTGGCTGGGCTGCTAAGATTTGGCCCGTGCCAACGTCTAACCTATGGGTCGACACGCCTGGAGGATTCCTATGAAAACGATTTTGACCGCGCTAGCCATGTTAACTCTCGTGTTCGTGTTGAAACCCGAGGCTGGGGCGGATCAGCGCCGCGTCATCGTGGCGCCGCGGGCTCATTCCGGCGTGACGTTCTTCGCCGGCGGTGGCGCTAACCGGGTGATTGTCCAGCGCCATGGTTATGGCGCTTATCCCTATTATTATCAGGCGCCGGTTTATTCTTATTGGCCGCAATATCCACCGGTGGTGGTGATTTCGTCCTACGCGCCAGCCTATGTACTGCCGCCGACCGTGGTGGTCAACGCGCCGTACTTTTGCCTGCTGCACAATGAAGGTTTCGTCAGCCGGGTTGGTCACCTCGATCATCTCGCCGGCACGCATAAGATCCCACTCGAAGCGGCGTCCAGTTTGTGTCCCGACGGCGCTGGCAGCTGCATGTTTCCGTCCTATTGAATCTGCGAGCGGCGGGTTGTCTCGCTCTGTCGAACCGATTTGGCGATTGCGCTATAGTTTGAGGCATAGCATTGCCGCAAACTTATGAACCCATTGCAAGAAAAACTCGCCAAGATCATCGACTCGGAGCGGATTTCGACCGAGTCGGATTACTTGGACGAGCTCTCCTGGGATGCCCTCAGCGAGGGCCGGTTCCATCCGCGCCATCGGCCCGAGCTGGCAGCGCCGCTATGCGCGGTGACGCCGCTGTCGACCGAAGAAGTGCAGCGGCTAGTCGGTTTCGCCAATCAAGAAAAACTCTCCATCGTACCCTTCGGCGGGGGATCGGGTTTGATGGGCGGCGCGTTGTCGATCAGACCCGGTCTGGTGGTTGACCTGCGGCGCATGAATCGAATTCTCCACATCGATGCCGAGTCTCGTTCCGCCCAGGTTCAGGCCGGGGCGGTGCTCGAGACGGTGGATCTGGCGCTCAATGAGCATGGCTTTATCTTGGGCCATGATCCCTGGACGGTGCCTGTGGCGACCATCGGCGGGGCGATCTCGACCAATAGTGTCGGCTACCGCGCTGGGATCTACGGTTCCATGGGCGAGCAGGTGTTGGGCCTGGAAGCGGTCATGGCCAACGGCGAAGTGATGCGCACGCGGCCGGTGCAGAAACATTCGGCTGGGTTGAATCTCAATTTTCTTCTCATCGGCGGTGAGGGCTGCTTCGGCATCATCACCGAGGCGACGATTCGGATCTTTCCCAAACCGGAAGCGCGGCGCTTTGGCGGTTTTCTTTTCGCATCGTTCGAGCAGGGCTACGGCGCGATCCAACAAATGTTTCAGCGCCGACTGCGGCCGGCGCTGCTCGATTTCGGCGACGATGCCGAGAAACATGACGGCGCGCTGCTTTATTTGGTCTTCGAGGGCAATGAAGAACTGACCACCATCGAGGCGCGGCAAGCGGCGGCGCTATGTCTGAGCCATGGCGCCAAGGAGCTGCCGAGCAGCGATGCCGAAGAATTCTGGCGCGAGCGTCATGAGATCGCGCGGCGCTTCGCGCGCAACCGGCGCCAGCGGCGCGAGCGCGGCCGGGACGGTATTTACCGCGATTGGATTCATGTCGCGTTGCCAAGTTCCGCGGTACTGGCGTTTCGCCGCGCCGCGCGCCAGATCACCGAGCGCCATGGCGTGCGTTTGCAGGAAAGTGGGCTCTGGGTGCAGCCGGAACTTTTCTCCATGCGGCTGGCGGCTGAAGATGGCGCCGTCGCCGATGCGCAGTTGGCTTTGGAAGAGGCGATCGAAGAGCTGCTCCGCATGGTGCAACAAATGGGTGGGTCCATGGAATACACCCATGGCGTCGGCGTCAAGCTGGCGCCGCTGATGGCCGAGGAACATGGCTACGGCTTACAAGTCATGCGCCAGATCAAGCAAACCCTCGATCCCAATAACATTCTCAATCCGGGGAAAATGGCCTTGTAGCTTGGCGGTTCCAGGTTGGCCCGGCGTCTAAGGCTTGGGGCGGTGAATTCATTGTGTCTCTTAATCCTAAACGCTTGCTTTGCATCAGGTTGTGTGCCGCTGGGGTGTCTATGAAAAAATTATTTACCTTAGTCTATCTTGGTTTGTTCATTTGGAGCTGTTCCTCGGCGCCCTATACCGGCCGCAGCCAGGTGATCTTGGTCTCGGAAGGACAGGAAACCGCGCTCGGCGACGATGCCTACAAGCATGTGCTGCGCGATAGCGTGATCACGCGCAACCCGGAGGCCGAACGGATCGTGCGCAAAGTCGGCGAGCGCATCGCCGCGGTGGCCAATAAGCCCGAGTACAAGTGGGAATTCACCGTCATCAACGATCCGGAGATGGTCAACGCTTTCGCCGTGCCGGGCGGCAAGGTGGCGGCCTACACCGGCATCTTTGGTCCGGCGCGGGACGAAGCTGGATTAGCGGTGGTCTTGGGCCATGAAGTCGCCCACGCCTTGGCGCGCCATCCGGCCGAGCGCATGAGCCAAGGTTTGCTCTTGCAGTTGGGTGGCGTCGGCCTCGGCGTCGCGTTGGGTAAAAATCCCGCCATGGCCAATCAAGTGTTGCAAGCTTATGGCATCGTCGGCGGCGTCGGCGTGGCGCTGCCTTTTGGCCGCTCCCAAGAAACCGAAGCGGATCGCATCGGGTTGATCCTGATGGCCAAGGCGGGCTACGACCCGCGCGTCGCCGTCGATTTGTGGCAGCGCATGGAGGCGGGTGAAAAAAAAGATGGCGCCAAGGGTGGCCGGCCGCCGGAATTTCTCTCGACCCATCCCGGCTATGAGACTCGGGTACAGAACATCCGCTCGTTCTTGCCCGAAGCGTTGTCCTATTATCAGCCGAGCAACGCCCGGCTGGAAACTCTACCGTCGCCAGAGTCATTGGATACGCCGGCGGCCAAGTCCGAGCGCGAACTGCTCAAGCGCATGGAGGCGATCAATCGAGCAGTCGAGCAACCCAACGGCGAGCGCGCGGTGGTCGAAGCCTTGGCTCGTGAGCTACGTCTGAGTCCGCAGGCGATCGTGCAGGAGCGCCAGCAACTGCAAACCGGTTACGGCCAGTACGCTGGGCTGCGCGGCGTCAGTGAGCTGGGCCGTGGCTCGCTACGCCAGATCGCCGACGATTACCAGCGCGGACGCTCCTGGTCGGAGATCACCGCCAGCAACGGTACAAGGGTCAACGAATTGATCGTCTGGTTCGGCGATCTGATTCGCACCACCAACAGTATGGGCCAGCAGCTGCAACGGCTGCGGCCGGCGACGCGCTAACGCTGTGCTGCTACGCCTCAGCTGAGCTTGTGGTGAAGCCGTTGGGTGGTTCCGACGGCCGCCGGCGCTTTGACAAAGGTCGCGATTTTATATAAGAATTTCACTCAGGGGATCGTTGCCGGAGTGATCAGAAAAGCACCTAAACATTTTTTCATTAATCAGCATTGACAGTCTAAAAATGCACCCAACTGGGTGCATTTTTTTATCTGAACGGGGGATTCGAAATTGCACGCGCAAATTGAAGTCTTGGCTTCTCTGCAAACCGTCGATCGCGAGATCAAAGAGCAGGCCGGGCTGAAACAAAGTCTGCTCGACGAACTCCAAGCCAAAGAGCGCGAGCTCCAAGCCAAGCAAAAGGAAGTGGATACGCTCGCCGTGGCCGCCGCCGAAAAAGAAAAGCTGCGCGCTGAAAAGGACCGGGTGTTTCAGGACGAAGGCAAAAAGGCGACGGACAAGCGCATGCGTATGAATCGCATCAAGAACGCCAAGGAGCTCCAGGCGCTCCAGCGCGAGATCGATATGATGCGCCAGGCCAACGGTGAGCTTGAAGAGGAACTGATCAAGATCATGCAGGAGATCGACGCCATCAAGGCGAGCCGAGCCGCCAAAGAGGCCGAGATGGTGGCGCTTCAGGAAGCCTGGCAGAAACAGCAGCAGGAACTCGGCGGGCAAATCAATGACATCGATCAAGCGGTGGCCGAGAAACTATCCCAGCGCCAGAGCATTGCCGCCAATGTCGCGCGCGACCTGATCTCGCGCTACGAACTGATTTTTTCCCGCCGCGGCGGCAACGCCGTGGTGGAGATCGCCGGCGGCATCTGCCAAGGCTGCTTTATGAACATCCCGCCGCAGATGGGCAACGAGATCATTCGCAGCGAAAAAATCCACAACTGCCCGAGCTGTCAGCGCATCGTTTACGTCAAACCGGTGCCACTCGACGAAGCCAAGAGCGCCTAGCGCTCTGGCGCGCCAGCCAGTCTCAGCGGCAACCTTGGTTGCTTCACTAAACATCTTCACGTAACGTTCAACCGCGGTGAGAACGCGGTAGAGTTAGTTGCTGTCTAACCAGGCGCGCCAGCGCCGCCGCGGATTAACCAACCAGCGTGGGCTAAAGTGGATCAAGCGATCGCCTCCGCGCAAGCGGAGGAGGAAAGTCCGGACTCCATAGGACGGGGTGGCCGTTAACGACGGCTCCGAGCGATCGGGGGAAAGTACCACAGAAAACATACCGCCTGCCGCTTCGGCGGCCGGTAAGGTTGAAAAGGCGAGGTAAGAGCTCACCGGTTCGCCAGCGATGGCGAACGCATGGCAAACCCCACCCGGAGCAAGACCAAATAGGAGGGTTGGGTGGTCCGCCCATAGCCCTCGGGTATGGTCGCTTGAGCCCTTGAGCAATCAAGGGATTAGATGAATGATCGCTGTGGCCGCTATTGCTGGCCATTACAGAATCCGGCTTATCGATCCGCTTTAGCCCACTTTGACACACCTGGCGACAAACCGCGTCGCCAGGGATGGTTCTTGCCAGTCTGCTAAACTCCCACACAACTTTCGGCTGGTCGCTTCAACTAATACCACAGGGTGTTTCATGTCTTTGCGCACGCTCATGGATAATGAAAATAGCCGAATACCCTCCCCAGGCTCATTTACTCGATCTGTCATTCCCGCGCAGGCGGGAATCCAGGTTTGTTCACCGTTGAATTAGCCTGGATACCCGCTTTCGCGGGTATGACGGAACAAACGGGACCTTCCTGCTCTCACTGGTATTTTAAAAGGAGATGCACTGCGTTTTCGTCCGCTTTGCGGTGCCAACGCGCTTCAATTGGCATGAAGTGGGCTGACAACTCAGGCTTGGGTTTCAGCGATTGCCGCTGGAGTTTCCACCACGCCGCAAATGCGCCAAAAAATACCAACAAATCACGGCAATTAAAGTGATTTGTTGTTGACAGCTTTTCGGTAGGAAGCTATAAGTGGCCTCTGGTGGGTTAGAGTGGGATTATTTCCCGCAAAATCCCAAAATATGGGCCAATATGTTTCACGGCAGCTACGAACATACAATCGATCCCAAAGGGCGAATTAGCATCCCGTCCAAGTTCCGCGATGTGGTGGTTGCTAAGGGCGATGACCGCATCATGGTTACCAACTTTATCGTCGACGGCATGCGTTGTCTAGATGTTTATCCGATGGAAGCGTGGATCAAGTTCGAAGAAGAGGTGCTCAAGAAGCCCAAGTTCGATTCGCGCATGGTGCTGTTCCAAAACTATTACCTCGGCGGCGCCTGCGAGTGCGCGCTCGACACCCATGGGCGGATTTTGATTCCGCCGGTGTTGCGCAAGTACGCCGACCTCAAGCGCGATGTTGCACTGGTTTCGGCGTTGGAAAAATTTCGCATTTGGGACCAAGGGGTGTGGAACAAGGTCCATGGCGCGGCGGAAGAAAAGCTCATGCAGGATCCGGAATTCTTGAGCGACATCGGCTTTTAGCGGGACGGAAATAACGGATCGGGTCGAAAGGAGACTAGTGGATGCTGGCGCGTAAAGCGATTCAAGATATCTCTGTGATTGATGTCAGCGGCGATATCGATTTCCGAGAAATGATCCGCATCAAGGATACCATCGGCTCGTTTATCGAGCATGATCGGCTCAAGGTGGTGCTCAACCTTAGGTCGGTGGACCATATCAATTACCTGAGCATCGGGGTTTTGCTCGAGCGTCTCAAGGCGCTGCGCAATGTCAACGGCGATTTGAAGCTGTCCGGCATGAGCCCCTTCCTGCGCGACATTTTCAAGGTCGTCGGCATGGATCGCTTCTTCGAGGAATACCATTCCCTCGAGGACGCCATCGAAAGTTTTGAAGACGATTGGGAGGGCGACGGCACGAGCCACTGACCCGTGTTTGCCCATGTCTCCGTGCTGCTGCGCGAAGCGCTGGATCTGCTCAAGCCTGAGCCGGGCGGGCGCTATATCGACGGCACCTTGGGCGGCGGCGGCCATGGCGAAGCGATTCTTACAGCCAGCGCTCCCGATGGCTTGGTGTTGGGGTTGGATCGCGACGATCAGGCGCTCGCCGCGGCGGGACAACGTTTACACGAGTTCGGCGCCCGGTTGATTACCCGGCAGGCTAGTTTTGCCGATGTCCGCGAAGTGTTGGACGAGATCGGTTGGGACAGGGTGGACGGAATCATATTGGACTTAGGGGTTTCGTCATGGCAAATCGACGCGCCCGAGCGCGGCTTTAGTTTTCGTTCGGGCGGGCCGTTGGATATGCGCATGGATCGTCGCCAAACACTCGACGCTCGCAGCCTGGTCAACGGCGCGTCAGAGGAGGAGCTAACGCGGATATTTCGTGATTATGGCGAGGAGCCGCAAGCGCGGCGCATCGCCGCGCGCATCGCTGCCGAAAGAAAATCGCGGCCCATCGAGACTACCGACGATTTGGCGCGTTTGGTCGAGGGCGCCAAGGGCGGCCGGCGCCGCGATCATCATCCGGCGACCCAGGTGTTTCAGGCCTTGCGCATTGCCGTCAACCGCGAGCTCGACCAGTTAGAGAAGTTTCTCGCCGATGGTTTCGCGCTGCTGCGGCCGGGCGGGCGTTTAGCGATCATCGCTTTTCATTCGTTGGAAGATCGGCTGGTGAAAAATGCTTTTCGCAAATGGAGTCGAGCTTGTTTATGTCCGCCGCGGGCACTGGTCTGCCAATGCGGCTGGAGCGCGAAAGTGAAACTGTTGACCAAAAGACCGGTGGTGCCGAGCGATACTGAGATCTCGGCCAACCCGCGCGCCCGTTCCGCCAAGTTGCGCGCGGTCGAGCGCCTATGAGCGAGGGTGTAGCCATGGCCACTGCGGCCAAACTTGACAACCAGCAGATCGCGCTGCCCAAGCGCGTCCATAGCAGCCGCGCCGAGCAGGCGGCGCGCCGGCGCCGTTACCTGGGCGTGGCGGCATTGGTGTTGGCATTGCTGGGCGTGATCTTGGGGCATGTGTGGCTACGCTTGCAGGTGGTGCATATGGGTTACGTGTTGTCGACCGCGAGCAAGTTGCAAAGCCGTTTGGAGCAGGAAAATCGCGAACTCAAAGTCGAACTCGCTACCTTGACGACCCGCGACCGCATCGAAGAGATGGCGCGCCGCCGGTTGGGCTTGACGGCGCCGCAGAAGGGCCAGGTCACCATACTGCCATGAGACGTTCGCTCAAACGCAATCAGCTGCGCGTCAATTGCGTGAAAGTCGTCTTCCTACTGGTCTTCGCCATCGTCGGCGGCCGGGCGTTTTATCTGCAAGTGTTTCAAGGCGACAAATTGATGCGCTTGGGCCAGCGCCAACATTTGAAAGAATGGATCGTCCTGCCCAAGCGGGGCGCGCTCTACGACCGCGCCAACGAACCCTTGGCGTTGAGCTTAGAATCGCAATCGGTCTATGTCCGGCCGCACCGGCTGCGCGATGCCGCCGAAGCCAAGATTACCCTGGCGCGGATTCTCCATTTGAAAGCCGCCGATGTCGAGCACAAGCTCGCCGCCAACAAGCCGTTTGTCTGGCTCAAGCGCCAGGTGTCGCCGGCGGAAGCGGAACAAATTCAAGCGCTGCGGTTGGACGGCATCGGCATGTATTTCGAGCCGACTCGCTACTATCCCCAGGGCGCGTTGGCCGGGCAGATTTTAGGTTTCGTCAATCGCGATTCCGAAGGGCTCGAAGGCATCGAGCTGCAATACAACGACTACATCCGAGGCGCCGCCGGTTCCTCGGTCTCCGAACGGGACGCGCTCGGTCGCCGGGTGTTGGTCGAGGGCGTCGAAGGGCTGCAAGTGCCGCCGGGCAGCGACGTGCAGTTGACCCTCGACACGTCGATCCAGCATTTGGCGGAAAAAGAATTGGAAGCGGCGGTGCACAAGCATCGCGCCAAGGCCGGCGTCGCCATCGTCGTCGATCCGGCCACCGGCGAAGTTTTGGCCCTGGCCAATTATCCGACCTTCGATCCCAACAAAGCGTCGCAGCAGAGCGCCGATCAGCGGCGCAACCGCGCGGTGACCGATAGTTTCGAGCCCGGTTCGACTTTTAAAACTATTCTCGCGGCGGCGGCGCTCGAAGAGGGCGTGGTCGGCAAGGACGATTTATTCTACTGCGAGATGGGCAAGTATAACTACGCCGGCCGGGTGATTCACGATACCCATCCGCAGGGCTGGTTGCCGTTCGCCAAGATTCTCCAAGTGTCGAGCAATATCGGTTTCACCAAGGTCGCCGAAAAATTAAAGAAGGAACGGTACTTCAAATACATCGACAAGTTCGGCTTTGGCCGGGTCACCGGCATTGATGTGCCGGGCGAAGTGCCGGGCTTATTGCGCAAGCCGGAAAGTTGGGCGGCCATCGATCTGGCGACCCACGCCTTCGGCCAGGGCATCTCGACCACGCCGATGCAGATGGTGATGGCCTACGCCGCGGTGGCCAACGGCGGCCTTCTCATGCGCCCCTATGTGACGCGCAAAATAATTAGCCCCCAGGGACAAGTGTTGGTCGAGAACCAGCCGCAGATCGTGCGCCGGGTGATTTCGGAAAAGACCGCCAAGCTATTGGCCTCCATGCTGCGCGACGTCACCACCGAAGGGGGCACTGGCGTGGCCGCCAAGGTTGACGGCTTCGATGTCGCCGGTAAAACCGGCACGGCGCAGAAGGCCGAGCACGGCGTCTACTCGAAAAAACGAGTCGGTTCCTTCGTCGGTTTCGTGCCGGCGGAAAATCCCCGTCTGGTGTCATTGGTCTTGATCGACGAACCGGAGGGCAATGTTTACGGCGGCGTGGTCGCCGCGCCGGCGTTTAAAAATATCGCCCAGGGCGCGCTACGTCGGTTGGCGGTGGCGCCGCGCGAGGGCGCGGTATTCCCCACCGCGCCGAACCCAACCGAGCCGTCCTTGCCGCGGTTGCTCAAACGGCCGGGTGTGCAATTGGCCGCCATCAAGGAAGACGCGGTGCCGGACTTTCATGGCTTGAGCATGCGCGAGGCTTTGGAAAAAGCGCAATCGTTGCACATCACGTTGAAGGTCCAGGGCAACGGTTACGTGATCAAGCAGATGCCGGCGCCGGGCGAGCGCCGTTCCGAAGACCAAGTGGTGGTGGTGAACCTGCAAGGGTGATGGCATGCGAGTCCGCGAGTTCTTAACGCTGCAGGAGGTCGAACAGAGCGACGGCAATCTGGAGCAGGAAATAACGGGCTTGACCTACGACTCGCGCCAGGCGGCGGCGGGCAAAGTTTTCTTCGCCGTGCCGGGAGAAAAGGCCGATGGCCATGATTACATCGGCGAAGCGGTCAAGCGCGGCGCCGCCGCGGTGGTCTGGTCGCACCCCGGCACCTGGCCCCAAGCGCCAGCGATGGTGCGGGTGAAAAATGTCCGCCATGCCATGGGACTATGGGCGGCGCACTTTTATCGTCGGCCGAGCCGCAATCTGCGCCTGGTCGGCGTCACCGGCACCAACGGCAAGACGACTTTGACTTACTTAGTCGAGGCGATTTTGCACGCCGCCGGTCTCGAACCCGGCGTGATCGGCACGATCAACTATCGCTATCGCGGCCGGGAAATCCCGTCGCACCATACCACGCCGGAGTCCCTCGACTTGCAGGAGCTGCTCGCCACCATGACGGCCAACGGCGTGCAAGCGGTGGCGATGGAAGTTTCCTCCCATGCGCTGGCTCAAGAGCGGGTGCGCGGTTTGGAGTTCGATGTCGGCGTGTTTACCAATTTGTCGCGCGATCATCTCGACTATCATCGCGACATGGACGATTACTTCGCCGCCAAGCGGCGCTTGTTCGACGATTATTTGCCGGCCTCGGTGAAGGCTAACAAGGCGGCGGTGATTTACGGCAACGATGAGCGCGCGACATCTCTGATCGCCACCTGCCAGGCTCAAGGTTTGGCGGTGTGGAGTTACGGCGAGAGCGGCCCATGGGATGTGCGGCCGTTACAAGTGGTCACCGATGTCGGTGGCATTCGCGGCGAGGTCCAGGCCAAGGAGCGGCGTTTGAAAATCAGCTCGCCGCTGGTGGGCTCGGTGAATTTGCAAAATATTTTGGGCGCCATCGGCGTCGGCTGCGCCCTGGGATTGGCCGACGGGGTTATCCAACGTGGCATCGCGCGTTTAGCCGCCGTGCCCGGGCGGTTGGAAAAAGTTGACAACAATTTGGGCGTCGCCGTGCTGGTCGATTACGCCCATACGCCCGACGCGCTCGAGAAAGCCCTTCGGGTGGTGCGCCAGTTGACGGACAAAAAATTGTTGACCGTGTTCGGTTGCGGCGGCGACCGTGACCGCGGCAAACGGCCGTTGATGGGCGAGATCGCCGGGCGCTTGAGCGATGTCGCGGTGTTAACCTCCGACAACCCGCGCACCGAAGATCCGTTGGCGATCCTGGCCGAAGTCGAAACCGGCGTGCGCCAAGCGGGAATCGCGAAACTTGATCGCGCTAGTGCTGGCGCGGAAGTGAAGCGCGGCTATTTTGTCGAAGCCGACCGGCGCGCGGCGATTGAATTGGCTCTGTCGTTGGCCAGCACCGGCGACGCGCTGCTGATCGCCGGCAAGGGCCATGAGGATTATCAGATTTTGGGCCAGACGAAAATTCATTTCGACGATCGGGAGGTGGCGCGGGCGGCGATGGCCGGGCGCGCCAACGGTTAAGTTAACCAGGCATGGGTTGGACATTGAATGAAATTCTCGCGGCCACCGCCGGCACAGCGACTCTTCCTGGCCAACGGGCGCGTTACGGAGAGATTGTGACCGACTCCAAGCTGGTCAAAAAAAATTCCATCTTCGTCGCTCTCAAAGGCGAGCGCCACGACGCCCATCGTTTCGTCGGCGATGCCGTGCGCCAGGGCGCGGCCTGCGTGATTGTCCATCGTTCGGTGCCGAAAGCTCAACTGGGCAACGCCACCGCGGTCAAGGTCGGCGACACCCTGCGCGCGCTTGGTGACTTGGCCCATTTTCGGCGCGAGCAGCTCGGCCTCAAGGTGCTGGCGATCACCGGCTCCAACGGCAAGACCACGACCAAGGAAATGGTCGCGGCGATCTTGGCCGAGGGTAAGTTGGACGGCGTGCCACTCCGCGGCGCGGTGTTAAAAACCGAAGGCAACTTCAACAATCTAGTGGGCTTGCCGCTGACGCTTTTACGCTTGACCAAAAAACATAAAGTCGCCGTGGTCGAGCTCGGCACCAACCATCCCGGCGAGATCGCGCGCTTGACCGAGATCGCCGATCCCGACCTGGGGGTGATCACCAGTGTGGCCGCGGCCCATTTAGAGGGATTGAAAAGCTTGGCCGGGGTGGCGCGCGAGAAGGGTTCGCTTTATCGCGGCGTGCGCCCAGGCGGAACGATCGCGGTCAACCTTGACGATCCCTGGGTGCGCCGCTTGGGCGCTAAATTCGCCGGCAAGAAATTAACCTATGGCACCGGCGGCCAACTGCGCGCGGCGTCGTTGCGTGTGCATGCCGCTCACGGCATGACGTTCACACTTCAGCATGGCCGGCAGCGGGCGCGCATTCGCTTGAACTATCTCGGCCGTCATAACGTCACCAACGCGCTCGGCGCCGCCGCCTTGGCGCTCGGTGCCGGCGTGAGTTTAGCCGCGGTGCGGCGCGGCTTGGCGCGGGCCCAGCCGTACACCATGCGCATGCAGCACGAAACCTGGCGTGGCGTCGGCGTGCTCAACGACAGCTACAACGCCAACCCTGGCTCCATGCAGGCGGCGTTGGAAACTTTGGCGCTGATCGGCGGTCGGGGCAAAAAGACCGCCGTGTTGGGCGATATGTTCGAGCTCGGCAGCCAGAGCGCCAAGGCCCATCGAGAGCTCGGACGGGTCGCGGCGCGGGCCAAGATCGACCAACTTTATTTGCTCGGCGCGCAAGCCGCCCAAGTGCGGCGCGGCGCGCTCAGCGCCGGCATGAGCGCGGCACAAGTGGTGGTCGGCGACGACCATAGCGACATCGCCACGCGCTTGCGCCCACAGCTGCGGCGCGGCGATTGGCTCTTGGTCAAAGGTTCGCGCGGCATGAAAATGGAAAAGGTCTTACAAGAACTCAAGGGCGTGGCCTAGGAAAACGTTGTGCTGTACCATTTTTTTACTTCACTACAGAGCAGCTACTCGGGCTTCAACGTGTTTCGTTACATTACGTTTCGCGCCGCTATGGCGGCGCTGTTGTCCTTGATGATTTCCTTTCTGCTCGGCCCCTGGTTGATTCGCATGCTGACCGAGAAACAGATCGGCCAACAGATTCGCGACGATGGTCCGGCGTCCCATGCGGTCAAAGCCGGCACGCCGACCATGGGCGGCGCGCTAATTATTTTGGCCCTGCTGATTTCCACCGTGATGATGGCCGATATCACCAATCGCTATGTGCTCCTGGCGCTGGTTGCCACCGTTGGCACCGGCGTAGTTGGCTTCGCCGACGATTATTTGAAGCTGACGCGCAAAAACAGTAAGGGTTTGCCGGCCTGCGCCAAACTTTTGGGCCAATTGGCGGTGGCTTTCGCGGTCGCCGTGGCGCTTTATTATCAGCCGCGTTTCAGCACCGAGATCGCTTTCCCGTTTATCAAAACCCTGCGCATCAATCTCGATATCTTCTACATTCCCTTCGCCATGCTGGTGATCGTCGGCGCCTCCAACGCGGTCAATCTTACCGACGGTCTTGACGGCCTGGCGATTGGGCCGGTGATGGTCGCGGCCGCCGCCTACGCCATCGTTGCCTACGCCACCGGCCATTTGAAGTTCGCCGAGTATTTGCAGATCCCCTACGTCGCCGGGGTCGGCGAGCTGACGGTGTTCTGCGCCGCGGTGGTGGCCGCCGGCTTGGGATTTCTTTGGTACAACGCCTATCCGGCGCAGATGTTCATGGGCGATGTCGGCTCGCTGTCCTTGGGCGCGGCCCTCGGCATCGTCGCGGTGATGACCAAAAACGAAATTCTCCTGGTGATTATCGGCGGCGTCTTCGTCATGGAAGCGATGTCGGTGATTTTCCAAGTGGCGTCCTACAAGATTCGCCGCAAGCGGGTGTTCCTGATGGCGCCGATTCACCATCATTATGAGCTCAAGGGCTGGAAGGAGCCGCAGATCATCGTGCGCTTTTGGATACTCTCGATCATTTTCGCGGTCATTGGCCTGAGCACGTTGAAGCTCAGATAAGTTCGACGATGTTAAATGGAACTCAAAGGCAAAAAGGTTTTGGTCATCGGCCTGGCGCGCACCGGGCGGGACTGCGCCCGCTTTCTCGCCGGGCAAGGAGCGCAAGTGGCGCTTAGCGATCTGCGTGGCGCCGCCGAGCTGGGCGATGAAATCGCCGTGCTCGGCGATTTGCCGTTGGTTTATCATTTGGGCGGCGAGGAAACCGCCTGGCTCGACGGCATCGATTACTTGGTGCCGAGCCCCGGCGTGCCGATGGACAATCTCTTGCTGCGCCAAGCGGTGGCGCGGCAGATACCGGTTTTGAGCGAGATCGAGCTTGCCTTTCGCCATTTCCCGGCGCCGCTGGTGGCGATTACCGGCACCAACGGCAAGAGCACCACCACCACTTTGATCGGCAAGATGATTGAAGCCGACGGCAAGAAAGTTTTTCTCGGCGGCAATCTCGGCGCGCCGTTTATCGGCGCGGTGAATCAGAGTTGGGACTGGGGCGTGGTCGAGATCAGTAGTTTTCAGTTGGAATGGGTTGAAGAGTTTCGCCCGCGCATCGCGCTGTTACTCAATCTGACGGAAGATCACTTGGATCGCTACTCGAGCTTCGCCGACTATTGCCAGGCCAAGGAGCGCATCTTCGCGGCGCAGCTAAGTTCGGATTTCGCCATCCTCAACCGCGACGATTCGTTGGTGTGGGCCATGCGCGAGCGGATTGCGGCAAAGGTGGTGTCCTTCGGCTTCGATGAGATCGCCGACGGTGTGTTCGCCACGGCAACCGAAGTGGTCTGGCGCAACGGCGCGCTGGAAGAACGGTTCTCCCTAGCCAACGCCAAAATCCAGGGCGTGCATAACGTGGAAAATATCATGGCCGCCATCGGGGCGGCCAAGTGTGCCGGTGTTTCGCGCCGAGCGATTGAACAAACGCTCGAGGATTTCCCCGGACTTGAACACCGTCTTGAATTCGTGCGCGAGAAAGACGGCGTTCGCTACTACAATGACTCCAAGGGCACCAACGTCGGTGCGGTGGTGAAATCCCTCGCGAGTTTTTCCGCGCCAGTGCTATTGCTCGCCGGCGGCGTCGATAAGGGCGGCGACTACGGCCCGCTGGCGGAACTGGTGCAAAAATCGGTGTGCCGCTTGGTGCTGTTCGGCGCGGCCAAGCAGACCATCGCCGCCGCTTTGGGGCATCTCACGAGCACGATTGTGGTCGGAGATCTCGCTGCCGCGGTGAGTGACGCGGCGGCTCACGCCCAGCCCGGCGACGTGGTGCTCTTATCGCCGGCCTGTTCGAGCTTCGATCAATTTCGCAACTACGCCGAGCGCGGCAGATTATTTAAAACCCTGGTGCAGGCGCTATGAGAGACGCATTGGCCGTCGATAAATGGATCTTGCTCGCGGTGATCTGCTTGGTCGCCATGGGCGTGGTCATGGTGCTCAGCACCAGCTATCTCTATTCCCAGGAGCGTTACGCCGACGGCACTTACTTTTTCCGCAAACAATTGTTCGCCATGGGCGGCGGCGTGATCGCCTTGATCGTCTGTTCGCTGATCCCGTCCCACCAGTACCGCCGCTTCGCCTATCCGTTGTTGGCGCTGACCTTGTTGGCGTTGATCCTGGTGCTAATCCCCGGCATCGGCGCCAGCCGCGGCGGTGCGCGCCGCTGGATCGCTGTGGCCGGCTTCGCCTTCCAACCCTCGGAGTTGGCCAAGTTGGCGATCGTGGTCTATCTCGCCCATTCCATCGCCAAGAAGGAATCGGTGATCGGCACCTTTACCATCGGCGTCCTGCCGCACATGATCGTCACCGGCCTGTTCGCCGGCGTGCTGCTACTCGAGCCCGACTTCGGCAGCGCCTTGATCCTGACCATGCTGCTCTACTCGATGTTGTTCATCGGCGGCGTGCGCCTGCACCACTTGCTCAGCACCGCTCTGCTGGCGTTGCCGCTGCTCATCTATGTCATGACCAAGGCCGAGTACCGCATGCGCCGCTTGCTCAGTTTCATGGACCCTTGGAGCGACGCGTCGGGCAGCGGCTTTCACGTCGTGCAATCGTTGATCGCGTTTGGCTCCGGCCAGTTATGGGGGCGCGGCTTGGGCGAGAGCCGGCAAAAATTATTTTATCTCCCCGAGGCGCACACCGATTTCGTTTACTCGGTGATCGGCGAGGAGTTGGGTTTGTTGGGCGCGCTGGCGGTCTTAACACTCTTCGGCGTGATCATCGCGCGCGGCTTGCGCCTCACTTCGCGCATCGAAGAGCCCTTCGATCAGTATTTAGCCTTCGGCTTGACCGTGCTCTTGGGGCTGCAAGCGTTGATTCACATGGGTGTGGTGATGGGGCTGATGCCGACCAAGGGGCTGGTGCTGCCGTTCATCAGCTACGGCGGCTCGGCGATGCTGATCAATCTCGCCGAGGCCGGCATCTTGCTGAGCCTGTCGCGCCGGCGGGTTTAGCATGCGGATCATTTTCGCCGGCGGCGGCACCGGCGGCCACCTGTTTCCCGGGCTGGCGGTGGCGCGGGAGTTTCAACGGCGCGATGGCAAGACGGAAATACTTTTCATCGGCACCGAACAGGGCATCGAGTATCGCGTGTTACCAAAAGAAGGATTCAAACTGGAAACTCTCACGGTCAAAGGCATGAAGGGGCGCGGTGTGCGCGGCGTGGTCGACGCGCTCTACGGCGTGCCGGCGAGCCTGTGGCGGTCGCTGGCGATCTTGGGCGCCTTCCGTCCCGATTGCGTCATCGGTCTGGGCGGCTACGCGTCGGGTCCAGTTTTATTAGCTGCCAAGCTCAGACGGATGCGCTGCGCCATCATGGAGCAAAATCTCCGGCCCGGTTTCACCAACAAGTTGCTGGCGCGCTGGGTCGACCGGGTGTTTACCGCCTACGGCGAGAGCAAAAACTTTTTCCCCGGCGCGCGGGTCACCGAGACCGGCAACCCGGTGCGCTGGACCGAGGTGCCGCAAGTGGCGCGCAGCGACAAATTCACCCTGCTAGTTTTCGGCGGCAGCGCCGGCGCTAGGCGGATCAATTACGCCGTCGTCGAGGCGTTGAAGCTGCTCGGTGATCTTAAGGACAAAATTTCCATCACGCACCAAACCGGATCGTTGGATTTCGACGCGATCAAGCAAGCCTACGGCGCGCTGTCCTTCGAAGCGCAGGTGACGCCGTTCATCGAGCGCATGGACCAGGCCTATGGCGGCGCCGATTTGGTGTTATGCCGCGCCGGCGCCATGACCATCGCCGAGTTGACGGTGTTCGGCAAGGCGGCGATTTTGGTGCCCTATCCGTTTGCGATTTACGATCACCAGCGCGGCAACGCCGAGTCGCTACAAGGGCGCGGCGCGGCGGAGTTGATTTTAGACCGTGAGTTGACCGGTGAACTATTGGCCGAGCGGATTCGCGGTTATTTCACCGATCGCCAAAAGCTCGCGCGCATGGCGACGGCGGCGCGCGCGTTGGGCCGGCCGGATGCGGCGGCGCGCATCGTCGATGCTTGTTACGGTTTAGCGCGGGCGTAGTTACGTGGTTACAGAAATTTCATGTTGCAGAAGAAACATAAAATTCACTTCGTCGGCATTGGCGGCATCGGCATGAGCGGCATCGCCGAGGTGTTGCTCAATTCCGGTTACGGGGTGAGCGGTTCGGACTTGCAAGCCAGCGAAGCGACTCGACGCCTGAGTTCGCTCGGCGCGCAGATTTTCGTCGGCCACCAGGAAGAAAATATCGCCGCCAATCCGTCGGTGGTGGTGATCTCGACGGCGGTCAAATATTCCAACCCGGAAGTCTTGGAAGCGCGCCGGCGCCATATCCCGGTGATTCCGCGCGCCGAGATGCTGGCCGAGCTCATGCGCATGAAGTTCGGCGTCGCGGTGGCCGGCAGTCATGGCAAGACGACGACCACTTCGCTGGTCTCGGCGGTGTTGAGCGCCGCCGGCCTGGACCCGACCATAGTGATCGGCGGCCGGCTGCATATGCTCGGCAGCAACGCCAAGTTGGGCCAGGGCGATATCATGGTCGCCGAGGCGGACGAGAGCGATGGCAGTTTTCTGTTTCTCGCGCCGACCATCGCGGTGGTGACCAACATCGACAAAGAACACATGGATTTTCACGGCACCATGGAGCGCTTGACCGAAAATTTTCTCACCTTCATCAACAAGGTGCCGTTCTACGGCGTCGCGGTGTTATGCGTCGACGACGCCAACGTGCGCGGGCTGTTGCCCAAGGTGCGCAAGCGTTTCACCACCTACGGCCTGTCGCCGGAAGCGGAATTCTCGGCCAAGGATTTGAAAATGAGTCCGGCCGGCGTCGAGTTCACCGCCCTACGTGCCGGCAAGGCGTTGGGAAAATTACATCTGCGCTCGCCTGGCAAACATAGCGCGACCAATTCCCTGGCGGCGATCGCCGTCGCCCATGAACTGGAAGTGCCGTTCGAACATGTCGCCCAAGCGTTGGAAGCCTTCAGCGGCATTCATCGCCGCTTCGAAATCAAAGGCGAGCCCAAGGGCGTCATGGTGATCGACGACTACGGCCATCACCCGGCTGAGATTCGCGCCACCATCGGCGCCATTCGCGACAGTTGGAAGCGGCCGTTGACGGTGATTTTTCAACCGCACCGGTATACGCGTACGCGCGATCTGTTCGAAGAATTCCTGACCGCCTTCGAAGGCGCCGACCGTTTGGTGCTGACCGAGATTTACCCGGCCGGCGAAGATCCCATCGCCGGCGCCACCGGCGAAGCGCTGTACCAGGCGCTCAAGCGCCAGGGCCATTTGGATGTCGAATATATCGCCGACAAAAATCTCATCGTCGGGCAGCTGGCTCACCGGCTGCAAGCTGGCGACGTCGCGCTGACGCTCGGCGCCGGCGATATTTACCGGGTCGGCGAAGCCCTGGTCGAGGCGTTGAAGTGATGTTGGCAATGGCACGAGCAAGCGAAGATTTACTATTAGTTCACGACCTCTCGGCGCTGGCCGGCGTGCGGCTTCGGCTCGACGAGCCACTGGCGCGTTACACCTCGATGAAGATCGGCGGGCCGGCCGATTATTTCATTGAGATCGACAACGGCGCGGCGTTGGCGCAGGTACTCATCGCCCTCGGCCGTCATCAGATACCGATCTGTCTTTTGGGCAACGGCAGCAACATGTTGATCAGCGACCGCGGCGTGCGCGGCGCGGTGATTCGTTTGACCGGCGAGTTTAAGAAAATCGACTGGCGCGAAACCGGCGACCAGGTTGAAGTCGAAGTCGGTGCCGCCTACGCGGTGACCCAGCTGGTGCGCCAGGCGGCGCGCAAGGGCTACGCCGGTTTGGAATTCGCCGAAGGGATTCCCGGCAGCGTCGGCGGCGCCCTGGTGATGAACGCTGGCGCTTACGGCTCGGAATTCGAAAAAGTCGTCGAGGGTGTCGAGGCGGTTAATTTCGCTGGCGAAGCTGTGCGCTTGTCGCGCGTCCAGATGACATTCAGCTATCGCGATTCCCATCTGCCGGTCGGCCTGGTGGTGACTCGGGTGGCGCTCCGTTTGCGCCGCGAAGAGGCGGCCCAGGTTAACGCAAAATTGACCGAGCTGGTCGGCAAGCGCAAGAGCAGCCAGCCGTCGGGATTGCCCAACTCGGGATCGATGTTTCGCAATCCGCCGGGAGATTTCGCCGGCCGCTTGATCGAGGCCGCCGGCTTGAAGGGCCAGCGCATCGGCCAGGCGCAGATCGCTCTGCGCCATGCCAACTTCATCGTCAATCTGGGCGGCGCCAAGGCTACCGAGGTGCGCCAATTGATGGAGCTCGCCCAGAGCGAGGTGCGGCGCCGTTTCAATATCGATTTGATTCCTGAAGTGAAATTTGTCGGCGAGTGGCCGGAGCGTTAGCCGAACTAATATGCAACTGAAAGTTTACCGACGGGATAATCGCAAACGCGACCAGCAAAGCGGCCGGCGCCGATGGCTCATTGCCGGCGTGGTAGCGCTAGCGCTGGTTGGCGGCTGGTTACTCTACCGGTTGAGCGGTCCGGTGGCGATCGCGTTTCGCTCGACCCGGGATTTCATCGCCGACAATCGTTATTTCGCCGTGCGCCAGTTCGAAGTTCGCGGCGGCGACAAGGTCGGCGGCGACGAGATCGTCGCCATCGCCGGGCTGCGCAAAGGCATGAACATCTGGAGCGTCGACGCGGTGGCGATCGAGAAAAAAATCGCCAAGCATCCTTGGGTGCGCAAGGTGCTGGTGCGCCGCGATTTCCCGCGCCGGGTGGTGATCGAGGTCGAGGAGCACCAGCCCAAAGCGATCGTCGGCGCCGGCCGGCTTTTCTACATCGATGCCGACGGCGTGGTCTTCAAGGAAGTCGAGCCCGGCGAGAGCATCAAGTTTCCCATGCTCACCGGTGTCTACGCCGAAGCGCTACTCAATGGCGATCTGGCGGCGCGCAAGCGCATCCGCGACGCCGTGCGCTTGGTCGATCTATTGGCGGCGCGTTCGCACACGCTGTCGGAGATTCACTTCGAAGCGGCCGACCGTTTGGTGGTTTATCCGACCAAGTTGCCGGTGGCCTGGCGTTTGGGTTGGGGCGATTGGGAGGAAAAGCTCGTCCTGTTGGACCGGCTGTTGGCCTATTGGAAAGGCAACGAGGAGCGCTTCGCGTCCCTCGACATGAGTTTTCGCGATCAAGTGGTGGCGCGCGTGCGCCCGAGAAAAATGGAGGAGCCGGCGGCGCAAAACCAGGCCGGCCGATAGAGGGATATGGCGAAGAAAAATTCCATCGTGGTGGGTTTGGATATTGGCACGTCGAAGGTCTGCGCCGTGGTCGGTGAGATGACCGCGCGCGGCGTCGACATCATCGGCGTCGGTAGTCACGCCTCGGGCGGCCTGCGCAAGGGCGTGGTGATCAACATCGAGAGCACGGTGAGCGCGATCAAGCGCGCCGTCGAGGAAGCGGCGCTGATGGCCGGCTGTGAAATTCACACCGTGTTCGCCGGCATTTCCGGCGGCCATATCAAGTCCTTCAACAGCCATGGCATCGTCGCGGTGAAAAACAAAGAAGTCGCCCAGCGCGATCTCGACCGGGTGATCGACGCCGCCAAAGCCGTCGCGATCCCGATGGACCGCGAAGTACTCCATGTGCTGCCGCAGGATTACATCATCGACGAACAGGACGGCATCAAAGAGCCGCTCGGCATGTCCGGCGTGCGTCTGGAAGCCAAGGTCCATGTGGTCACCGGCGCGGTGACCTCGGTGCAGAACATCGTCAAGTGCTGCAACCGCAGCGGCCTCAACGTCGCCGAGATCGTGCTCACCTCATTGGCCGGCGCCGAGGCGGTGCTCACCGATGAGGAGCGCGAGTTGGGCGTGGTGCTGGTCGACATGGGCGGTGGCACCACCGACATCACGCTGTTCCATGACGGCACGGTGAAACATACCGCGGTGCTGGGCATCGGCGGCAATCACGTGACCAACGATATCGCAGCCGGCCTGCGCACGCCGTTCAATGACGCCGAGCGCATCAAGCAGCGCTACGGCTACGCCAAGGCGGCCATGGCCATGGACGCCGAGCGGGTCGAGGTGCCGAGCATCGCCGGCAAGGAAGCCGGCACGGTGTCGCGGCAAATTCTTTGCGAGATCATCGAACCGCGCATGGACGAGATATTCGAACTGGTCCAGAAAGAAATCGCCAAGTCGGGCTTCGACGGTTCGCTCGCTTCCGGCATCGTCGCCACCGGTGGAGCCATGCTGCTGCCCGGCGCCGTCGAGATGGCCGAGCGCTCCTTCGGCTTGCCGGTGCGCTTGGGCGTGCCGCTGCAAGTGGGCGGCCTGGTCGACGTGGTCAACAATCCGATTCACGCCGCCGCGGTGGGCTTGGTGCTTCATGGCATGAAGGGCTTGGAGCGCGGCGTGGCTCGGCCGCGCGACGATAAGATGCTCGCCAAGGTCAAGCATCGCATGTCGGATTGGCTCAGTGAGTTTTTTTAAACCTAATACTCCCCGCAGCTTGCTGCGGGCACAGCTAAATGGGGTTTCCAAAGGGGGCGAGCATCCCCTTTGGTCGTCTGCGGGGTTCATACCCAGCAGACGAAATTTCTGATTGATTCGATTTGAACGGGGATTTAAGTTTCTAAATTTGGGGGAGGAGGAGAGTATATGTTTGAAATATTGGAGCGGCAAAACAGCATGACCGCGCGCATCAAAGTCATCGGCATCGGTGGCGGCGGCGGTAACGCGGTCAACACCATGATCGGTGCCCGGTTGACCGGGGTCGATTTCATGGTGGCGAATACCGACGCGCAATCCTTGGAAGCGAGCCAAGCGCCAGTTCGGGTACAACTGGGCGGCTTGGTGACCAAGGGCTTGGGCGCGGGCGCCAACCCGGAGATCGGCCGGCGGGCGGCGTTGGAGGATCAAGAACAGATCAGGGAGTACCTCGAAGGCTCCGACATGATCTTCATCACCGCCGGCATGGGCGGCGGCACCGGCACCGGCGGCGCGCCGGTGGTGGCGCGCATCGCCAGGGAAGTCGGCGCATTGACCGTCGGCGTGGTCACCAAGCCGTTTATCTTCGAGGGCAAGAAACGCCAACGCCAGGCGGAAGAGGGCATCGAAGAGTTAAAACAAAGCGTCGATACCTTGATCGTGATCCCCAACCAGCGCTTGCTCAGCATCGCGGCCAAGACCACGACCATGATCGAAGCGTTTCACAAAGCCGACGATGTCTTGCTCCAAGCGGTGCGCGGCATCTCGGATTTGATCATCACGCCGGGGCTGATCAACCTTGATTTCGCCGATGTGCGCACGGTGATGGCGGAGATGGGTTTGGCGCTGATGGGCGCGGCCTCGGCGAGCGGTGAGAACCGCGCCATCGAAGCGGCGCAAAAGGCGATCTCCAGCCCGCTGCTCGAAGATATCTCGATCCAAGGCGCGCGCGGCGTGTTGATCAACATCACCGGCGGGCCGGATCTATGTTTGCACGAAGTCAACGAAGCGGCGTCGATGATTCAAGAAGAGGCCCATGAGGACGCCAATATTATCTTCGGCGCGGTGATCGACGAAAACATGGCCGATGAGATCCGCATCACGGTGATCGCCACCGGTTTCGGCGAAGAAAAACAAGAGAAAAAATCGGCGCCGGTGCAGGTCCAAGTGCCGGCGGCGCTGACCAGTAATAATGTGGCGAGCATCGCCAGCGCGATACCGAAGAACAAGAAGGTCGTTCACTTGGGTACCATCGTCGACGATCTCGACGCGCCGACCTGGCAGCGCAAGAAGGCGGGCAGCGAAGATGTCGAGACCTTGACCATGAACAAAAATAATTTCTCGTTGTCGGCCAATCCGGAAGACGACGACAAATACGACATCCCGACGTTCCTCCGACGACAGATGGATTAGCCATCTGCGACATCGGCCTCCCCCGGTGTGCCGTCCGTCCGCGGGTCCCGCTGCGGACGGACGGGTAATTCACCGCGCTGGCCGCGAAGTCTTTATCAATGCGGCGCTTACAACGCCGTGGTGCTGGCGGGCGGTTTGCGATGATGGGTCGCTTGCTCGTAGGCGTAGGCGTACTTGATTAAGTTGCCGTCGTCGTAGGGCCGGCCGATGAAGCACAGCCCGGCCGGCAATCGGTCGCGGGTAAAGCCTGCCGGTACCGTGATTGTCGGCACGTAGACCAGGAACGTATTCAAATGCGGCGCGCCTTTCTGATCGGTGAAAGGCGGCGCGATGCCGTCCTTGATCAAGGTCGGCTGATGCTCCACCGACTTGTAGACTATAGCGTCAAGTCGATAATCGGCCATGACCTTTAAATAATTGGTCATCAGCTCGTCCTGGGCGCGCAGGCTTTCGTAGTGTTTGGCGGCGTCGGGGTTGCGCATGAAGCGCTCGCGCGAGCGCTTGACCACCTTGGCGAAGTCCGGGTGCTGGGCCACTTCCTGGGGCGATTTGAACGGCGGGTTGGCGCTGCGGCCGTAATAATTCTTAAACGACGCGTCGGTGTCGCTCGGGCCGCCTGAGCGCTTCAACTGCAATTCCTTGAGCTTGGGAATCACGATGGGATCGACCAGCTCGGCGCCAGCGGCTTTGAGTTCGCCAATCGCTTTGTCGAAGACCTCCTGAATCTTTCTAAAATCCTCCGAGTCGGGCTCCGAGTTCAAACCGATGGACTCGCGCAGAACGCCGAAGCGGGCGCCCTTCAAGCCGTCTTTCTGGAGAAATTTTCCAAAGGTATCAGGGGCGTTGCCGACACCGCGGGCGGTGATCGGATCTTCCGGATCGTAGCCGGCCATGGTGTCGAGGAGCAGCGCTAGGTCTTTGACCGTGCGCGCCATCGGCCCCAGCGAACCGAACAGTTCCGGCCAGCAACCGTAGACGCCGCCGCGGCTGACTAATCCCGCGGTCGGGCGCATGCCGGCGATGCAGTTCCAAGTGGACGGCCGGCGAATCGACGCCAAACCCTCCTGGCCGACCGCGAGGGTGGCGTAGTTGGCCGCTACCGCGGCGGCCGAACCGCCCGACGAGCCGCCGACGGTGCGTTCGGGGTCATAGGGATTGCGCGTCGAGCCGAACAGCGAGCCATGGGTATCGCCGCCGCCGAGCTCGCCCAAAGTCGCTTTGCCGAGGATCACCGCGCCGGCGTTTTTCAACTTCTCCACCACGAAGGAATCACGGTCGGGATAGTAGTCTTTGAAGAGCAGCGAGCCCAAGGTCGTCGGCATGCCTTTGACATCGGCCTGGTCCTTGATGATCACCGGAATGCCGTGCAGCGGCCCCACCGGCCCGGCCGATTTATAGGCCGCGTCGAGCCGGTCGGCTTCCGCCAAGGCGGTGGCGCTGACGGTAATCATGGCGTTGATCTTGGGTCCCTGCTGGTCGAAGGCGGCGATGCGGTCGAGATAGGCCTGCACCACCTGTCGGCAGGTCAGTTGGCCGGACTTGTAGCCGGCGTGGATGTCGTCGACGGTGGCTTCGACGACAGTGAAATTGCTTTGTGCCATGAGTGTCTCCTTGTAAGTGCAATAGATATTGAAACGGCGGCGAAATGTCTAGCGAATAAATCACCCGGCAGTTACCCTCGCGCCTCATGGCTCACGCCTTCCCCTTGATTGACTGCCCCTGCGGCGAAGTTTAAGATTGTCGATGATGTCGGAATTGTTGGTGGTATATGTGACGGTGGGGTCGGGGGATGAAGCCGACCGCATGGCTCAGACCCTGGTCGGCGAGCAGCTGGCCGCCTGCGTCAACCGGGTGCGCTCGATTCAGTCGGTCTACCGCTGGCAGGGCAAGGTCGAGCAGAACGACGAAGAGCTGCTAATTATTAAAACCCGCCGCCAGCTGTTCCCGGCGCTGGAAAAGCGCGTCAAAGAGCTGCACAGCTACTCAGTCCCGGAAATCATCGCCGTGCCGATCGTTGAGGGCAGCGCCGAGTATCTTACCTGGCTACGCGATCAGGCGCTCGCCAAGCCGCCGCCCCAGGAAGAAAATATCCGCACGGTCAAAGAGGTCTCGGCCGGCGGCGTGATCTACCGCAAGAGCGGCGCCAGCTTCGAAGTCGCGCTGATCCATGTGCGCAACAGCTGGGGCCTGCCCAAGGGCCATGTCGAAGAAGGCGAGCGGGTCGAGGAGACCGCGCTACGCGAGGTGCGCGAAGAGACCGGCCTCGAAGGCAAGCTGGTGCGTAAGCTGGGCGATATTCGTTACTCCTACCGCGACAAGGCCAAGGACGGCGAGCCGATCCGGATTTACAAGCGGGTGCATTTTTATCTGATGCGCTACGTGCGCGGCGACGTGCGCGATCACGACCATGAGTCCGACGATGCCCGCTGGTTCGACATCGAGCAGGCGATCAAGCAACTCAAATTCGCCACCGAGCGCAAGATGGTGCACCGCGCCATGACCATGCTGATGGTGCGCCCAGTCGAACCGCCGGCGCCAGTGGCTGAGAGCGGCTCCTAAGCTTCGACCCAATTCAGTTCCCATCTACAATCGCGGCTGGTTGCTGGTTAGCTAATCCGCGCTGGAATCCTGCCGCAAGGATTGCCGATTCTCATAATCGTGATATAGGCAAGTTATCGGCGCGGGCTTTTCGTAATAGCACGAAATGGCTTTCATGGTCCCGCGTCGGTAGGAGGAACCACATTGAATGAAGTAGCATTGATTACTGGCGGGGGCGGCGGCATCGGCGGCGCGGTGGCGCACCGTATGTCCGCGGCTGGCATGACAATCGTCATCGCCGATTACGACGGCGCCGCGGCGGAGCGGGTCAAAGGCGAAATCGTCGCGGCCGGCGGCAAGGCCGATGCCGTGAAGATCAACGTGGCCAAAGCGCCGGAGGTCAAAGCGGTGGTCGCTGAAGTTGCCAAGCGTCATGGCCGCATCGACGTGCTGGCTAACATCGCCGGCGGCAGCGCGTACACCAAGCGCATCGAAGAATTCACCTGGGCCGAATGGCAAAGGGTGATGGACGCTAACTTGAAGGGCACGTTTCTTATGTGCCGCGAAGTGGCGCCGATCATGAAAAAACAAAAAAGCGGCCGGATCATCAACACCGCTTCCAACTACGGCGTCACCGGCTCGGCGCTGCGCACTCCCTACGCCGCGGCCAAGGCGGGCATCATCACCTTCACCAAGTCATTGGCGCTGGAACTGGCACCCGATCTGGTGCTTGCCAACACCGTGGCGCCGGGACCGACGGATACCCCAAGGGTGATGGAAAAAGAATCGCCCGAGGCGCGCAAACAGCGCTGGTGGTCGCAGATCCCGCTCGGGCGCACGGCGCTGCCGGAGGATTTGGCCGAGATGTATTATTTTCTCACGACGCCGGAGAGCGCGGCGATTACCGGACAGACTTTTCACGTCAACGGTGGGGTGGTGATGCCATGAAACTCAAAGATAAAGTTGCGGTGGTAACCGGCGCGGCCCAGGGCATCGGCCGGGCGACGGCGCTGATGATGGGACGCGAAGGGGCTAAGCTAGTCGTCGCCGACTTGCAGGGAGAAAAGGCCCAATCGGTGGCGGGTGAGTTACAGGCGTTGGGCGCCGAAGCACTGGCGGTGGAAGTGAATGTCGCCGACGAGGCTTCGGTAAAGCGCATGGCCAAGAGTGCTTTCGAGCGCTTCGGTCGCGCCGATATTCTGGTCAATGTCGCGGGGATTTATTTCCCGAAAGCTTCGGTGGTCGATCTGACTGAAGAAGATTGGGACCGGACCATCAATATAAATGTCGGCAGCAACTTTCTTTGCTGCCGCGAGTTCGTTCCCGCCATGCGCGCGCAAAAGAGCGGCCGGATTATTTCCTTGGCCTCGGGCATCGGCCACTACGGCATGCGCCAGTTCTCCCACTACGCGGCGTCGAAAGCCGCGGTCATGGGCTTCGTCAAAGCGCTCGCCCGCGAAGTTGGCCCGGATGGCATCACGGTCAACGCCATCTGCCCCGGCTCGGCCAATACTTCCATGCCGCGCCAGCACCGCTCCGAGGAAGAAGTGATGGAGCGGCTCAAAGCGACGCCGCTGCCGCATGTCCTCGAACCCGAAGACATCGCCGGCTCGATCACCTTCCTCGCCAGCGACGCGGCCAAGTTCATCACCGGACAGTCGTACAATATCAATAGCGGGACTTACATGTTCTGAGTTCGGATATTCACCACGAAGGACACGAAGGTCACGAAGTTCGGAGAATAGATTATCCGAACCCTCCGTGTCCTTCGTATCTTCGTGGTGCGATGGGATCTTTCATTGAAAACGATTGGCTTGATCTCGCCCAATTTTAGCGACGAAACCCTGGCGGATGTTTACCAGATCCTGCCGAAGGATATTCGTATCGTCGGGCGCGATCTCGATGTCGCGCAGTATGTCGACAGTGAGTTTGCGCGGGTGGAGCAGAAGTTCGCCGGCATCGTCGGCGATTTGGCGCGCCAGCCGCTGGACTTTTTGATGATCACCGGCGAGTTGTTTCTTTCATACAAAGGACCGGGGTCGGACCGCTTGATTCTTGATATGGTCAAGGGCATCACGCCGGTGGCCGCTTCGACGGTTCTGACCGCGGTGACTCGCGCGCACCGCGCGCTCGGCATGAAGCGGGTGGTGATGGCGTCGCCGTTCGCCGAGGCGCAGGACGCGCGGCTGATTAAGTTCTTGAACGGCGACGGCATCGAGGTCGTGGCGCACAAATGTTTGGGCTATGACAATTCCAATACCGTATGGAAGCTGGCGCCGCAGACCGGCTACGATCTCGCCGCGGCGCTGTTGCGCGACCATCCCGAAGCCGATGGACTTTATATGCCGTGTAACAAATGGCGCATCACCTCGATCATTGATCGAGTAGAGCGCGAATTTGGCAAGCCGGTGGTGACCAATACGCAGGCCTGGACTTGGCAAGCGCTGCGCATTCTGGGCTTCAACGGACCGGTAGCTGGCTACGGTCGGTTGTTAGTTTCCTAGCCGAAGTGACCGGCTGCCTGCACCGTTAGAACCATGCAACTGAAAAAACTATTCTTCAGTGGCTTGTTATCGCTTAGCCTCACCGGCGCATCGCCGGCGCCGATGCGGGTCGTAATCGACGATGACGTACTGATCTTTCGCGATGCCTTTGCGGCCAGCGATGTCGCCAAAGTCGAGTCGATGCTGGCCGAACTGCGCAAAGCCGGCAAGCCGCTGCCGCGCGACGGTGACGGCAAAACGCTTTTGCACTACGCGGTGCAAGTTTACAGTAGCGAGCGGTTGCGCTTCGTGCGCATGCTGCTCAAGGCCGGCGTGGATGTCAATGCGCTGGCTGCAGAAGCGCTGACGCCGCTCCATTTCGCCGCGCGCTTCGATTGTCCGCCCTGCGCTCGCGAGTTGATCGCTGCCGGCGCTAAAGTCAATCCGCCCGATAGCCGGGGCTGGACGCCGATCTTTGAAGCGAGCCGCGAGTTGTTACCGATCTTGATCGCCGCCGGCGCCGAGATCAACCTGCGCGATCCCGAGGGCAATGTGCCGCTGCACCGCAACCCCAAGCCGGAGTTCCTCGCCGCCGGTATCGACGTCAACGTCAGGAACCACGCCGGTCTCACGCCGCTCCACTTTGCCGCCCTGGCAGGCAATAACAGCAGTATCGAAATGTTGGTCAGTCATGGCGCGAACCTATCGGCGCGCACGATGGAAACGACCTGGTATCGTTCGTCGATCGTTTCGGCGGCCTTCGGTAAAGGCGAAGAGATTCCCAAGGGATCGACGGCGCTCGATCTGGCCAAGTTGCAGCATAGCCGCACCCGATGGAACACTTCACACTATAAGCCGGTGGTGGAGCTCTTGGAAAAGTTACAGCGCGAGGCGCGGCGGTGAAACGGCTCTGCCAGTTTCTCGCCGCCGCGCTTGGGGCCGGAGCTCTGTTCTTCTTCGCGGTCTTGTCAGTCGAGGCGGCGGCAAATTTTGCTGAGTTTTTCGCCGCCTTCAAAGCGGCGCTGGCGCGTAACGATGCTAAGGCGGTGGCTGGCATGACGCAGCTGCCATTTCTGTTCGATAGCCGACCGCGCGACGCTATTGAGTTTGAAAATATCTTTCCGCGATTATTTGACGCCAAGGTACGCGCCTGTTTCGCCAAGGCTCAGGCGGGGGTCGAGCAGGACTCTCAGGTGGTTAGCTGCGGGCGCTACATTTTTTATTTTCGGCTGTACCAAGAGGGTTACCGCTTGAGCGAATTCGCCGCCGATCCAGAAGCGCTGCCATGAGATTCTAATCGCCGCGGTTACTGTCCCAGTGCGGAATTTGTGCTACCGTCGGACTTGTGCCGAACTTGGCATAGGCAGTAGGAACGGCGGACAGCGAAAGGATCGTTATGGCGGCAAAGACCAATGGTTTCGGTTTCGTCGAGTGCGCCGACCTGATCGGCGGGCAGAAGTATGGCGCGGCGCTCAAGACCTTTCAGCGGGCGGTGGCGAACTTTCTCGATTCGAAAACCACGCCCAAGCGCAGCGAGATCGCCCGCCAGCTGTTTCAAATCGGCTCCACCCTAGAAGAAACTTTGAAGCGCGCCTTCGGCTACAAGTGGGAGTCGCAGATTCCCCAATTCACCGATGACAGCAAGCTCTTGACCTGTTCGTTTTGCGGCAAGAACCAAAACGAAGTAGGCAAACTGATCGCCGGCCCGTCGGTGCATATCTGCAACGAGTGCGTGCGTACCTGCGACGAAATCCTCACCAAGGAAAATATCGAAGAGAGCGAAACCAAATTGAAAGCCGCCGCCGGCGTCCCCGAAGAGCGGCTCTGCGGCATCTGCATGGAAGCGCGCGAAACCGACGAGCTGATCTTCTTGCCCCACGCCGCCTATATGTGCGCCGGCTGCTTGGAAGAGATTCAATTGGTGCGCGATAAGCGCGAAGCGCCGTGACGGCTGGCGCTAGATATGCCAAGTTGCGGCGATTGAATTAATGGGGGCTACCCACCTCGACAGCGCGATGCCCGGTCGAATTCAGCGTTAAATCAGTGAGTTAGTTTTTGTTTTCAGGGCGTGAATGATAATCATTCACGCCGTGACATAGATTGCTAGCATGGCTGCGAAGCCGGAGTAGGATGGGTGGAGCGTAAGCGATACCCATCGTTTAAAACTTCGCCGGGCTACTTCCCGCCCAACTCTTTCAACGCTTCTTCGGCCAAGGACGCTTCGACGATCATTTGCGGCGTGACTGTCGCTGGGATCACCTTGGCGTCCTTTTCGATTTGTAGCAGGATGTCGACGCCGTCGAGCGGCACCCGGCCGTCGCGGCTGAAGGAGTTGACCACGGCGTCGTAGGACTCGCGGGCGAGTTTTTCGTCCATGTTGAAGCGCTTGCGGATGACTTCGATGGTCCCAGCCGCGTTGCCGTGGATGAAGCGCAGCGCTTCGATCTCGGCCTTCAAGACTTTCTTCACCTGGGCGCGATTGGTTTTGATTTTCTCCTGGGTGGCGCCCAGGCCGGAGAACGGGATGACGACGTGATCCGAGGTGTTGGCCAATATCGGAAACCCTTCGCGTTTTAACTGCACGGAAAACGGCGGCGCGACGACGATGGCGTCGACCCGGCCCATCTTGAAGGTGTCGACCATCAGCTTCTCCTCGCCGATGGCGAGGATCTTCACGTCCTTGTCGATATCCATGCCGAACTGTTTCAGGGTCATGCGGGTGCTAACGTGGTTGGTGCCACCGATGGAGGTGAGCCCGATGACCGCGCCTTTGAGATCTTTGATGCTTTTAAACTTATTCTGGCCGATGACGCTGAAGAATGGCGCTTTGATGCTGGTGGAGATCGCCCGCACCGGTAGGTTGCGCGCCGCCGAGCGGATGATCGAGCCGATCAGTTCGGCGTAGTCGATGTCGCCGCCGAGTAGCGCCGCCATGGCGATGTTCGGCCGCATGACGATGAGCTCGACTTCCGAGCCATGCTTCGCATAAAAGCCGCGGTCCTTGGCGACGAACGGCACGAGAAACGCCATGGAGCTGGTGGCAATGGCGATGCGGACTTTTTCCGGGCCGGACTTGTCCTGGGCGCGCGATGGCCCGGCCGTGAGCAGGAACATGACGGCGCCGATTACCAAGGTTAGAGAGTTTTTCTTCATTGCGTCGAACATCGAATTTGTCGCTCCTTCTTTTGGTCCCGCGCCAATGCGCCCAAATATGGCGGAAAGCACCGGCCAACTCAACGCCCCGGCGCCGGTTGGTTGACAGCTTTCCTGGCTTCGCATAGTTTCGCGGCAATCGTCGTTGATTGATTGGCATCGCTGAGAGGGGCGTTAATGGTTGTAGGTTACTTTTTATTGTTCATCTTGCTCAGTGGACTTTGGCCGGCGCCGTCGGGGGCGCAGGAGAATTTCTACCGCGGCAAGACTTTGCGCTTGGTGGTGGGCTTTAGCGCCGGCGGCGGCTTCGATGTCTACAGCCGGGCGATCTCGCGCCATATCGGCCGTCATATTCCCGGCAATCCCGCGGTGGTGGTGGAAAATATGACCGGCGCCGGCAGCCTGGTCGCGGCCAATCATGTTTTTCGCGTCGCCAAGCCGGATGGTCTGACCCTCGGCAATATCAACGGTGGCTTGTTCGTGCAGCAACTGCTCGGCTGGCCCGGCATCGAGTTCGATGCCGCGAAGTTCGAGCATGTCGGCGTACCGGTGAAAGATAAAGCCGTCTGCGCCATGACCAAGGCGAGCGGCATCAACAGCTACGAAAGATGGGCGGCGTCGAAGACGCCGGTCAAACTCGGCGCCACCGGACCGGGCTCAGCGACCCATAATGTGCCGCTGATCTTGAAAGAAGCGTTGGGCCTGCCGATCCAACTGGTCTCGGGCTACAAAGGCATTGCCGATGTCCGTTTGGCCGCCGAGGGCGGCGAACTCTCCGGGGTCTGCGGTTGGACTTGGGACTCGCTCAAGGCGACTTGGACGCGGGCGCTCGATGGCGGCGATGCGATTGTCGTTTTGCAGACCGTGCCTCAAGCTATCGGCGAGCTGCCGAAAATTCCGCTGGCCATCGGCATGGCGAAGAGCGACGACGCCAAACAGTTGATTCAAGCCGGCATTCACGATGTCGCCGACATGACCTATTCCTACGTCCTACCGCCGCGCACGGCCAGGGAGCGCGCGGATACGTTGCGTCGGGCCTTTGCCGACACCATGAAAGATCCGGAATTTCTCGCTGACACCAAGAAATCGCGGTTGGGCATCGATCCGATGAGCGGCGACGAGTTGCAGCGCACCATCGCGCGCTTGTTCAAGACGCCGGCCGGCGTAGTGGCGAAGCTGAAAGAAGTTCTTAAATGACTGGCGCGCTGCTCGATCAAAGTAGCGGCCCAGGGCTGATCGTCGATGCCTTGAAAGCGGCGGGCGTGAATTTCATCGTCTCGTTGCCCGACGTCAATCTGTCCAAACTTTTGGCCGCGGTGGACGACGACGCGACATTGCCCCATGTCACTCTGTGCCGCGAGGAAGAGGGTATCGGCATCTGCACTGGCGCCTATATCGGCGGCAAGACGGCGTGCATCATCATGCAGAACGGCGGCTTGTTAAACAGCTGCAACGCACTGACCACCACCGCGCTCAATTTCAACATTCCGCTGCTGCTGCTGGTTTACTACGCCGGGGACATCGGCGACGAGGGATTTTCCATGTTGGGATCGGTGACCGAGCCGGTATTGCAGGGCTTGGGCATTCGTCATTTTGTCCTGCGCCGAAGCGACGACATCACCGCCACCGTCAAGGGCGCGGTGACCATGGCGGTGGACTCGCGCCGGCCGGTGGCGGTCTTGATGAGCAAAGATGTTTTGGCGATGCGCCGATGAAACGATACGATTGTCTGAATATCGCCGCGGCGGAAATCGGCGACGCGCTGGTGATTACCACCGTCGGCGGCGCCGCCGCGGAGTGGAATTCGCTGCGCCCCGGCGACGCTAATTTTCGCTGCCGCACTTTGGGATTGGTCTCGTCCATCGCGCTTGGGCTAGCGATGGCGCTACCCAACCGGCGCATTGTCGGCATCGACGGCGACGGCGCGCTGTTGATGAACGCCTGCGGCATGCCGACGCTGGGTTGGCAAAATCCGCCGAATCTGACGCTGCTGGTGTTCGACAACGGTATTTATGAAGCCTCCGGCTTGCGCCGCACCGCCACCAGCGCGGGCGCGGACTTGATGGCGATGGCGCGCGGCGCTGGCGTCAAGCATGCGCAGTGGGCGGCGACGTTGGATGAGTTTCGCGCCGGTTTGCAAGCGGCGCTGGCGCGGCCGGCGCTGTCGATGATCGGCGTCAAAAGCGAAGCCGGCGAAGAATATTTCAAAAGCTGGAATCGACTGCCGTCCTTCGAATACGGCGAAGTGGAGAATCTTTACCGCTTCATGCGCCATATCGAAAAGCTCGAAGGACGGCGGATCGTGCCGCTGCCGGGGCCGCGCCATTGATCGTTTAAGTTGTTGCCCTCACCCCAGCCTTCACCCACTTGCGCGGGCGAGGGAGTCGGAAATCGGCTGGCGAAATTGCTCGCTGTGCTCTTGGTTCGAAGTAAATGAAATTTCACCATGAAATTCGACGTTAGTTTGTTGGTTCACGATCTCCGCCAGATGCCGGCGGTGGCGCGCTTTGCCGATGAGTTAGGCTTTGATGGCATCTGGACCTTCGAGACTTCCCATGAGCCCTACTTGCCGCTGGTGTTAGCCGCCGAGCATAGCCGGCATTTGAGCATCGGCACCAGCATTGCGGTCGCTTTCCCACGCAGTCCGACGATCACGGCGCAGATCGCTTGGGATTTGGCGCGCTATTCCAACGGTCGCTTCATTCTCGGTCTCGGCACGCAGGTCAAAGGTCATAACGAGCGGCGCTTTGGCGTCAAGTGGGAGCGGCCGGTGGACAAGATGCGCGACTACATTTTGGCTGTGCGCGCGGTTTGGGACGCATGGCAGAATCGCGCGCGGCTCAATTACCAGGGCGAGTTTTACAAATTGACTTTGATGACGCCGTTCTTCAGTCCGGCGCCGCACGAATATTCCGAGATTCCGATCTTCGTCGCCGGCGTCAACCGGCGCATGTGCGAACTCGCCGGCGAATTATGCCAAGGCTTTCACGTTCATCCGCTGCACACCACGCGCTATATCGAGGAAAAGATTTTGCCGCATATTCAAACCGGCCTGGCGAAGTCGGGCCGCGATCGTTCGGCCATCGAGCTGTCGAGTAGTATCTTCGTCATTCCCACCGACGATGGGTTGCAGGCGGCCAAGTATGAAGCCGAAGTGCGCCAGCAGATCGCCTTTTACGCCAGCACGCCGCCCTACCGGCCGGTGTTCGAATTGGAAGGGTGGGGCGCGGTCGCCGATCGGTTAAAAGCACTGGCGGCGCAAGGTAAATGGAACGACATGCCGGCGCTGGTGAGCGACGAGATGCTCGACCGTTTCGCCGTGCGCGGTAGCTGGGCGGAGCTGCCGGCGCTATTGCGACAAAGATATTCCGGGCTGCTCGATCGAGTGAGCTATTATTTCCCTCTGGTGCCCGGTGAGAACCAAGCCGGTTGGCGCGCCACGGCTTCCGCGCTTAGACGTTAGCGATCATTTTTCGTTGCGTGGCGCCCGGCCGTAGAGCTTGTCGATGAAGCCGGACTTTCTGATCTCCTCCATCAAGCTCGGATCCATCATGGCCGCCGGCTTGGTATTCTTGGCGTTCGGATGGGTGAGCGAATCGAGGGCGCCTTGGACGCCTTTTTCTTCCGGCACGGGGAACTCACGCAAGCTCTTGGCGATGCGGTCGTAAAGCTCTTTGACGACGACGGGATCTTTGACGCCGCCTTCTTCGATGATCGCCATGGCCAGCTTGGGTTTGGTCTTGTAGGCGTGGATGCCGTCGACAAATGCCATCAGTAGGCGGCGCATCAGGTCGCGTTGGGTCTTGATCGCCGCCGTGTTGACGACCAAACCGAAACGGGCGTAATCGAGCGGCAGCTCCGACAGATCGGCGAAGGCGCGGCAGCAGCCGGTGGCGACGATCTTGTGAAGGTTATCGGGGCCGATCAAGGCGGCGTCGACGTTGCCGCTGACGAGCGCGGCCAGCCGCGTCGGCGTGTTGCCGGCTTGCAAAAAAGTCATTTCTTTTTCCGGATCGACCTTCCATTGGCGTAGCACCATGCGTGTAACCACGTCCGAGGACGAGCCCAATCGGCTGACCGCAACGCGTTTGCCCTTCAGGTCTTCCGCTTTCATGATGTTTTTGCGCACGACGAAGTAGTGCTCCAAGCGATTGATGCTGACGGCAACGAGCTTGGCATCGATGACGCCGGCGACCACCAGACCCATGACCGCGGGAACGTCGGAATCGGAAGCGGTAATGCTGTTGCCGAGCATGGCCTGGGCCATGAGCGAGCCACTGTTGAAATAGACCGACTTGACGCTGAGGTTGTATCTCTCCCAGATGTGCTCCCGGTCGATGAGCTTACGCAGATCGGTGGTCAGGCCGGTGCCGCTGTAGCCGATGACGACTTGGTTCGACTGGGCGCTGGCATGGGTAGCCATCGAACTGGCGAGCAGGAAGACCATTGTGATGAAATTCATTTTCGTTTCTTAGCTTCCCTTTCTGAGTTAGCTCGCGCGGCCGTAGAGTTTGTCGATGAAGCCGGATTTTTTGATTTCTTCCATCAGGCTGGTGTCCATGATCGCCGCCGGTTTGACGATGCGGCCGTTGGGGTTGGTTAGCGAGTCGAGCACGCTTTGAATACCCACCGGCTCGGGCACGGGAAACTCGCGCATGTTTTTTAGCGCCCGCTCGTAAATATCTTTTTGAATCGCTGGGTCCTTGATGCCTTCCTCTTCCAGTCCCAAGTAAGCGGCTTTCGGTCTAGTGCGAAAAATTGCAATGCCTTCCAGATACGCCATCAGCAGCCGGCGCAAAGTCTCGCGATTGGCTTTGATCCAAGCGGTCGGAAAGACATAGCCATAGCGCGCGTAGTCCATCGGCAGTTCCGAAAGGTCGGCGAGAATCCGGCAGCAGCCCGAGGCCAAGACTTTGTGCACGCTCTCTGGGCTCACCAGGGCGCCGTCCATGTGGCCGGCGGCCAGCGCGGTCATGCGCGTCGGCGTGTTGCCGGACTGCATCAAGCTCACTTCCTTGTCGGGATCGATCTTCCAGGATTTCAGCACCAGGCGCGTCACGGTGTCCGAGGCCGAACCGATGCGGCTCACCGCCAAGCGTTTGCCGCGCAGCTCGTCCGGCTTGGTAATACTTTTTCGCACCATAAACACATGTTCGATCTTATTGATCGTCACCGTGACCAGTTTGACGTCGAGGACGCCGGAGACCGCCAGGTTCAACATGCCCGGCACTTCGGATTCCGAGCCGGCGATGTTGCCGCCGGCCATGGCCTGGGCCAACACGCCGCCGCTGCTAAAATAAATACTCTTGACGCTGAGGCCGTACTTCTCCCAAATCTTGTCGCGCTCGATGATCCGGCGCAGATTGCCGAGCGAGCCGGCACCGCCGCTATGGCCGAGGAGGATGTTGTTGAGCGGCGCTTGGGCGAGGGCGGGAGATGGCGCGAAGATGATCCAGAAAAATCCGGCGATGCCGGCAACGAATTTTGTCATGATGCCTCCGTGGCGAATTCGCGGTCGCAGGGGTGCCATTGAATCCAGTAACTATGTTCGCTGAACGGTTCCGTCATTCCCGCGCAGGCGGGAATCCAGGCTTTTTACCGGCGACTATTAAAGACGAAGATGGAAACCGGCCTTCGCCGGAATGAGTGCGCCCGTGAGGGCGCTACATCAGCACGGTGAAAGTCCGTGTCGGAGTAAGCCACAACTCCGAAGCCGAAGGTAACTGCGTCGTCGCGAGGCGGGGTGGAGAGCAACCGGAGGCGAACAGTCGGTCCG
>CAMDBU010000019.1 GCA_945889495.1 Syntrophobacter sp. SbD2 | reverse complement strand
CTCACCGCCACCCACATCCCTCTCTGCTCTTCGTGTTTTCGTTTTCCCATCGCCATGCAATAAACTCTACACGATCTCTTCTTCCTGTCGATCCTCATCGCCTCGGTTACCCACTTCATTCTCGACTTTCACCACGGGCTGCTAGGGCCGTCTAACAGCACCAACATTCAGAAACCCAGATAGGCATCAATCAAATGGCCAATTCTCACAAACCAAAACCCAAAGGCCCGCTCCTCGGCGCCCACATGTCCATCGCCGGCGGCGTCGGCAACGCCTTCCTCGAAGGCCACAAGGTCGACTGCCAGGCGATTCAGATTTTCACCAAATCGTCGCGCCAGTGGGCATCGAAACCGTTGGACAAAGACGAGATCGCCAAGTTCCATGCCAATCGGAAAGAAACCGGCATCCAATCCGTCGTCGCCCATGATTCCTATTTGCTCAACTTGGGCTCGCCGGACCCAGCATTGCACAAACGCTCCGTCGCCGCCTTCATCGACGAAATGGAGCGCTGCGAAGTATTGGGCGTGAGCAATCTAATCGCCCACCCCGGCGCCCATGTCGGCGCCGGCGAAGTCGAAGGCATCAAGACCATCGCCAAATCGCTCGACGAAGTACACAAAGCTTGTCCCGGCTTCAAAGTAAAAATCACCCTGGAAATCACCGCCGGCCAAGGATCGAATCTAGGCTACCGCTTCGAGCAGATCGGCGACATGATCGACGCGACCAAGGAATCCGACCGCGTCCGCGTCTGCTTCGACACCGAACATGCGTTTGCCGCCGGCTACGATATCCGCACCAAAGAAGGCTACGAGCGAACTTTCAGCGAATTCGACCAAACCATCGGCCTCAAGCTGCTCGCCGCCTTTCACTTGAACGACTCAAAAAAAGAATTCCACTCCCGCGTCGACCGCCACGAACATATCGGCCAAGGCTTCATTGGCGTGGAAGCTTTCCGATTGCTCATGAACGACAAACGCTTCTGGGGCTTGCCCATGTGTTTGGAGACGCCGAAAGGTCCCGACTTGAAGGAAGACCGCGAGAATTTGACGCTGCTGCGAAGCCTGATCGCTGACTAATCGAGTCTTACCCTCGCCCATTCCGATGGGAGAGGGTAGGGTGAGGGCAAACGCACTACGCCGGAAGCGAAATCCCCGGAAAGAACCACTGCACGCCAAGTCCGATCAAATAACCCAACCCAGCAGCACTCACCGCGACGACGAAGAATCGCAAGCCGGAAAACAGCTGCGACTGCCCAGCCAGCCGCCCTTTGAACGCGCCGACGACAAACAGCGTCGCCGCGCTCAAGAACACCGATAAGTAAAGCGCTGCCGCGCCACTCATGGCGATGAACGGCAGGATCGGGATGATCGCGCCGATGATAAACGACATGCCCATCACCAGCGCGGCTTTGAACGGCTGGTTGATCTCCGCGCTGCCGAGGCCAAAAACTTTTTCCTGAAACGTGCGCATGAAGACATTGCGTTCCGCCAAGAGCACCTTCACCATGCGGTAGCTTTGCTCTTTGCTCAGCCCTTCTTCGCCGAGCGCTTTCAGTAAACCTTCCGCCGCGATGTAGGGTTCCCTTTCGGCGAGCTTCTCCGCGTCGGCCAACTCTTTATCGAAGATATCCTTCTGCGCCCCGGACGAGAGATAGGACCCGGTAGCCATGGAAATCGCCCCGGAAAACATCGCGGTGAAACCGGTGACGATGACGACGAGATTATTTTCCGTCGCGCTCTGGATGCCGGCAAGCAACCCCACCGTGCTGATCAAACCGTCCTGAATGCCAAAAACAAACTCGCGAATCCGCGCCCGGCTTTCGATGACGGCTTTCTTCTGCTGGATGGCGTCGAGAGACATGAAATCAATTGATAATGGATAATTGAAAATTGATAATGAAAGAATCGGCTCGGCGACTCCGATTTCCGACATTATCCATTATCAATTTTCCATTATCCATTGTTCTAGTATTTGAGAGCCACGTCTCCGGTCGCCTCGCCCGGCTTCCAGTCCGACGGGCAGAGGCGCTCGGTGCGCAAGGCTTTCAGGACGCGCAGGGTTTCTTCGACGCTGCGGCCGACGTTGACGTGGCTGACCACTTGGTAGCAGATCACGCCGGCGGGGTTGACGATAAAGGTCCCGCGCAAGGCCACGCCGGCTTTGTCATCGAGGACGCCGTAGGCGCTGCTCAACGATTTCGATTCGTCGCTCAAGAGCGGACAATCCAAGCCGCCCAACTCTTCGGACCAAGACTTGTGGCTGGCGATCGAGTCCACGCTGACGCCCCAAACTAGCGCGTCCTCGGCGCCGAAATCCTTCACCGCCTTGCTGAATCCGGTCACTTCGGTGGGACAGATAAACGTAAAGTCAGCCGGATAGAAAAACAGCACGAGCCATTTGCCCTTGCAGCTGTTGAGAGAATAGTCGCCCACCTGCCCGCGCAAGAGGCCCTTCACTTTGAAGTCCGGCGCCTGATCGCCAATCCGAAGAAGACTCATCTTCACACCACCGTTTCAGCTCTCCGGCGAATTTTTGCCTTTTGCCTTTTGCCTTTTGCCTTAATTCCTACGGAATATTATGCCACAACGAAAACCCGTCCTTAGCATTGGCCGGCGCCGCCGCGGTAAACCACGACTCTTCATCGCTGCCGGCCTTGAGCAGACCGAAAAAATAGATCCGCAGCATCTGCTCGATCATCTGCGAAATCGCCAGATCGCGCTTGGGCTGATACCAGGTATAGACCCAGTTCATCATGCCGAACAGAGAAAACGTCGCCAATCGCAGATCGATGCCTTTGGCGCCGGACTTTTCCTGAAGCTCGGCCATCAAATCCATGATCACTTTAACATAGCGCCGCTTGAGCACCAGGATCTTGTCGTCGAACTCGCCGGTCAAGGACTCGTCCTCATGGGCCATGACTTTCATCTCCGGCATGTTGTGAAGAAAAAATCCCAGATGATTTTCCGCGAAGGCGCGAATCCGCCCGCGCACATCCGACTCCGGTGCGTCGATCTGCTGCCAATGTTCCAGCAGAGTGACGAAGCAGCGCTCCTGAATTAGATAGAGCAACTCTTCCTTGGTCGTGAAGTAATAGTACAGCCCCGATAAACTCATTTTGGTGGCGCGCGAGATATCGCGCACCGAAGTATGATGAAAGCCCTTCTCGGCGAAAATCTTCGCCGAGGTCTTGAGAATCAATTGCAGTTTTTCGTCGTAGTGACGGGTGGCGGGTTCGGCGCGGCTGGACATGAGTGTGAGAATACTTGCAAATCGACTCCAGGCTGTCAAATGACTGCGAATGGATTCGGAAGGATGGCCGCAAAGAACGCAAAGTCCGCAAAATTAATCTGGAATAGTCCGGGCACGGTGGACTTTGCCATACAGAATCCGCTGTTCAAGCCTAGAAAAGACTCCCCGAAGCCGACCTGCATCTTGGGAATCATTTTGCGCCCTTTGCGTTCTTTGCGGCCAATCTTTTGTCTCCATTCATTGCGTCACCGCCCGCCGCGCTTTTCTTGAATCGACCCCGACCATGGTGTATGTCTTTAGGCTCAAATCCCATGAACTACGAAAACGTCATCGTCGCCAAAGACGGCGCCATCGCCGTCGTGACACTGAACCGCCCGCAGGCCTTGAACGCCCTATCCTACGGCCTGGTCAAAGACCTTTCCTTGGCCATGCAGGAGCTCGACCAGGACGCCGAGGTGCGCGTCATCGTTGTCACCGGCGGTGACAAAGTCTTCGCCGCCGGCGCCGATATCAAAGAAATGGCCGACAAAGGCCCCTTCGATCCACTGATTCTTGAACGGCTCGCCTATCGCGACAAGATCAATAAGATTTCCAAGCCGGTGGTCGCCGCGGTGATCGGCTTCGCTTTGGGCGGCGGCTGCGAGTTGGCGATGAGCTGCGACATCATCGTCGCCGCCGAGAACGCCCGCTTCGGCCAGCCAGAAGTTAATTTGGGCATCATTCCCGGCAGCGGTGGCACCCAACGGCTGACCCATCTGTTGGGCAAACACCGCGCCATGGAGCTGGTGCTCACCGGCGATATGTTGAACGCCAACGACGCCGAACGTTTGGGATTGGTCAACCGCGTGGTACCCGCCGAGCTCTGTCTCGAAGAGGCGGTCAATATCGCTAGGAAGATCGCCGCGAAGCCGCAGTTGGCGGTGCGCGCCGCCAAGGAGGCGGTGCTCAAGTCGGCCAACACCGGCCTCGACGAAGGTTTGGAGTTCGAGCGCAAAGCATTTTATTTGCTCTTCGCCTCGGAGGACCGCAGCGAAGGCATGCAGGCGTTCCTGGAAAAGCGCAAAGCGGAATTCAAAGGTAAGTAAGCCGTGGCCCACGAAACCATCATTTACGAGAAGCAAAACGGCGTCGCCACCATCACGCTCAACCGGCCCCAGGCGTTGAACGCCTTCGTGCCGCAGATGAACAAGGAAGTGCTCGAAGCGTTGCGCGACAGCGAGCGCGATCCACAAAGCCGCTGCGTCATGATCACCGGCGCCGGCCGGGCCTTTTGCGCCGGCCAGGATTTGAAAGGCCGCACGCCGGATCAAAAGGGCTCCCTGGGCGCGTCGCTGCGCGAGAAATACAATCCGATGATCCGCCAGATTCGCGGCATGGAGACGATCGTCATCGCCGCGGTGAACGGTGTCGCCGCCGGTGCCGGTTGCAACTTCGCCCTGGCCTGCGATCTGCGCGTGGCGTCTGAAGACGCGAAATTTATTCAATCCTTTGTCCGCGTCGGCCTAGCGCCCGACTCCGGCGGCAGTTTTATCTTGACCCGCTTGGTCGGCCTCAGCAAAGCAATGGAGCTTTTGCTGCTCGGCGATACCGTCGACGCCAAGGAAGCCCAGCGCATCGGCTTGGTCGCGCGGGTATTTGCCGCCGCGGAGTTCGCCGCCGCGGCGCGGGCCATCGCCGAACAGGTCGCCAAAGCGCCGCGCGGCATCGGTCTAATCAAGCGCGCCGTCAACCACGCCAACCTGACCAACTTAGAAGCCGATTTGGAATACGAAGCCAACTTGCAAGAAATCGCCGGCCGCAGCAGCGACTACGACGAAGGCGTCAAAGCCTTCTTGGAAAAACGTCCGCCGGTGTTTACCGGGAAATAGTTGTCAGTAACCAGTGGTCAGTTGTCAGTTTTGAACTCCAGACGCTAGACGCCAAACCCTAGACAGAAAAAACATGGCCAACCCAACAGAAAAAATCGCCGTCCTCGGCGCCGGCACCATGGGCGCGGGGATCGCTCAGGTCGCGGCGCAAGCGGGCTTTCAAACCCTGCTCTACGACATCAAGCAAGAGTTCATCGATGTCGGCATGGGGAAGATCAAAGCTTTTCTCCAAGGCAGCCGTGAGCGCGGCAAGATCAGCGCCGAGCAAGAACAAGAAGTGCTCGGCCGCTTTCTCACCAGCACCAGTCTCGACGACACCAAGGGCTGCGCATTGGTGATTGAAGCGGCGCCGGAGCGGCTCGACCTCAAGCGCGATATTTTTAAACAACTGGACGCCATCTGCGGCCCGGAAACTTTGCTGGCGACCAATACTTCGTCGTTCAATGTCACCGCCATCGCCGCCGCGACCCAACATCAAGAGCGCGTGCTCGGTCTGCATTTTTTCAATCCGCCGCCATTGATGGCATTAGTCGAAGTCATCCAGGGCGACCGCACCAGCGACGCGACCATTGAAAAAGCCACAGCTTTAATGAAAGCCATGGGCAAGACCCCGGCGCGCGCCAAAGACACGCCGGGCTTCATCGTCAATCGCGTCGCGCGGCCATTTTACAATGAAGGGCTGCGCGTGCTCGGCGACGGCAACGCCTCGGTGGAGACCATCGACCGGATCATGAAAGAGGCCGGCAACTTTCGCATGGGGCCGTTTGAACTCATGGACTTGATCGGCAACGACATCAATTTTGCCGCCACCGAATCGCTCTATCGCTCGTTCTTCGAAGATCCGCGTTTTCGCCCGAGCCCAATCCAGCAACGCATGGTCGCCGGCGGCAATCTCGGGCGCAAAACCGGACGGGGTTTTTACAGCTATGATAAAAAGTAGTCTCGCGGTCATCGGCAGGGGCCGCTTGGCCGATGAATTGGTCGCCTTGGGCAAGGAGAAGGGGCTTGATGTCGCGCAACTGCACGACGCCACCGCCATTTCGCCGACCACCCAGTTCGTCATCGACACCGAGAACGGCAGCGACGACAAAAAGCGCGCGGTCTTGCAGCGCCTCGACGCCTCGCTACCGGCGCCCGGCGTCATCGTTACCTCCTGTTTGCGTTTCTCGACGACTTTGATGGCCTCCTGGGTCAAGAAACCCGAGCGGGTGGTCGGCTTCGCGACGTTCTATCCATTAAAGGATCGTAAGCTGGTCGAGCTCGCGCCGGGACTGCGCACGTTGGATAAATCGTTAGAGCAGGCCGAGCAGCTATTTAAAAATCTCGGCAAGGAAGCGGTGCGCGTCAAAGACACGCCGGGGCTGACCTTTCCGCGGATCTTGAGCCTAATAGTCAACGAGGCGGCGCGCAGCTTGGAAGAGGGCGTCGCCAGCGCCGAGGAGATCGACATCGCCATGCGTTTGGGCGTCAACTACCCGCAAGGACCACTGCGCTGGGCCGACCAAATCGGTCTTGACGAAGTCTTGGCCGTGCTCGAAGGATTGCAGCGCGAAACCGGCGACGACCGCTACCGGCCGGCGACGCTGCTAAAAAAACTCGTCATCGCCGGTTATCTCGGCGAAACCAGCGGCCGGGGATTTTATAGTCACAACGAAGGTCAGGTGAAGTCATGAAAGAAGCCGTCATCGTCGCCGCTGCGCGCACGCCCATGGGGCGTCATAGTGGAATCCTGAAGGACATCCGCACCGACGATCTCGCCGCCTACATCATCGGCAAGATGGTGGAAAAAACCGGCGTCAATAAAGACGAGATCGAAGACGTCTACTTCGGCTGCACCAACCAGGCCGGCGAAGACTCGCGCAACGTCGCGCGCAACGCCTCCTTGCTCGCCGGCCTGCCCTATACGGTGCCCGGCGCCACGGTGAACCGGCTGTGCGGCTCGGGCCTGGAAGCGATCAATCAAGCGGCCCATGCGGTGGAAACCGATCACGGCGATCTCTACGTCGCCGGCGGTGTCGAGAGCATGACCCGCGGCCCCTGGGTAATGGGCAAGCCGGCCAACCCGTTTCAGCGCGGCGATATTCAAATGTTCGACAGCTCGCTCGGCTGGCGCTTTCCCAACAAGCGCATGGGCGAGCTCTACTCGCTGATCAACAACGGCGAGACCGCCGAAAACGTCGCCGAGAAACATAACATCAACCGCGAAGACCAGGACAAGCTCGCTCTCGCCAGCCATCAGAAAGCCATGGCCGCGCAACAGTCGGGCCGCTTCAAAGACGAAATCATCCCGTTTGAAATCGCTCAGCGCAAAGGCGCGCCATTGGTCCATGACAAAGACGAGGGACCGCGCTCGGACACGACCCTGGAAATCCTCGCCGGCCTGCAAGCGGCGTTTAAAAAAGGTGGCAGCGTCACCGCCGGCAATTCCTCGCCGCTGTCCGACGGCGCCGCTGCGCTGCTGATCACCACGCCGCAAAAGGCCGAGCAATTGAAGCTCAAACCGCTGGCGCGCATCGTCGCCTCCGCCGCCGCCGGCGTTCATCCCAACTACATGGGCATCGGGCCGATCCCCGCGACCCAAAAAGCCTTGAAGCGCGCCGGTTTGACCATCGATCAAATCGATCTGGTGGAGTTGAACGAAGCGTTTGCCTCGCAGGTATTGGCCTGCTGCCGCGAGTTGGGCATCGATCTCAACAAACTCAACGTCAACGGCGGCGCCATCGCGCTCGGCCATCCGCTCGGTTGCAGCGGCGCGCGCATGATGACGACCCTGGTGCATGAGATGCAGAAGCGCGGCAGCCGTTACGGGCTGGCGACCATGTGCATCGGCGTCGGCCAGGGCATCGCCACCATCGTCGAGCGGGTGAATTGAGTTCCACCGACGTTAGGCAAAAATATTGGCGAGACCGCGCCGCGGTCGTCATGCCGCGCGGTTTTTGTAGCGGTTTTTGCAAATGACCGTTTCTCAATGGCAAGCGAATTTTCCATTTAGCCGACCGCACCCTGCTGGCCGCTCACGCCGGCGCCATGACCAATCTGCGTAAAATTGCTATCGCCGTCGCCGTCCTCTTAACCGCTTCGGCCATCGGCGTCGGCAGCCATTTCAAACGGCTCGCCGACAAGCACCGCGACCAGGTGCAGCAGGAGCTGCGCCGCTTGCTTGGCGATAGTGTGCGCTTCGACGGCCTTGAAGTGCGGTTTCTCTGGCTGCCGGGCTTTGTCGTGCGCGAGTTTCGCGTCGCCGACGATAGCCGCTTTGCCGCCACGCCGATCGTCAAAGCCCGCGAGTTGGTTCTCGGCATCAGCTTGAGCCAACTGTTCACCGGCCACATGGTCATCGACTCGGTGACTTTCGTCGCCCCGGAATTGCAAATCATCAGCGACGAAACCGGCCTGCTCAACCTCAGCATGCTCGCCGGCCGGCGCAAGGAGTTGGGCGCCATGCCGCGGCGGCGCTCCGGCGCGCCCGGCGAGCGTCGCCAGAGCGCCGTGCGTTTCGCCATCGACGAGATTCGCGTCGACGACGGCCGGATCATTTATCTCGACCGCACGGCCAAGGACCCCGCCGAGATGCAGCTGCGCGACGTCGATCTGCGGGTGAGCGGTCTCGACCTGGCGCAGCCCACGGGAGTCCGTCTGGCGGCGTCGCTCAGCGAAGGGTTGGGCCAAGACCTGCGCGTCGAAGGCGCGCTCCATGGCGCCACAGCCGATCAGAGCTGGTACCAGCGCGCCATGGATCTCAAGGTCGAGTTCGATTCGTTGCACGCGCCGATGCTGCTGCGTGCCTTTGCCGGACTGCGCGACCGCATCCCGCGCGAGTTCGATGTCACCGGCCCAATGGCGCTGCGCGCCCAGGCCAGCGGCAGCTGGCTGCAACCGCGCCTCGACAACGTGACGCTGAAAATCCCGCTGTTCGGCGCCGCCGACTACAACGCCATCGTCACCGGTAAAATGGCGTTCACCGCACAACGCACTTGGAGCGACGCCCAACTGGACGGCCAGTTGAAAATCGCTCCCCTGGCGCTCAGCCGGGCGCGGCTCTTGCCGGCCCTGCGCGATCACCTACCCAAGGAACTGATCACCGAAGGCAATGTGAGTTTTTATAGCCGCTTCGAAGGCAGCTGGAATCATCTGCGCATGGGCGCTCTAGTGCGCGCCGAGAATAGCGAAATCCGCTACCGCGATTGGCTGCGCAAACCGGCCAACAGTCCGGCGGAAATCAAAATGCGCCTGTCGCGGCGCAACCAGCGGCTGACGATTCACGAATCGGAGTTGACCCTCGGCGCCGCCAAGACGGTATTTTCCGGCGCCGTCGGCGACATCGACGCGCCGCGGCTTTATTTAAAACTAAAGGCCGAAGACGCGCCGTTGGCGGTCTGGACGCCGTTTAGTAATGGCGCGTTGACGGCGAAATCCGGCCGCGCCAGTTGGCACCTCGCCCTCGAACGTACGCCGGCGGCGGCGCCGGCCTGGCATATCGAAGGCCAACTGACCATCGCCGACGGCGAAGTGCTGGGCCGCGATGGACAAAATAAAGTCGAGCAACTAAACGCCCTGGTAACATTTTTAGGCCAGCAAGCGCGCCTGGAGCGCGCCAGTTTTCGATACCAAGGCGCGGCGCTGGCGCTCACCGCGACCATGGCGAGCTTGAGCGATGCCAAGGTCGACTACCAACTCAGCGCGCCGGAGATCGACTTGGCCAACTTGCCGGCCTTGGCCATCGCCCAGCCGGTGAAATTGCGCCAGCTCACTGTCACGGGCCAGCTGCAAAACCAAGACAACGGCATCAACCTCGCCGGCGACGCGGCGGCAGCCCAGGGAAGCTTCAACGGCTTTGCCATGAGCGATTTGCGCTCGCGCTTTTCCTGGTCCGCGGCGGGGCTGAGCTTCAAAGATCTCACCTTCCGCGCCGCCCAGGGAGCGCTACGCGCCGACGGCTCGCGCGTATCGGCCAACGCCGAAAAAGCCGCCCACTGGGACGGCGCCGCCGAGATCAAAGGCGCGGAGTTGCTGCCCTTGCTCGATAGTTTCCTGCCGCTGCTCAAGGACCGCCTCAACGGTAATTTCAGCGGCCAAGCCAAATACCAATTGGCGCTCGATTCAAACGATGGCGCGGCGCAACCGCTCACCCTCGCCGGCGAGGCGACGATTCGTAACGGCGTGATCAAGGATTTTAATTTACTGTCCCAGCTGCTGCTGCGCGGCAGCGGCTCGAGCGTCTCGGCGGCGGCCAAGGCGCGCTTGCCGGCCGCCTTGATCGAGCTCGCCAAACACAACGACACCAACTTCGACGCGCTCAAGGCCAATTTCACCCTCGACAAAGGGCGGCTCTCCAGCGACAACTTGATCGTCACGACGGACGATTACACCGTCACCGGCGCCGGCTGGTTCGCCCCGGACCGCACCACCCGCTGGAACGGCCTATTGGTACTGTCGCCGCGCTTGACCCAAGAAATCCAACGCGACTACCGCTGGATGCGTCATCTGCTCGATCGCCGCGGCCGGCTGGCGATCCCGTTTCGCATCGACGGCACCATCCCCAACGTCAGGATCCGCATCGAGAACCGCAACTTGAGCCAAGCCCTGCGCGGCTCAAGCCCGCGCGAGCGCGAGCGTGACAGCAACGACGATCGACTACCCAAGGAAGAAAAGAGCTGGCTCCCCGACGCCGTGGAGCGCTTCTTCAATCGTTAGGAAAAACGCCATGGACCTACGCGAAATATATTTAGAGATCGCCCCCGAGCATATCGCCTACATCAAGTTCATCTTCGAGTCCTACGAAGAGGTCGGCATCATCCGCACCGTGGACCGCAAGAAATCGATCATCGTGCTGTTGGCCATGCCCGACTTCATCGACGCCGCCCATGAAATCATCGCCTCGCTCAAAAAAGACATCCCGCTGGCGGAAATCCCCCGGCCCGCCGATTTATCCGACGATTGGTTCATGGTCGAGTTGGCCGAAGCGATGACCGCGGTGGAAAAATAAATGCCACCGAGCCCACACTTGCGACCGAGCGCCGCGCTGGCCGGTTGCCGGCGGTTGTGTTCACACCGATTCCGTTAGAAGCTCCTCCAACATCCATGGCTGACAACGCCCAAGACAAAGTCCTCGGCTTATTCAATAAACAGCCGCGCGCCCGCTTCACGCCGGCGGAATTGCAGCGGCGCGCCGGCTTCGAGCGCGGCGACTTGCAAGCGGTCATCGACGCGGTGCGCCAACTATGCCGCGACGGCCGGTTGATCCGGCTGAAGAAAAATCACTATGCGCTGCCGGACCGGCAAAACCTGCTGCGCGGCCGGGTCCACGCCCATCCCGACGGCTACGGTTTTCTGATTCTCGAAGATAAAAGCGCCGAGGATGTATATCTGAACCGCCGCGAGATGCGCCGGGTCATGCATGGCGATATCGTCATGGTGCGCATCGACCGCAAACAGCGCGGCGGCCCCGAAGCCCATATCGTCCAGGTCATCGAGCGCGGCCAGAAACGTTTGCTCGGCACCTATGAAGAGATCGACGGCCACGCCTTTCTAATTCCCATGGACGCGCGCATCGGCGCCATGCCGCTGAAAAGCAGCGGCACGAAATTGACCGAGGGCAAAGTCATCGCCGCCGAGATCAGCCGCTTCGGCAGCGCCATGATGCCGCCGGAAGCCACCGTCGTCCAAGTCATGGGCGATCCCAACGATCCCGAAGTCCAGGCGCAATCGATCATCTTCCGCTTCGGCTTGACGCCGGCCTTTCCGCCGGAAGTGCACCGCGAAGTCAACAACGCGGCCTACGCAATCAGCGCCGAGGAAATCGCCCGGCGCGAAGACCTGCGCACGCTGCCGATCGTCACCATCGACGGCGAGAACGCCCGCGATTTCGACGACGCGGTTTACGTCCGGCGCAAAGATCGGGGCGGCTACGAGTTATTCGTCTCCATCGCCGATGTCGCCCACTATGTCCGGCCCGAGACCGCCCTCGACCAGGAAGCCTACGCCCGCGCCACCAGCGTCTACTTTCCCGACCGCGCGATCCCCATGCTGCCGGAAGCTTTGTCCAATGGCATTTGCAGCTTGAATCCCAACGAAGAGCGCTTGACCAAAACCGCCTGGATCGAATTCAACGCCAAAGGCGAAGCGCTGCGCAGCCGGTTCTTCGACTCGGTGATCAACAGTCACGCGCGCATGACCTACACCAAGGTGCGGCAAATCCTGGTCGACAAAGATCCCGAACGTCTTGCCGAATATCGAGAACTTGTCGACGGCTTCAAGCTGATGGAAGAGCTGGCGCTGGCAATCTACGCCAACCGCAAAGCGCGCGGCAATCTCGACTTCGATCTGCCGGAAGCCGAGATCGTCCTCGATTTGCAAGGCCTGCCCGAAGACATCATCCGCGCCGAGCGCAACATCGCCCACCGGATCATCGAAGAGTTCATGATCGCCGCCAACGAAGCGGTGGCGCGGGAGCTAGCGGCAAAAGAATTTCCGACGCTCTACCGCGTCCACGCCGGCCCGGATGAAGATGCGCTCGAAGCGCTCGAACCGTTTCTCTTGAGTCTCGGCTATCGTCTGCCCCAGGATAAAGAAAACCTGCCGCCGCTGGAGATACAAAAGTTATTAGAGTCTGCCCGCGGCAAACCGGAGGAGCGGGTAATCAACCGCGTGCTGCTGCGCTCAATGAAACAAGCGGTCTATCAACCGGAAAACATCGGCCACTTCGGCCTGGCGTCGACCTGCTACACCCATTTCACCTCGCCGATCCGCCGCTATCCCGATCTGATCGTGCACCGCATGTTGAGCCGCGTGATGGCCGGCGAAAAGTTAAAGCCTAATGAACGCGCCGACCTGCTGCGCACCCTAACGGAATCCGGCAAATATACCTCTGAACGGGAACGCCACGCCATGGACGCCGAGCGCGAGATGGTCAGCTTGAAAAAAGCCCAATTTATGATGACCAAGATGGGCGAAGAATTCCCCGGCTTCGTCAACACGCTGGCAACTTTCGGCTTCTTCGTCGAGCTGGAAAACTATTTCGTCGAAGGTCTGGTGAAAGTTTCCACCCTCACCGACGACGACTACGACTACTACGAGAAGGAATACCTGATCAAAGGCCGGCGCTTTGGCAAACGGTTTCGCCTAGGCGACAACGTGCGCGTGCGAGTGGCGAAGATCAATGCGTTTAGGAGCGAGATCGATTTTGCGCTGGTGCCATCAACCTGACAACGCAACAAACTGCCCAAACATCGCCGAGCCAGCGATCTACCACGACTGGAAAGGAATTCGGAAGCCGCCCGGCATCCTCTTTAGAAATGCTACCGTACTTTACATTTAGTCCGACTATTTGCATACCACGCTTGCATGTTACCAAGACTCTTTTGGCGCGATCGGCTACAATGGAACCCAAAGCGTTCGATGGTAAAGCGCTGGAGGTTTTTCGTGGCTATTATCCGAAAGGGACGAATTATTTGCTCTCGCCAACCGGCGATCCGCCCTACACGACAACCTCCCGCAACCTCGAAGTAAAAGTTTGCACGCCCGCGGAATTGCACCCGAACACTAACGCGCCAACTGCGTCGACTTGAAAGACGACAAGTGATCGAGGGAGTTATCCGCCAGGCGAATCACCCACCGGCAAGCGAAGTAAACCTTCCACCGATGGACAAACGCGCGTTTCACGGAAATGCTTAGCTGAAATCAAATTTCCAACGTCTAACGCAGCATAGGAGAAAATCGAATGAATACGAACAAACCCCATAAACTACCTACGCTGGTCGCCTACGCGCTGGTGTTGACCATCGCCCTGCTCGGCCTGACCAGCCCAGCCTGGAGCGATTACCGGCAAATGGCCGACGAAGTGGCGCAATTCCATGCGTTCATGCGCAAACATCCTAAAGTCTCCACTGATTTACAGGCCAACCCCCAGCTCGTTAATGACCGCAAATACCTCGCCAAGCATGATGACGTGAGAGACTTCCTGAAGAAACACCCCGCGGTGCGCAATGAGATCGCGCAGCATCCGCGGCGGGTATTTGGACGGTACTACATCGACGACCGGCGCGAATATTCCGATAATCGCCCGGAACATCGCTGGGACCACCGCTTCGACGAACGTCTCGCCGATCCTGACCGTGGACGCGGTCATGACCGGGATCGTGAATGGACCAAGCGCAACGACCACGACCATGGTTATCACAAGGGCGACCGCAAACACCGATAGCGAGCAAGCTAGCCCCGCCGGCGATTGAGCTTAAAAGTAAAAGCAAAAGCGGCTTCCAGATGAACCTGGGAGCCGTCTTTGTTTTATCTAGTCAACGAGCAATCCCCAAGGATGGGTTGAGTTCCGACGAAACCCATCGGCTTTAGCGCTGAGCGCAATGCCCGCGGCATGGGTATCGCTTCGCTCCACCCATCCTACCGGAGGATTGTTCAATCGCGCCCGCGCGCGTTACCGTCCCGGTTTCCATCCCGCCGCATCCAACTCGGCGTTGACCTTGCGTGCCAAGCCGTAGCTATAAAGCTTCTCCACCGTCGGCGCTTCTTTGGCATTCAAAACCTTGAGCGCCTGGTCGAGATATTTTTTTTGCATGTCGACGTTGACCGTGCCGTCGGCGGTCATGATCGGCCGCACTTGATCATAATATTGGCCGGCGAGATCGTCTTTGAGTTTCATGTAGCGCAATAGAATGGGAATCGTGCCGGCTTTGTTGTCGCGCGCGTAGCGCAGTCCTTTCATCGTGCCGCGGACGAATTTCTCGACGGTGCTTGGATCGGTCTGTAAAAACTTGTCGTTGACGAGAATGCTGCCTTGCAGCTCGACGAAGTCCTCTTTGAGAAACGATACCAGCTCGCGAAAGCCGGCATCGCGCACGGCGAAATTGAACGGCGGGCTGATCATGCCGGCGTCGACTATGCCGTTGCGCAGCGCGGTGGCCAGTGTCGCAGGCAAACCCAACGCGAGAATGGTCGCGTCGCGGCCACCTTCGATGCCATTCTGCTTGAGCTTCTCGCGCAGCAAATTATCCGGGCCACTGCCGAGTCCGGTGACGCCGATGCGCTTGCCGCGCAGCGCCTTGACATCAGCAACATCGGACTTGGCATAGAGCCAAAACATCGGCCGGAAAAACGTGCTATAGACGAACCGCAGCGGCACGCCGCCGACCATGGCGGTCATCCCCGCGCCGCTCATGGAGGCGAACTCGACATTGCCGCCGATCAGCGCCGAGATGCCGAGCGTGTCGCGCATCTGCACCAAGTCGACATCCAAACCTTCGTCGCGGTAATAACCTCGCTCCTTGGCCGCGGTGAACGCGATGACGACCATGCTGAGAGTCGGCACGGCGACCCGCACAGTGGTGGCTGCTTCAATGCCGCCAAACCAGCACAGGATGGTTAGCAAACAGACAAACAGGCGAGACTTCGACGCTGTGGCCATGAAAATTTCTCCTCTTAGGCCACCATGTATGGCACTGCCAATCCATGATCCTGATTCCACTCCGGTGCGACAAACGATTGACCGGTAACTCCAACAGATTCGTCCGAAGCCAAATAAACCGCGCAATCGCGCACCACCGCCGGACTGAGCATGCGCAGGCCGCGGTTGCCGGGAATATTTCTGATCGCTTCGGTGGCAACGATGCCGCCGGGATCGAGACAATTAGCGCGAATATTATGCGCCGCGTTCTCCAGCGCCAAGACTTGGGTCAGCCCTTCGACGCCAAACTTGGCGGCGGAATAAGGCCCGCGCAGCAACTTGCCCTTTTTCCCCTGGGGCGAGGAAATGTTGACGATCGAACCACCGCCCTGGGCGCGCATGACCTTGAGCGCCGCGCGGCTGCACAGAAACGTGCCGGTGAGATTGGTATCGAGGACTTTTTGCCAGACATCCAGTGGTGTATCGGCCAATTCCAAATTCACCGGCCCGCCGCGCGGCCAGGCGAAGCCGGCGTTGTTGACGACGACGTCCACGCGCGAAAATTTTTTTAGAATACGGCTAAACAGTTCGCTCACGTCGCGCTCCGAAGTCACATCGGCGCGCAGCGCCAAGACTTTCTCCGGCGCCAATGCCAACCGGGCCGCGGCGGCGTCGACATCCGCTTGCGTCAAATCGCACAACGCCACCCGCGCGCCGGCTTGCGCCAGCGCTTGCACCAGCTCCCAGCCGATACCGCGCGCCGCGCCGGTGACCAAAACCACCTTGTCGTGAAGTTTCATTGTCAAAAATTTTCGGATGCTATATACAGCAACCGCATCTATAGTTCGCCGAAGCGATCAATTGCAAGCATGGAGCGACACATGGCGATAGCGAAATCGAAAAGCCGCGGCCGCGGCAAACCCTTGAGCTGGCAAGATCTGATCTGCACCAAACCCGGCACACTGGCGGGCGAGTACCTGCGGCGTTTCTGGCAGCCGATCCATCGCGCCGAAGAGCTGAAACCAGGGGAGGCCAAGCCCATCGAAATCATGAGCGAACAGTTCACGCTGTACCGCGGCGAATCCGGCTCACCGCACGTCGTCGGCTTTCGTTGTCCGCATCGCGGCACCCAGCTATCGGCCGGCTGGGTCGAGGGCGACTCGATCCGCTGCATCTATCATGGCTGGTGCTTCGACGCGGCGGGACAGTGCACCGACCAGCCGGCGGAAGATAAATCGTTTGCTAACAAGATTCGCATCGCCGGGTTTCCCACCCGGGAATATTTAGGCTTGATCTTCGCCTACTTCGGCGCGGGCGAGGCGCCAACTTTTCCGCGCTTTCCCCACATGGAAGAGGACGGCATCGTGGAAGTACTGTCGACGGAAGTCTGGCCATGCAATTTTTTTCAGCGCGTCGACAACAACGGCGACTCCTATCATGTGTCGTTCGTTCATCGCGGCGCCTACTCGGTCTCCGCCGCCAACCGGCGCGAAGGCTTACCGGAGATATCCAAAGAAGAAAGCCCCTGGGGCACGACCTCATACGCAAGTTTCAAGCAGGGCTGGCGCAACGTCTTTCAATTTTTCATGCCCAACGCCTACGCCTTTCGCAATCCGTCGCCCGAGCCGGAATGCGACTGGGAAGACCGTATGCAGTGGGACGTGCCGATGAACGACAATCAAGCATTGGAATTTCGCCTGCGCCGATTGCCGCTCACCGGCGCCAAAGCCGACGCCTATCGCGCCCGGCGCGCCGCCGAAGCACCGGCGCCGAAAGTTTCCGTGGTTCAGATGGGCGAAGCGGTGCTGGCGGGAAAATTGAACTACCAAGACTTGGACAAATTTTTCGCCGACAAGATCACCCTGGTGCACGTCCAAGACTACGTCGCCCAGGTGGGCCAAGGCGCCATCGCCGACCGCAGCCAAGAACATCTCGGCCGCAGCGATGTCGGGATCATCTTGTTCCGCAAGATCTGGGAGCGCGAGCTGCGCGCCTTAGCCGAAGGCCGACCGCTCAAGAAATGGCTGCTGCCGCAGGACTCGGTCTATCGTTTCCAAGAAGCGACTGAGAAAGTGGTGCAGAGCGCCGGCCGCTAATTGCAACGCACCGACCCGAAGCGTCAATCTTTACGCGCCGCGCTTGCGCACTTGGATGCCCGCGGCTTCTTCTTGCAAGCGAAACAGCGACGCCGTGCTTTGCTCCGACCAGCCACGGCTGATGGCGTGGATCATCATCTGCTCGACCAGGGCGGCAATCGGCATCGGCACGTTGTGCTGGCGGCCCAAGTCGGTGGCCAGGCCGACATCCTTGCGCGACAGGCCGATGCCGAAGCTCGCCTCCGGTTCGAAGTTACCGGTGAAGACAGTGTCGGTGAAATGTTTTTTCAGCTGATGAAGCTGCGAATCCAAGCCCCAATGCATACAGTCCCACAAGAGCTGCGGATCGACACCCGCCTTGGCGCCCAGCACAATCCCCTCGCCGATCGCCAAGCCAATGCCGCGGCGCACCAAGTTATGCGCCAGCTTGATCACGGTTCCCGTCCCCAGCTCGCCGGTAAAGACCACCGTATCGCTGAAGGCATCGAGCAGCGGCTTCACCGCGTTGAATGCGGCAACGGCGCCGGACGCCAACACCTGCACGCTGCGATTGGCGATGCCGTTGCGCCCGACGATCAACGGCGCGTCCATAACTTGAGCACCGCGGGAAGCGAATTCACCGGCGACGCGGCGAATCAGCTCGGCGCTGCTGCTCGAAAGATCCACGTAAATACTGCCGTCGCGAATCCCGTGAACCAGCCCATTGGCGCCCAGTGCGACCAGTTCAACCTCGCGCGGTCCGGGCAGCGAAGTAAAAACTATTCGGCACTGTCGCGCCACCTCCGTCGCCGAATCGGCGAACTTAGCTCCAGATTCAACGAGCGTTCGCCCAGCATCGGGCGCGATGTCATGGACAACCATAGAATAACCAGCACGCTGAATATTCCGTGCGACCACCGCGCCGATGGTGCCCAAACCGACAAAGCCTATCGTTTCCATTTTCATCCCTCATCAATCGGATAACCGCGAACCCAAGGAGCCCTATCGCTGACAAGCGCAAGTCGTCACCGACTATTGACCATCGAGGTTGTCCATCGACGCCCTACTTGGCGCCTTTACGACGCCTAGGTGAGGGCTTGGCCGGCGATTCCGCGATGTCAATACCGAAGATATCGGACAGATCGCTGTTGTCGAGAACTTTTGCCGCGGCCGCTCCTTTGCGCTTCTTCGCCATGCCTTTGCCGGCACTGGCGATCAAGTCCTGCTGGTCGACGTTGCGCAGCGCGAATACGAGTTCGGGCCGTTCATCGAGACGCGCGCCGATGCCGTAGAGCACTGCGGCGACATGTTTGCACATCGACGCCCAGTCCGGGCAAGTGCATTTAAACTCGATCTCTGCCGGCTGCGGAAATAGTCCGGTCTTCTCCTGGCAAAGTCGTGTCATGACTGCTTGCGAGAACCGCCCTTGCAGCAGTTCGATCACAGAATCGATCGCCCCCGCGCAGTCCGCGCAGACCGCGTTCCAATGGGGCTTGGAAACCGCAGCCACCTTCACTTCGACACGATAGAGACTCGATCCGCTCACCAGCGCGGTCACGGTGCCGGGCGACAGCTGCAGATCGACTACCGAGCCATTGCGCACGTAGGTGCGGCCGCGCGGCAGCCGGTTGGCGTAATCGCTGTAGCGTTCGAGATTATCGCACCAGGATTTACCCCAAAACGTTTTGGCGATCTTCCTGCCATCGATAACAACCGGCGAAACCGTCTGGCCTTTCTTCGCCAGTCTGGCAATTTTGCGCGCCGCCTGGCGCCTGCGTTCGGCCACCGGCACGTAGGGTTTCCAACCATAATCGTAATCGTATCTGCTCATGGGTTACTCCAGTGAGGCGGCGTGAATGTCCAACGCGACGAGCTTCAGTAGTTCGTCGTCCTTCATCTCGGTCAGCAGCAGATCGGCACCGCCCTCGAGCAGATCCTGCGAAATTTGTCGTTTCGAATCAATCAGCGCGTCGATCTTCTCCTCCACCGTACCGCGGCACAGGAACTTCTGGACCAGCACGTTCTTGGTCTGGCCGATGCGGAAGGCGCGGTCGGTCGCTTGGTTTTCCACCGCTGGATTCCACCAACGATCGAAATGAACGACATGCGATGCCGCGGTCAAATTGAGCCCGGTGCCGCCGGCCTTGAGCGACAGCACGAAGAACGGCACGGCTTCATCTTCCTGAAACTGCCGCACTAGCGCCTGGCGCTGCTTGACGGCGGTTTCGCCGTGCAGCACTAGCCCAGGACAGCCAAACACCGAGCCCAGAAAGGCCGCCAGCGGCGCCGTCACTTCACGGAATTGGCTAAAGACCAATACCTTTTCCTGCCGCGCTGCGATCACCTCGGCGATTTCGCGCAGGCGCGCCAGCTTGCCGCTGTCAGCTTCGGCCCAGGCGCCGTCGCCAAGCCACTGCGACGGGTGATTGCAGATTTGTTTGAAACGCATCAGGAACGCGAGGATCATACCGCGCCGCTCGATGCCGGTCGTCTGCGCCAGTCGTTGGGATAATTCCGTCACGGCTTCCTGATACAGCGCAGCCTGCTTGCGGGTGAGTTGGCAGTACGCCTTCACCTCGGTCTTATCCGGCAAATCCGCAATGACGCTTTTGTCGGTTTTCAATCGCCTGAGGATGTATGGACGCACCAGCTCGCGCAGCGGCGCATAAGGATTATGCGGCCTATCGGCGAGCCCTTTGGTGAATGTCGAAAACTCCTTGCTCGAGCCGAGCAGGCCCGGATTGATAAAGTCGAAGATCGACCAAAGATCGCCGAGCCGGTTTTCCACCGGCGTGCCGGTAAGCGCGATACGCGCTTGCGCAACGATCTGCTTGGCCGCTCGTGTCTGCTGCGCGCCCGGGTTCTTAATCGCCTGCGCTTCGTCGAGCACGCACAGGCGCCATTGGATTTTTAGTAGTGCGGGAACCCGCGAGAGCGTTCCGTAACTCGTGACAACTAGATCGACGCCGGCGAGCCGGTTGGCATCGAGACTGCCCAATTCGGCCGCTGGCAGCGCCGAGGGATGGGCGACCAACACCTTCAGACTGGGCGCGAAGCGGTCGATTTCCGCCGCCCAGTTCGCCAGCAATGACGCGGGCGCGACGAGTAGACTCGGCCGCCTCGGAGCGGCACCGTCGCGCCGCAGCACGAGCATCAGCGCGAGAACCTGCATCGTCTTGCCCAGTCCCATATCGTCGGCCAGACAGGCGCCGAGACCGAGCTTGGACAAGAGATGAAGCCAGTGCAGGCCGGCCTGTTGATACGGCCGCAGCGTCGTTCGCAACTCATCGCCAAGGTTTAACTGCGCCAGCGCTTGCGGATGGCGGAGATCTTCCAAAGTTCTGGCAAACCAGGGACCGGCGACAATCCGCGACCAGTCGAGCGTTGCCGGGTCCACGGCGCGGCCATCAGAGACGTTCACGCCGGCGACCATGCGCATGGCATCGGCGAAGCTCACTCCGGTCTCAGCCGCGGCTTTTTCAACGGCGCGAAACTGGTCGAGCATTTTGGCCAGCTTCTCCCGATCCACTTCGACCCAGCGGCCGCGAACCAGATGCAAGCCACTTGCGTCGGCGAGCAGCTTGGCGATCTCGGTTGCGCTTAAGCGCTCGCCATCGAGTGTAACTTCCATCTGGAAGTCGAGCAGCGCATCCGTGCCGATGCCCGATGGCGCCCGGCCACCCACGGTGGCGGTCACTTGAGGCCGCGCTGGACGGTTGGCGCGCCAAGCGCCAGGCACGCGCACGATCACACCGGCGGTTTCGAGGAGCGGAAGATCCTGCAACAGTTGAAAAGCCGCCGCGGGGGTCCAGCGCAGCGGGTGATAGACCTCGCCGGCATCGACCATCGCCGCGAGCCAGGGACACTGCTCGGCCGCGCGTTGCACCGGTAACAACAGCGACAGCAGCCGCGCCTGATTCGCCGCGCCAGCATACTCGCTGAGCGCCCGGCCGAGGGGCAAGTGTTGAGGCTTCGCATGGGCCGACAAACGCGTTGTGTAGGTGGCTAGGAATGCGAACGGCGCGTGCTCATCTTTGCGGTTTTCGGCGAGATTGAAATGGACTCGTCCGACTAGGTTCCATGCTGGGTTCTTACCCTTGAGGAAATCCTGCACTGATACTTGCGACTGCGCCAGTTCCAAGCGAAACGCCGCATCGATGTCGGTCCAGAGCGTAGCGAGAACGCCAGCCGTCAGATATTCCGCACCGGTCATCGGCGGCGCCGCCGAAACGAATGAGTCGAGATCCGCGCGTGGTGGCGGCGGCACCGGCGCCACCACGCGGCCAATCTCGCCGTCCGCCAGCGCGCAGAGCGCCACCACGTAGCGCCCGGCAAACTCGCGCCAGTACATCAACGTGGGCGGCATCGCGGTCGGAACCTCGGCGGCGCCGAGTTGCAGCAGACCGTGCCCCTGGCCTCGGGTAAACGCTGCTTGCAGCCGCGCCGCGAAATCCCCGGCAAGCGGCGGCATATCTTCGCCGGACACCAGTAGTAACCGACCATGCGGTGTGAGCGCCGGCGCGAGATGAGTCATCGAACCACTTATTCCCCCTGGCATAATGTGCCGCGCATCCGCATGTTACCGCCGTCACCAAGGCCAAATCCCAATCTCATCGCAGCGGGATCGGCAAGCGCTGCTCGACATGCCGTTCGAGCCAGCCGGCGATCAATTGAGCAATCTCCAAACTATTTTTTTCCAGCATCATCATATGGCCGGTGCCGTGAATGCCGTGGTCTTCGAGCCGCACATATTGGTTGGTGACGCCGGCCTGAGTCAGGTACTTCGAAGTGCAGTGATCCCAGGGCGCGTGGAACGATGCTTCGCCGCTGACGATGAGGATCGGAATGTTGACGAGATTGGCGAGCTTGCGCGCCGGCTCGCTCTGGCGGTAGCAGCGCGTCAGATCGGCGCGGTCGGCCTTCTCTTCGAGCACAGGCTTGAGATCTTCGGCACTTTTTACCGGCGGATCGTAGGCGATCGGTAAGCGCGTGATGCCCCAGGGCTTGTCGAGATTTTTCGAATAGCGAAACCAATCCGGCGGACCGATCAAATCCAAGTTGCGAAACGGCGGGCTGCTCGGCTCGATGCCGACCACGGCTTTGACCAACCGCGGCCGGGCGTCGGCGATCAGCCAGCCGGAAGTTCCCGACATCGAGTGGGTGAGCACGATCGCCGGGCCGATCCTGTCGAGCAGCGCGGCCACCGCCGCCTGATTGAGCTGCTCGCTGACGCCGCCATCGGTGATGCCGGAAACCTGCGAGGCGAAAAATTGATCGAAGGCCGGATCGCCCTTGGTGCCGCTGCCCGGCCACTGGGTGTGCAGCCGTGCCTGAGGATAAAGATTATTAGGCTTGGGCAAGGTAAAACGCTGCTCGACGCCGCTGCGCGCCCGCGCACCGTTAGCTAGCGCGCCATAAACTTCCGGTTGATAAGGCGAGCGCGCGCGGCCAGGTTGGTCAACCAAATAAACGGCGAAGCCAGCGCGCAGGAAATTGGTCGCCCAGCCCTCGCGGCCGTCTGGAGTGCTCTCGAAATTATTCGCCGTCTGGCCGCCGCCATGGATCATGATAATCGGATAGGGATGCCTTTTTTCCTGGGGAATTTGGTAGTGCACGTACATCTGGTCGGCCATGATGTGATCGTTGTTGGCCACCGGTACGTAGTGCCCGCCGACGAAGAAAAATCCTTGCTCGGCGAGCACCAGCGGCCCGCGCGGGTTGCCGGTCATGGCGCAGCCTGACATGAGAAAAATCATCAAGGCAAATATCAGGCGATAATCGATGGACTTGGAAGCGATCATTGAGTTTACCTCCGCGCGGGTGGTTACTGGCAATCCGTTTTTAACATATCTGGCCGCTGACACTCCAACCGCAAGGAGCGATCGCCAGAATGTAAGCGCCATCGAGTCTGTCTGAAGCTAATCGTAAGCGAACGGGTGGGAGGGTTACGGCGTTAAAAGCGCCACTGACATTGGATGAGTCAATGACGATCGTCGATCCGAGCCAGCGCGACAAATATCACTTAGCCGCAACGCGGCGATTAGAAAATTCCGAACAAGCGCAAGCATTCGAGAGTAACGACCGTGCCTCCCCCGGCTTCAGCGGGGGCGGAAACGGTTCGGGTGTCGCCGGAAGTCGAACAGCGATACTCGGCTTCGTAGCTTTTGGCGCAGCCCCGACGCGGATCGCCGATGACTTGATAGTCGATGCGGTACTCGCACTTTTCCGTGGTGTTGCACATATTGGCCAGGTGATCGGTCACGTTGCCCCTTGGCGCGCCGCAATTGGCGCCATAGGTCGCGGACAAGATTTGCATGGAGCCGCTGCCTTTTTGATTGACCACTACCGATTGCCCACAACCAACCAGCCCCGTCAACCCGACAACAAGCACAATAGTCTTGATTGTCATAATTCTCCTTGAAAACCGATCATGAGTGAAAAACTACCATGGAACTCCGCGGCCAAGCAAACAATCGCCGGAGCCGACTTCATGGGTTCTCACCAATGATTCAAGGCGTCGGCCGGACACAGGGCCGCGCGCTTACTCGTATCTTAGCGCGTCGATGGGATCCAACCCGGCGGCTTTCTTAGCCGGATAAAAACCGAAGAAGACGCCGACGGCGCCGGAGAAGAGGAAGGCGACGGCGACCACACTTGGGCTGACTAATGTCGGCCACTGGGCCCAGGTTTTCAGCAGTTGCGAACTGCCGATGCCCAAAAGAATACCGATGATGCCGCCGGTGGCGGCCATGACCACGGCTTCAACTAGGAATTGCAGCATGATATCGCGGCTGCGCGCGCCCACCGCCATGCGGATGCCGATCTCGCGGGTGCGCTCGGTGACCGACACCAGCATGATGTTCATGATGCCGATGCCACCGACGAGAAGAGAAATGCCGGCGACACTGCCTAAGAGGATCGCCATCACCTGGGCCGTCGATTGAGCAGCCTCGGCGATGTCGGAGAGATTGCGCACGGTGAAATCGTCCTCGCGCCCCTCGGCGATGCGATGGCGCTGGCGCAACAGCAAAGTAATCTGCTCCTGGGCTTCGGCGACTTTTTCCGCGCTGACCGCGCGCACCACGATGCTCTGCACGTAGGTGATGCGCATGAGCCGTTTCTGCATGGTGGTGTAGGGGATCATCACCGTGTCGTCTTGGTCCTGGCCCTGGCCGGTCTGGCCTTTGCCGACGAGCACGCCGACAACACGAAACGGAATATTACGAATCCGAATGACTTGATCGATGGGGTCATCGGCGCCAAACAACTGGCGCGCCACGGTCTGGCCGATGACCGCGACCTTGGCGGCGGAGTCCATATCGCCGTCGTGGAGAAAGCGTCCGGCGTCGATCTGCCAGTCGCGGATCTGTTCGAACTCCGGCGCCACGCCCTGGACCAAGCTGCCCCAGTTCAAATTGCCGGCGATCAGTTGATCTTGGCGGCGCATGACGGGTGACGCATAGGCCACCGAGCGCAATTCGCGGGTCATGGCGCGGGCGTCGGAATCCACCAGAGTGGTGACGTTACCGGTGCCGGCGCGCACACCGCCCTGCACATTGCTGCCGGGCAGGACGATCAAAACATTGGTGCCCAAAGCGGAGATTTGCGCGCGAATGGTCGCTTTCGCGCCCTCACCGATGGCGACCATGGCGATCACCGCGCCAACGCCAATGATAATGCCCAGCATGGTGAGAAAAGCGCGCAGCTTGTTGCGCGCCAAGGCGCGTAGCGCGATGCGGAAAGTCATCAACCAGCGCATTTACGCCTCCGCCCGAACCGCCAGCACTTGCTCATTGGCTTTATCGGCGATCACTTCACCGTCGCGAAATACGATCTGGCGCTTGGCGTATTCAGCGATATCGGGCTCATGGGTGACGAGTATAACGGTAATGCCCTGGTCGCGATTTAGATGCTGGAACAGTCCCATGATTTCATTGCTGGTCACCGAGTCGAGATTGCCGGTCGGCTCGTCGGCGAGAATCAACGAAGGCTGGTTGACCAACGCCCGGGCGATGGCTACTCTTTGTTGCTGGCCGCCGGACAAGCGGTTCGGCGTGTGGTCCTGGCGCTGGCCGAGACCGACCAAATCCAATACTTCGACCGCCCGCCGGTGGCGCTCCTTGCTGGCATAGCCGTTGTACATCATCGGCAGCTCGACATTCTCCAACGCCGTGGTGCGCGACAGCAAGTTGAAACCTTGGAAGACAAAGCCGATGCGCTTATTGCGGATATGCGCCCAGGCATCGGCGCTGAGCGTCGCAACTTCCTCGCCTTCGAGCCAATAACTGCCGGCGGTCGGCCGGTCGAGGCAGCCGATGATATTCATAAATGTCGATTTACCCGACCCTGACGAACCCATCACCGCGACGAACTCACCCCGTTCGATGGTTAAGTTGATACCGCGCAGGGCCGGCACTTCGACATCCCCCATGCGGTAAATCTTTTGCAGATCTTGAACCCGAATGACTTCGCTCATCGGCCTCTGAATCCACCTGGCACTTGGGGTTGGAACGGGTTGGCCACGCTGGTTTGGCCCGGCGCCGCGGCGGCGCTCGAAAGGCCGACGATCACCGGATCGTTCTCTTTGAGGCCGGCGAGAACCTCGGTCTTGGAGCCGTCGGTGATACCGACCTGGACATCCACCGGCTCGGCCTTGCCATCTTTGAGCACATAGACTTTGACTTGGCGCACCCGCTTTGCTTCCGTGCCGACCACGCCGCTGCCACCGCCTCGGCTGGTGCGCCGCTGGGTGATGCGGCCGCCGACCCGGCCCTGCTCCTGAAGCAGCAACTGCTGCGCTTCGTTTTTCTCCTCCGGCGGACGGAAGCGCATCGCGACATTGGGAATCGCCGGCACGTCTTCTCTTTGCGCCACCAGAAACTGCACGTTGGCGGTCATGCCGGGTTTGAGCAGCAGCTCTTTATTATTGATCCGCACCACCGCGTCGTAGGTCACCACGCCCTGAACGTTGATCGGCGCGTTGCGCACTTGATTGACCTTGCCGCGGAAGCGCCGCTGGGCATGAGCATCGACGGTAAAGCTGACATCCTGGTTTTCGGTGATGTTGCCGACGTCCGCTTCATCGACGTTGGTATGCACTTCCATCTTGGTCAGATCGGCGGCGATGGTGAACAAGGTCGGCGCCGACAAGGACGCCGCCACCGTCTGGCCGACGTCGACGTTGCGCGCGATCACGATGCCGTCCACCGGCGAGCGAATCACGGTATTGTTAAGATCGACCATGTTCTGGTTAACCGCCGCCTGCGCCTGGGCGATCTGCGCCTGGCTGACCTCCAACTGCGCCACCGCCGCGTCGTAAGCCGCTTGCGACGCGTCGAGTTCGCTTTGCGCCATGACATCGCGTTTTTTCAGTTCGCGGTTACGCTCCAAGGTGCGCAAGGTGTCGACGACGGCGACTTTGTTCTTGGTGTAGGTCGCTTGCGCCGCCAGCAGATTAGCCCGCGTCTGATCCACCGCCGCCTTGAACTTGTCCTGATTGAGCTGCACCACCACCTGGCCGGCTTTCACCTTGGTGTTGAAATCGGCGAATAGCTTTTCGATGGTGCCAGAAACTTGGCTGCCCACCTGAACCGTAACCACCGCTTGCAATGTTCCCGTTGACGCCACCACTTGACGGATGTTACTCCGGCTCACCGGCACGGTCAGGTATCCCGGCTCCTTGGGCGTGCTGCTCATGCGCCAATAACCGTAGGCGCCGCCGCCCAGCAGCAAGAGCACCAGCGTTACTAAAATAATCTTCTTCTTGCTCATGCGTCCTCGCACAGTAGGCGGAAAACTTTGACGGCAAAATCCTCGGCGACGCGCGCCTTCACCCGGCGGTAAGTCAGACCGGTGGTAATCTCCGCGTTGGGTTCCTGGTCTTCGATCACCTGGTCGAGAACGATGCGGAAGCGCGACACGGGAGCGGCGCCGGTCATTTCATATTCCAACTGTTGGACACTGCCTTTGAGATAATAGTTGACCGCCAGGTCGCTGATCATCAGCGTCACCTTGCCGGTGCGCCGGAGGTTTTTCGCCGTTGTGCTGTCTTTCCACAGCGCCATCTCCAGGGTGGTCGCATTCTTGGCGACGATCTCATAATAGGACAACAGCGCCGGATGGGCCCAACCCGCCTCATCGGTGGTAAAAATCGGGATAATCTTACCCTCATGGGCCGCCACCTCGGCGCCACCCAAGCGGCGCAACAACGCTGGCGGTAAATTGTTTCCTAACAGTTCCGACATAATTTCAACCTCGCCCTCAAGCCATCGCTCACCCGCGACGGTAGCTAATAATTATTTCACGCCCCATCCACCCGGACAACCCGCGCTGCCGGCGAAGGACAACGATAAACTCCGCGCCGTCATTGCTGGCCGATGGCGTTGAGCAACTGCGCCATCGCCAACTTGTAGGAAATCCGCGCGTTGACATGGCTGGTCTGCGCCGTCGTGTAGGTCGCTTGCGCGGTGGTCACCTCGACGATGGGCGCAAAGCCCACTTGATAGCGCGCTTCGTGCAACTCCAAGTTTTGCTTGGCCGCCCGCTCCGCCGCGGCATTGGCCCGCACCACGTCCAAGGACGCGACTAAGTTCAAAAAATTTTGCTCGACCTGAAAGGCCACCCGCTGACGCTCCACGCGGAGCTGTTCCTTGATCGAGTTATAATTGGCCATCGCTTGCTGCACCTGATAGGTGGTCTGGAAGCCGTTGAAAATCGGAATGTTCAAATTCAATTGCACCTGCCAGCTCGGACCCAGCGGAAAGAGATTGGTGCCGTTGTTGTTGCCCTGCCAGCCATAACTCGAATTGAACAGCAGATCCGGCAAGTGATTGCGCCGCGCCACCGCGATCTGTTGGTCTTGGGCCTTGAGCACCGCCTCGAACTGGCGTAGCTCCGGCCGCGCCGCGAAGGCCGCGCTCTTGGCCTGTTCCAACGTCATCGACACCGGCTCGGTGGCCAAGGTGTCGGCCAACGGCTGCTTGGGAAACTCGTCGACCCCCATGGCGTTGCGTAGATTCGCCCAGGCGACCTCGACGCCGTTGCGCGCCGCGATCAGATTGGCCTGGGCCAAGTAAAGATTGGCCTCCGCCTGGGTGACATCGCTGCGCGGTTTGGTGCCGACTTCATAAAAACTCTGCGTTTGGGTCATGACCGCCTGACGGTCCTTGACGGTTTCTTCGTTAACCGCCAGGAGCGCGTCGGCCTGGAGCACGCCGAAGTAGGCCTGTTTGACCGCCAGCACGACATCGTTGGAGGTCGCATTGAATGAATACTGCGTCGCTTCCAGGGTGTTGCGCGCGGCTTCGACATTGCCCTCGCGCTTGCCAAAATTGTAAAGCGTCATGCTCAGATTGGCCGTGTTGGCGATGGAATCGGAGACATTGTTTGCGTTGCTCGACCGACCGCCGACATTGTTGGTGCGGTAGGAATTGTTGAGCGAAAGACTGGGATAATAGGCCGCCATCTGTTGGTGCACCAAGGCATCCTGGGCTTTGACCTGAAATGCCGCCGACTTGATGGTCGATTGATTCTCCAAGGCGATGCGGACGACCTCGTCCAGAGCCAGCAGCTTCACCGCCGGCGCGCCACCGGGGGCGCGTGGCGACGCGCTGTCCGCGGCATGACTACCGAGCGGCGCAATCAGTAGCACCGAACTACAAAGCCAAACGATCTCAAGCCATCGATTACGGGTGAAAAGTTTCATCGCGCAACCCCCTATCCTCATTAGACGCACAAATCCGCAAGTCGTACAGGTATCCGGCAATATTAACAATCTAGAATGAAATTGGCACGTAGGGGCAACCCGGCGGGCGACGCCCATCGATGATGCGCCACAGGAGCATAGCAAGTGCCAAGAGCAACCGCGAAGCGGACGACATCAAGTCAAACTGGCGCCAACTCATCCGCCGATCGCCAGTTCTTGCCGTTTGCCAAAACCGCTTTCATTGTCGATGAAAAAAAGCTTTTCCGGCACCACGCAATAGAACTTCACCTTGAGAAAGGCTTTGTGAAACACGCCGCTATTGGGGTCGGTAAACAGCTTGATGACCTCCGGGTACTTGAGCGCGTAAATCGCCATCGCTTTGGCCTTGGCCACCACCCCGTCGACGAGCTCGACCCGTCCTTCCAGTTGAATGCCTTTGATCTTGCGCCAGTCGTGATAGTCCTCTTGAATAGTCACCGCCACCCGCCCATTGGCCGCCAGATTCTGGCCATGGCGCGACTCCGGCGAGGAGAAAAAATACAGCCGCAGATCGTCGCTGGCGTAGAATACCGTCGCCGCCCACGGCGCCTCGCCAACGCAGGTCGCCAGCGTCATAGTGTTATGCCCCTTGAGGTAATCCAGCACCTGCTGCTTCAAAGCGTCAGCCATGGGTCGATCCAAACCACTAGATTTAATTGCCGAAGTCTAGCATCTTCCGCGGGCACACCAAAGACGGGGCGCGCTAACTTGGACCGGCGGGTGGCGGGCCGCGGCTAGAGGTACTGACGCATGGCTTCCGCCCCCTGGGCTTTTTCCCGCACCGTACCCTCTTTCAACACGAGAACCCGCTGACAGCGCTTGATGGTCGACAGCTGATGGGCGATGACCAGCACCGTGCGTCCCTGCTGCAACCGTTCGATGGCGTCCCAGATGAGCTTTTCCGACTCGGCGTCCACCGCCGAGGTCGGCTCGTCAAGAATCAAAATCGACGGCCGCTTGATCAGCGCCCGCGCCAGGGCGATGCGCTGGCGTTGGCCGCCGGAGAGTGTCGCGCCGCGCTCGCCTAACACGGTGTCGTAACCATTGGGCAGCGCGGCGATGAAATCATCGGCATAGGCTTGGCGCGCCGCCTGCTCGATCTCGTCCATGCTCGCATCCGGTTTTCCATAGGCGATGTTTTCCCGAATCGTCGCGCCCAGGAGCAGCGAGTCTTGCAGCACCACGCCGATCTCCCGGCGCAGCGATTCGCGCTGGTATTTTCGCACATCGACGCCGTCGATGACGATCGCCCCGGCGCGGGCGTCATAGAGGCGCAGCAGCAAACTGACGACGGTCGATTTGCCCGCCCCGGAGACGCCGGTGAGCGCCACCCGCTCCCCCGCCGCGATGCTAAACGAGACGTTTTCCAACACCGCCTTGCCATCGCCGTAATTGAACGACACATCGCGAAATTCGACCACCCCCTTGAGGTTGGTCGCCTCAACCGCATCGGGCGCGTCGGCGATCTCGGGCTCCAACTCTAAGATCTCGCCGATGCGCGTGGCGCTCGCCATCGCCCGCGAGAACCGGCTCAAGAGTTTTACCATCTGGCGGATCGGCCGGTACACTTGATTGACGTAGACGGCGAAGATCAGAATGTCGCCGGGCGTCATCCGGCCATTCAAAGCCTGCAAGGAACCGAACAAGATCACCGCCCAGGAACCGACGGCGCCGATAATTTCCACGGTGCGGGTCGCCGCCGCTTCCAAGCGCGCCGTGCGGATGCCTTCATGCAAACTCTCGGCGCTGGCACTCTCGAAGCGCTCGCCCTCGTAACGTTCCCGGCCGAAGGCTTGCACCAGGGTCACCGCGGAGAGGATTTCGCTGATGCGCGCGGCGATCTTCCCTTCTTTGCCGCGTTGCCGGCGCGCCGAGGCTTTGATCTCCCGGTAGACATATTGGAGCACGCCAAACATCACCGGAAAGCTGGCGAGAACGATCAATGCGAGTTTCCAATTGACCAGGAACATGGTGATGAAGATGCCGACCAGGGTCAGCGAGTGGACGACGAAAGTCAGCACCGACTCGGTGAAGACATCGCGCAGCGCATTGGTGTCGCTCGACACCTTGGTCAGCAGCTCGCCGGAACGGGCGCGGCTGTGAAAGGACAAGGACAGCCGCTGCAAATGATTGAACAAGTCGCGGCGCAGCCGGTGTACCAGCTCATAACCGATGCGCGAGGTGAAATAAGTCTCGGAATAGGCAAACCCACCGCCGCACACGGCGATGCCGACGAAGCTCAAAGATAAAATAATCAGCGCGAAGACTTTATCGCCAGCGATGAGCCCGGCCAGAAAGCCGAGAAACTCCGGCAGCGGTTTCTCCAATAGGACATAATCGAAAATGATCTTCAGCGGCCAAGGCGCGAGTAGTTGCGTGATCGCGTAACCGCCAATGCACAGCATGCCGAGGAGCACTTTGCCGCGGCTCTGTTTTAACTGGCTCAAAATAATCTGCTTGAGTTTGCTGGATTGTTGCGCTGCCATGGTCAATACCTCTCGCTAGTTTGCTCCAGCAAACCGCCAAGTGTCCGGCACTTCACATTGGGATAATGGCGCAACTGCGCCAGGAGAAAGTCGAGAAACGAAAACGCCGCACCGTCCATCACTTTATGGTGCAGGAGGAGGCCAACGGTGTCACCGCGGCTCATTTGGTCGATTAAGCGCTCGTTGATTTCCCCGGGCGCCTTCAACGCCGCGCCACCTTTCCAGCGATACAAATCGAGGCTAATTGAAATCTCCCGAAAGCTCTGGCCATGGCGCTGCCGGCCACTCTGGTCGGCGGAGAACACTTGAAAACCCAACCGATCGAGCGCCCGCAGGGTATCGTCCGTGCAACGGTTCCACGGCGGCGTGAAAGCCGGAAAGAAACGCTCCTCCAATAATTCTTCCAAGCGCGCCTTGCCGCGGGCAATGTCTTGCAGCTGGTCGTCGAAGCCGCGGGCGGCGCCGAATTCACATTTCTTGCCGACCGTTTCGTGATTGACATGGCGCCAGCCATGCTGGTGCAGCTCGACCAGATTGCCATCGAAGCCCTTGTAGTCGCGCAACAGTCGGACGCCGTCTTCGGTCAAAGTCGCCGGAATCACTTCGAGATTGACCGGCACGCCGCGCGCGAAGGTTACGTCGAGTAATTGCCGCAGCGTCTCTTCGTCGTCATCGATATCGTCGTCGCGCACAAAGATATTGATCTCTCGACCATCTCGTTGGAGCCGGTCGAGCGCCGCGCGCAAGCACGCTTCGCTGGCGCGATATGGATATTGACTCGGCGCGGCGACCTCTTCCCTGGCCGCGAGCCGCGCCAGGATCGCCGCCGTGTTCTCGACGCCGCGCAGATTAACCACGTCGTGGGGGGGCTGGGTCTTGAGCGCTTGTGCCATTTTTTGCGACAACAGGATCGGTTCGAGATCCTCCGGTGCAATCATGGTCACCACGCCCAGCGCTTCGAGCTTTTTGCCGCGCACGGTCTGCTCGCTGTTATCGCCGCCGGTAAACGGCATCACCAATGCCGGCACCTCGGTGGTCAAGATATTCATGCAAGTATTGTAACCCGCCATGCTCACCGACAGTTGGGCCTTGGCCATCAACGAAACAAACTGCGCTGAATAACGTTGCACCGTTAGCGCTGGCTGGTCGGCAGCCAGCTGCTGCAAAGTGGCGAACTGTTCATCCGGCAAGTAGGGCCCGGTGAATACCAGCATGCGGTGCGCTTGGGTCCGCGCCAGTTCGGCGCTCGCCTGGATCGCGGCTTCGAGCAATTCATAACCGACCCGGCCGCCGCCGACGCTCACTAGGATCGTCGGGTCGCTCGAAGCAATCAGCGGTCGCGATCCATCGTCGATACTCGATTCTTCGTCGGCCGGCTGCGCCACATAGCCGGTGTAATGGATCTCGGTCTTTAACCGCGGCAAACTGAAAAAAGTTTCTTCTAAACGCTGCAATTGCGGATCGGCGTGAATCAACAGCGCATCGAAGTAACGATTGAGCAGATCGCAAACCCGCGCCTCGTGACGCACTTGATCCTTACGACTGACCAGGATATCGCGCAGGCTGCACACCACCTTGGTCCTGGCGCCGGCCTGCCGGACGCGCGCCAAGAGTGGCACCAACTCGAAGGCGAACTGCTTGCGCCCGAAGGGAAACAATTCGACGACGAGTATATCGGGCTGCAACCGTTCATAGCCGTCCAACAAGCAGCGCAGGCGCGATTTTTTAATCGCTTCGAGACTGCCCGAGCCGCCGGTGCCGCGAATCTCGGTGAAGTTCTCATCCGATTCCAAGGGCGCCATTTGCACCAGCTCAACTTCCGCTGGCAAGGGAAATCCCGCGATGACTTCGCCGCCGTTGAAGAAGCTCACGTGAAAATCCTTCAGCCCCTTGACCAGTTCCATGCTGCGCACGAAGTGGCCCATGCCGAGCACATGCTGGCAGTAGAACATGACTGTTTTCATAACCTTGCGCTCCTTTCGCCGGTCGCCGGCGCCACGCTGCGCACAGCCGCGGCGCCGGCCAAGCCGCGCTCAGCCAAACTGAGCAGCGCGGCGATTTTCTCTTCGCGGCCGTTTTGATGTTGGCGGTAGACGCGATAGGCCTTGGTGAAAAACTGCAAGCGTACCTGCCAGTCCAACTGTTTGATGGGTATTTCCCACTCGGCGGCGTACTGGTAGGCCTGTAAGAATTGCCGGCCCATGCCGGCCGCCTCGTCTGCGCTTAAATCGTAAAAGTACAGATCGACCAAAAAGCTCGCCACATCTTGCAGCGCATCGCCGGCACCGCACTCGTCGAAATCCAGGACAGCGATTTGCTCGCCGTGCACCAGCAACTGGCGTAGGTGAAAGTCGCCGTGAATAAAGCTTTGCCGCGTGCCGGTCCAATTGGCGGCATCGCCCTCCAAGTCACGCTGCAACGACGTGAGCAAAGCCGCCAAGTCTGGGAACGCCTGCAGCAACTTTTTGCTCTTGCTATGGAGATCTTGTAATTGATCGGCGCGGCGATGTTGCACCATGACAATGGGAGCGAGCCGGTGTAAATTCGCCAAGCCCTCCGCCGTCGCATTTAGCCAGCCCTGACCAGCCGCAGCTTTAAGAAAACCAACCGCGGGAACGCCATTGATAGGCTCCAGCCAAAGGGTCTTTACTTTCGCGCTATAGCCTAATGGCCGCGCGACGATGAACTTTCTCGTCTGCCGCTGGGTGATCCGCCACAGTTTGAGCTGGTTTCGGTAGGCGCTCTCGCCGCGGTCTTGGTTGAATGTCTTACCGTACAAGCTCAGCGGGCGACTGCCGCCCGGAGAATTCGATTCGAGTTCATAACGGCAAGTACAACGTTCTTCAGGATAGTAATGAATGACTTCAGCGCGAATGCGCGCCACCGCGACGCTAATATCATACCCGGCCGGCAAAGCGTCATAGGGCAAATGTTCTCGCACCGCCGCGGGGTCAATCACCAGCGGCAAGTGAGGCATCTTAGGGTCACGGGGAAAACGCCACACCGCGAGTTTTAGATCGGGCCAATACCAGTCGGCACCGACCGCGGCGATCTCCTCGCAACTACGATTACCGAGATAGGCCTTGGCGTGAAACATCAATGCGCCAGCCGGTTCCCCGACATCGCTCACCTGCAAACCGTAACAGAGCGCCAGATAAGACCTATGCCGCGACGCGCCGCCCAAGTAAGCTTTGTGATGCGCGAACAAAATCTCGCAGCCCAACACCTTTGGGCCAGCCTCGGCCGACGGCCATAAGCGCGCTTGAAATATCTCGCCCATGGCGGTGGCGTCGGTAAATTTATCGAATGGGTGCGTCATCAAGTAGCCGCCTAGGAATTCGCTGCCAACAGGTTCGAGTGCGGCGGAGTGAGCCGCTCCGCTTGTGCCAAAAGTTCGGTGAAGATATCGCCACGAGTAAATTTCAGCCGAGTGACGCAACGGTATAACCGTTCGCCGATCAGCGCCGCGGCGACGTACCAGTTGAGCTCGGCGTCCGTGAACCGCCAGCGGATTTGGCTTCGGTAGTGGGCGCAGAAGGCCGCGGTGATGGCGCTCAGCTGGGCATCGGCAATGCGATTGACGATGCCGTGATAGATCAGCGCGGCGATGAAACTGCCGAGATCGTAGAGCGCCGGGCCGCGGCACAAGCCGTCGAGATCGATTAGCGCGGCCTTGCCGTTGGCGCTGATGATGTTGCCGAGATGGAGGTCGCCGTGCAGCGTGACATCGGGCCGGCGCGGCAGCACCTCGGCCCGGCGCAATAGTCCACTGACCAGCTGATCAATCCGCGCGCCCTCGGCCGGCAGCGCCGTCGAAAGAAACCCATCCATTTGCCGCAGCTTGGCCAGTTGCGCTTCCAGGGTCACGCTCTCGGCGCAGTCGAGAGCCGTGCCGTGCAACCCCGCCAGCGCCGCCGCGGCGGGCGCCAGGGCGGCGAAAAACTTGTCGCTGCCGATGCTTTGGTCGAGCAGCGTCGCACCCGCCACATGGGCCTGCCAAAGAATTTTTTCTTCAACTTGATAGGCGATCGGCTGGGCCAGACCTAAACTGTTGCTGGCGCTTAAACTGCGCCGCCAGAGCGCGCACATTTGCCGGTAGCTCTCGGCGCCGGCGCGGTTGTAGTAGGTCTTGCCGTAGATTCGCTGGCGCGCGCGCGCGCCGGAACGGCCATGCACTGCTTCGAGATCGACGCTCAACGTGCAGTTATGTTCGGGAACAAAATGGACAATCGCGCTGGTGAAATCGTCGAGCCGCCAGTCTGAGCCCAAGACCGCGTTCACCACCTCGGGCAGCCCATGGTTTTTCAGCCACTGACGGTCGGCGAGTTTGGCCAAGCCGGCGAGCTTGCGATCGTTGGGGAAAAGCCAACAGAGCATGCCGAGGGCGGCTAGATAAACCATCGGCTCGCCATGCTCAGGGCGCGTGGCCGGGGCGGCTTGGGCCTCGGCAAAGCGCTTGGCGGCACCGCCGTCGGCGTAGATGCGGCCGTAGAGCAACTGCTCGGCGCCACCGGCGATGGCCAGCCGGTAAGCCACCGTACAGTTTTTCGCCGGCTTGTATTTGATCCATTCGATCTTGCACGACTGAACCGCGGCGCCCGGTGTGTCGAATAGCGCACGATTGAACTGGCTTGCCATGGTCATCTCGTCGAGGATCAGCGCCATTTGCGGCAGGGTTGCGTCGGTGATGGTTTGTTCAATGGCCATGGTCATGCCCCCAACCTGACCCGCTCGGGCTCGGCGTAAATGAGTTTCGCCCCGGGCTCATGACGGATGTCGATAAGCTGCTGCGCGCCGTCGCGGCGCAGGAATAACATCGAACCGTCGAAGCTAAACGGGCCGAAGGAGCAGCCGCCGGCTAGCTCCGGGTCGACGCTAAAAAAATAATCGTCGAAGTGCCGCCCGCCCTGGTCGATTTGCACATGCAAGGCCACCGCCGCGGCGCATAAGGCGCCGTCGCGCCATACCGGTAACGCGGTCACGGCGATGCGCGGCTTGGCGCTTTTGTAGGGATAAAGCACCGTGTGGAAGACCGCCGCCTGGCCGCGCTGGCTAAAGCGCAGCACCGGCGCGTCATGTTTGATGCCATAGCTGGACGAGACGAAACCGGCCTCGGCGGTGAGTCCGACCCGGCCATCGCGCGGCTGGGCGAGTAATAATTGCGGCGCGTCCACCGCCAGGGTTGATCGATCGCGCTCGATGGCCACGCGCTCGTTGGCGTCGGCGCCGAGATGAAAGCGCAGATCGTAAACATGCGGCGTCGGCGCGGTGAGCAAGTCCGAGACGATCCAATAGTCCGGCGCGGCGAAAAAAATCCGCCGCTCATGAACCGCGTCATATTCATGGCTGCGCGCGACGCCGCGGACATAATCGTAGCCCGCCGCGCTGCGCAACTCCTTGAGTTCCCACTCGGGCTCAGGTCCAGTGATTTTAAATTTGCTATTCTTGAACTCGTAACGGGTCTGATCGAGGCCGTCCACTTGCACGGTGTTGTGATAGCCGGTGCCGCGAAAGCGCACGCGCCAATTTTCTTCGCCAGACTCGTCATAGGTGTAGCGGCCCGGATCGACGATCAACGGCCGGCCATAGGCGGCCATTTCGAAACTCAACAGATCGAAGTGGCCATGGTTGCCGCGCCCAAGCGGGCCGCAGTCGAAAATCAGATAGCGTTCATCGCGATAAGCTTCCCTGCCCTCGCCCCAACCACTGCGTAGAATGTAATAGCCGGCAGCGGCGAAACCTTTGGAGCGCTCAGCCGGCGGCGTTCCCTGCTCGCCGCCCGTGGCGACATAGAGCATTGCGTCATCGCCGTAGAGCTCATACCCCTGCGCCAACAAATCGAGAAAACTTCGGCTGTCGCCGTCGCTGAGCGAGGGGATCGCGCCGTCGGGCCGGTGCACGTAGAGCGCGAACTCCAACGCTTTGCGAATTAGCGCATCGAACTCGGCCGGCATGGCGATCCGATTCAGCTTAGCCAGCCGGCGCACCCATAAATAATTTTTTAGCACCAGGTGATGATAGTCGGTGGACAGCTCGCAATGGACGCCGTCGGGCAACAGATCGGCTTGGATATTTTCCAACAGCTCGCGCTTGGCGAGATCGAGCCAGCGTGGCGCGTCGCGGAACTCGGGAAACACCACCGCGGCGAGAAACACCGCGGCCAATTCCAACGTCCGATGATTGCGCGCCGGCGTCAGATGATCGCATAGATAATTGACCTGGGCGGCCATGGAGGTGAGAAAGTCGCGATAAAAATCCGCCGGCAGCGGCGCCGCCGGATGGCGCGTGACGAAATAATAATGCGCGAAGATCCAGTTTTGAATGCGCCGGCCGGCAACATCGCTGGGAAGAAAATCCAGCGCCACGTTGTCGATCCAGGAGCGCGTCAGCTCGACCCACTTGTCGGCGTAGCGCCGCTCGCCGGTGGCCTCATAGGCCGCGCCCAGGCCGGCGGCGTAGTAAAACTTGTGCAATAGGATCAGCCATTCGAGGTCGGCGCTCGGATTCGCCGCCCAATCGAACCCCACCGGCAATTCATGGGTCTCACCGTTGAAGCTAAAGCGCCGCTCGAGCACGGCGTCGATTTTGTCCCTGGTGGTTTGCTCGTCGTCGAGCACGGCAAAATATTCAACACCCCGGCGGGCGCGGAAATAGTTCAATAGCCCCGTCGCCGAATAGTCGCGCCAGGGTGGCAACAGAAACCGCTGGCTCATGCCGCGCTCCGCAGCCGCTCGGTCAGACAGGATGCGAACAGATCGCGCAGCTGCACCGTGGTCTTACTACTGTCGAAGCGCGCACAGACCTTCGCCCGCGCCTGGCGGCCCAAGCGTGCGCGCAATCCGCTATCTTGGAGAAGAATTTCCAGCGCGCCCGCCAACGCCTGGGGATCCTCGGGCGCCACCAATACACCGTCGATGCCATGATCGATCAATTCAGGAATGCCCGACACCTGAGTCGCCACCACCGGCTTGGCCGTCGCCATCGCTTCGACCAGCACATTGGGAATCCCGTCGCGATCGCCGTTGCCGGCGACCAAACAGGGCAGAGCGAAGATCGTGCAGTCGCGATAAATCTGGCGTAGCGCTTCCTGGGCCACCGGCGCTTCGAGAAAAACCCGCTGCGCCAAATCATACTTCTCGATCAGCCGTTCAACCACGCCGCTATCCTCGTCGGCGGCGCCGATGATGCGGCAGTGAAAGTCATAGCTTCGTTCGCGCAACAGCCGGCAGGCTTCGATGAGCACGGGAAAACCCTTTTTCTTGACGAAGCGGCCCACCGATAAGATGGTCGGCGTTTCACTCTCGGCATTGTCTTGCGCGGGCATGAAAAATCCCGTCGACAAACCATGATAAACGGTCTGGATCGAGCGCACTTCCGGACAGAGCCGCTGCAAGTGAATGCGGTTGGCATCGGTGCAGGTGGCGACAAACTTCGCCCGGCGGATTTTTCGCGGCAATAAATCGCCGGGATTGAGCTCGGGCAAATAAATATCCTTGGCATGGGCGGTGAAGCTGAACGGGATGCCGGTCAACTGGCTCACCCACATGGTGATGGTCGCCGATCCATGGCAGAAGTGGCCATGCAGATGGCCGATGGTCGGCCGGTCGAGCACCCGGGCGGCGATATGGCCGGCGCGGAGAAAATCCTTGTAGAAAGATTTTTTTAGCCGCCAGCGGGCCGGCCGGTACTTGACGCTGAATTGCAGCGCCGCCAGCAAAGTCATCAGATAGGCGCGCGGCCGGCGCCGCAACAGTTGGCCATGGCCGCGCCCCAGGGCGGTGAAATTGGCGCGCAACCAAACGCCGAAGGGCGCCGTCGCCGCGGCGCTGTCTTCGGGCAGATAATTGACCGGCGCGCGGATCGCTGCCACCTGGGCGTGGACTTGTTTTTCCGACAGGCTTTGCAGGGCAAAAATTTGCAGCCGCAGTCCCATCCCCTCGAGCAGTTGAACCTCGTTGGAAATGAACACCTCGGAGAGCCGGGGAAAGCCCTTCATGATGTAGCCAACTTCCAATCCGTCATCCATGGTTCGATACCCCGGGCGCCAAAGCGGCAACCGCGTCGATAGCCAGTTGACGATCCACCGGAGCAGCGAAAAACCAGCCCTTGAGTTCGGCGCTATTTTTCTCCGTGGCGAACAGCCGGCAAACTTTCTCCCGCCCGGCCTTGCCGAGCTCTTGGCGCAGCCGTGGCTGATCGAGCAGCCGGGCGATCGCCGCCGCCAGTTGCAGCGGATCTTCGGGGCGAACCAACAGACCGCTGCGATCATGTTCGATGAGCTCGGGAATGCCGGCCACCGCAGTCGATATCACCGGTAGTTCCATCGCCATCGCTTCGGCGAGCACATTGGGAATGCCATCGCGGTCGCCGTCGGCGCTGACTTGGCAAGGCAGAACAAACAGCTGGGCCTGTCGATAGAGCGCGATCACTTCCTCTTGGGTCACCATGCCGGCGAGCGCCACGGTGTCGCCCAGACCGAGCTCGTCGATGCGCGCCGCCAATGGATCGCGTAACGGCCCGTAGCCGGCGATCACGCAGCGAAACTTGTGGCCGCCGATCTTGAGCAGGCCGCAGGCCTCAAGCAAAATTGCAAAGCCTTTCTTGGGCCGCAGCCGGCCGACGCTCAACAGCAGCGGTACGCCCCCGGCCTGATCGGTGGGGATTTTTTTGCTAAACAGCTCGACGTCGAGGCCATGATAAATTTTCACGATCGGCGTCCGCGGCACCGCCAGCGCTTCGAGGTAGCGGCGGTTATAATCGTTGCAGGTGACCACGAACTTCGCCCCGGCGATCTTGCGCGCGAGCTCAGTCTTGGGCGAGAGATAAATATCCTTGGCGTGGGCGGTGATGCTGTAGGGAATGCCGCTCAGCCGGTGCGCCAGCTCGGCGACGCCGGCGGGCTCGTTGATGAAATGGGCGTGCAGATGGGCGATGTGATTTTTAACCAGCGCGTGGGCCAGGAAGGTCGCCTGGAGAAAGTCTCGGCCGCCGCCGGCTTCGGCGCGGCGCAGGGCGAAGAACAAAGCCTGGAAATAACCCAGCGGCCGGCGCAGCAGCAAAAATAATTGCGTCCACAGAAAGCCGGTGAAGGCTTCGGCCAACCGCGCCGGCAGGTAGCTGACCCGCGCCCGCACCGCGCCGTTAAGCGCGTGGCTCATAATCTCCGCCGGACGCCGTAATGCGTAGAGCGACAAATTGACCCCCTGGCTTTCCAGGGCGAGTACTTCGCGCATGATGAAGGTCTCGGAGATTTTCGGGAAAGTCCGAACCAGATAGGTGATGCGCTGATCGGTCTTGGGCGTGCTCATGCGATGGACCGTTGCCGCGCCAGCCGCGGTTGGCGGGCCACCTCTGACACTTCGCTCAGCAGGCCGGCGATATGGCCGGCGATCTTCGGCAAGCCGTCGAGATCGAGTGACGGCGGCCTGGGCTGCTCGTCGTGACGCTGGATCAACTCATCGATGGCGCCGCGCAAATTCGCCGGCGTCACGAAATCCGGATGGATGACGCGAAACAACCCGAGGTTGGCCATGCGCTGGGCGCGAATCCACTGCTCTTCCACCGGTTTGGCGCGCGGCACGATGACCGCGTGCTTGGCCAACGACAGAAGCTCGCAAACCGTATTGTAACCGCCCATGGAGACCACCACATCGGCGGCGTCCATATGGCCGACCATGTCAGTGACGAATTCGCGCACTTGGACATGGGCCCGGCCAGCGGCCAAGCGTTCGATGTCGGCGCGCCGCTCTGGCGCCATCTCGGGACCGCAGACGATCACGCTATCGAACCCTTGCGCGCCGCCGCGCGGGCTCAGCCCGGCCAAGTAATTCTTCAACAGGTCGAAGCCATCCTCGCCGCCACCGACGGTGACCAGCACGAGTTTTTCCGTTTGTAGATTGAGCTTACGGCGTAGCTCGACGCGGTGGCGCGGTTTTTCATCCTGGCCGAGGTAACCGCAGAAGCGCACTTTGTCCTTGGCCGCGCACGGGAATCGATATTCCTTGCTGAGATCGAATACCCCTTGCAAGCCGGCCACCAGCACCAGATCGTAAAACTTGCGCACCGCTTCGTAGTAATGATTTTTGCGCCACACCGCGGTGGTCGCCTCGGCGCTGTCGAGCACATCGCGCAGCAACAACGCCAGCTTGGTGTCCGGTAGATTGGTGTGCAAATAATCGAGCGTCTCGCGCAATTCATGCTCGACGCCGTAAGGCTTTTTGTCCACCAGCACGACATCCGGCTTGAACGAGTTGGCGGTATGCAAGATCAAGTTGGAACGCATCTGGACGGTTTCCTGGAGATCGATGCCGATGCTCTTGGCCGCATAGCCCTCCGCCTTGGTGCGCGATAGGCAAGGCAGCTTGATGTAGTCGATGCCGCTTTTGATCCGGAAGCTATGCACCATCGGCGAGCCGGAAATCAGCAGGATCGATAGATCGGGAATGGCGTCGACCAAATGGTTGCACACCCCCAACATGCGACGAATGTTGCCCAGGCCGTAGGTGTCGTGGGAATACGCTAGAAGTCGTTTCATCGTTGCCTCCACTGAGTTTGGAAAAAAATTTTCAAGCTTGGTTTTGCCGCGCCCACCCGGTTACGGACGCACCCCTGCCACACAACCGTAGAATCTTCTACCGCGGGAAATTTATCGCTATTCAGTTTTAGTTTTGTCTTGTCTTAGGTGCTCAATGCGCTTCTAGGAGCATAGTGGAGCAATCACTATGCCACGAACCATCGAGCCTTGCTGGCGAATCTCTGGGACCCAGGAAGTAGAAAGTTAAGCTAGATTTAATCGGAGCTTAGGGTTCGCTCATCGGTCAAAAGCGTCATTCGAGGTCAACCTCGCGACGCCATGACGAGCAATTCCTCCGGTGGATTTCAGCCACCGGAGGGCAAATCCACTGGTGAAATCCACCACTGCGATAAGTGAGATTAGCCAAGCCGGGTGGTCAAAATAATCGAAGGTCGCTACTGACTTTGTCGTAAGAGCTGGATGTTTCGCAGCGCCGCGAGATTCGCCGCGCCAGCGCAGAGCATGCTGACTTTGAGCTCGTGAATTAGGCCGGCGATATGGTCGACCACCCGCGCCGAAGATTCCAACGCGGCGGCCAGCAACGGTTGACCAAATGCTGCCAAATCGGCACCGAGGGCGATGCTCTTGGCGATGTCGAGTCCGCTGCGAATGCCGCCCGAGGCGACCAGCGGAATAGCCGGCAGCGCGGCGCGCACGCCGACCAAAGCTTCCTCGGTGGGAATGCCCCAATCGGTGAAGGTCGAGCTGTAAGCCTTGCCTTGCTGGCTGGCGCGTTGGGCTTCGACGGCGGACCAAGCGGTGCCGCCTTTGCCGGCGACATCGATGGCGGCGACACCGGCGGCATGCAACCGCTTAGCAACCTCGACGGAAATACCGTTGCCGACTTCCTTGACCACCACCGGCACATTCAAATCGCGACACAGCGCGGCGATCTTCGCGGTGAGGCCTTTGAAGTTGCGGTTGCCCTCGGGCTGGAGCGCTTCTTGAAGCACGTTCAAATGCAGAATCAAGCCGTCGGCGCCGATCATTTCGATGGCGCGCCGGCACTGATCGATCGAGTAGCCGTAGTTGAGCTGCACCGCGCCGAGATTGCCGAGCAGCAAAATGTCCGGCGCGACATCGCGCACCTGAAAGGAATCGGCCGCCGACGGCGCTTCGATGGCGACCCGCTGCGAGCCAACGCCCATGGCGATGCCGAGTTCCTGGGCCGCGGCGGCGAGATTGCGATTGACCTTGCGCGCTAGATCGAAGCCACCGGTCATGGACGAAATCAATATCGGCGCTTTGAGCGGCTTGCCGAGGAAGGTCGTCCCGACATCGATCTCGTCGAGGTCTAGTTCGGGCAAAGCGTTGTGAATGAAACGGTAGCGGTCGAGGCCCGTGCCGGAATGGCTGCTGACGCTCTCGGTGTCGAGGCAGATTTCTAGATGCTGTTTTTTGCGCGCTTGGGTTTGGGTCAGGGCTTTACTCGCCCGCGGGCGTGGCATGGTCCGGAGAACGTCGAGCTTAGCGCTACTTCTTGGCTTCCTTGCGCGCTTTAGCCGCGCCAATCGGCGTCGGCTTGGCTTTGGCCGCGTCGGGATGGCGGCTCATGCCGTCGTCGTCCCAGCGGTGAAATAGCTCGACGTCGATGTCGAACTGATCGAGAATCCGCGTCACCGTCTGATTGATCACGTCGTCCAAAGTTTTCGGCCGGTGATAAAATGCCGGCACCGGCGGAAAGATCATCGCGCCCATGCGCGTCAGCGACACCATGGCTTCGAGATGGCCTAGATGAAGCGGCGTCTCGCGCACCACCAGGACGAGCTTCTTGCGTTCTTTCAACACCACATCGGCGGCGCGCACCAACAGATCGCCGCCGATCGACGACGCGATGCTGCCCATGGACTTCATCGAGCAGGGCGCGATCACCATGCCCGCAGTGCGAAACGAGCCGCTGGAAATGCTCGCGCCGACGTTGTTGATGTCATGGACCACATCAGCCATTGCCTCGACTTCTTTAACCGAATACGGGGTCTCAACTTGGATGGTCATCTTGCCCGCCTTGCTCAGCACCAGATGGGTTTCGATATCTGGCATCTTGGCGAGGATCTCCAACATGCGCACGCCGTAGATCGCCCCGGTGGCGCCGGAGACGCCGATAATCAGCCGCTTCTTGGTATTCAACTGAGAAACTCCACAGTAAGTTGATCGCCGTCGTTAACCTGGAAGTAATCCTTCAAACGCACCGGCGCGACGATTTCAATTTTATCCTTTGGATAATCATCCACTTCGGGCACCAGGACCGCGCCGTCGACTGTTACCCCATCAGCCGCGCCGCGGATCGCCACGCGATACAACTTCGCGCCGCAATGACCGTCCGCCGCCGTGGTCAATGGCGTGCCGGCATGTTCAGTCCGCACCAGGCGCCAAACCCGCGCATCTTCGGCGCCCGCGGGCCGGATATTCAGCGTCGCCGGAAACGGATGATAGCCCAAACGCCGGTTCAACAAATCCCGCACCCAATCGAGCGCCATGAACGACGACGCTTGGCCCAAGTCGGAGAATATCACGCCAGTCAACCGTTCCATCGTTGGTTCCCAAGTTTTTGCCGGGACAATCTGCCAAGTCCAGGAATCGATTAACCACGAAAAGCACCAATGTCGGAAATTAACTTATCCGAACCCTTCGTGTCTTTCGTGGTTAAATCATCTTCTCAGCCTACCGGAACGACCCACTAACTAGTGCCCCGACAAAGATGCCGCCTTGCCGCCGCGGCGAATTTTGATCACCTCGCCCAAGATCGATAGCGCGATTTCCGCCGGTGTTTCCGTGGCGATGTCGAGGCCGATGGGGGCGTAGATTCTTTCGATCGCCTCCTCGGTGACTTTTTCTTCGTCGCGGAAGCGCTGGAAACACGCCTTGATGCGCCGCCGGCTGCCGATCATGCCGATGTACTTGGCTTTGCTGTGCATTATATTGCGCAAACAAGGCTCGTCGTAGGCGTGGCCGCGAGTGATCAGAACAATGTAGCAAGACGACGTGATGTTCATTTCCTTGAGCATCTGCGCCATGTCGCCGGTCAACACCTCGTCGGCGTCGGGAAAGCGCTCGCGGTTGGCGTAGAGCAAACGGTCGTCGATCACCGTGACGTGAAAATCCATCACCTTGGCAATCTTCACCAGCGGCACGGCGATATGGCCGGCGCCGACAACGATCAACTTGGGCGGCGCCGGCATGACTTCGAAAAACGCTTCGAGCTTGATCGCGCTGTCAGGAATGGTTAGCGACACCAGTTGAGATTTTTCCGCCTTGGCGTGGCGCTCGCTCTCGCCCACCAGGGCAGCCACAACTTTGGCGTCACCGATGGTATCGACCTGGGCCTGGCCGTCGCGGATCAGACATTTGGCGCCGGGCTCGATGGCCCCGCCGCTGACTTCGACGATGGTGACCAACACCGCCGCCTCGCCCTGCTCGGCGATTTTGACTAATTCTTCGGACAGCGAACTCATTTGGCGCTTACTGCCTCCCGATCGCGCTCCTGCCACCAGGGATCGATGAACACGTTCATGATACCGCCACACACCGCCGGGCTGTCCGAAGAGATGTCGTCCAACAAATCGACCCGCACGGTGCGCGGCTTGCGCGTGCGGATCACTTCGATGGCTTCGCGTTTGACGTCCGCCTCGCCGCAGCCGCCGCCGATGGTGCCCAATATCTCGCCCCAGGCGGTCACCACCATCTTGGCGCCGACTTCGCGCGGCGTCGAACCCTTGGCCGAAACGATGGTCGCCACCGCCACGGTCTCACCCTTGGCAAGAAACTCGCTCACCTGATGATAGATCGAATCTTTTTTCTTGCTCGCCTCTAAATCCGCATCGGTATAACAAGCACCCGGTCCAGCCATAGGAACCTCCCAATTATCGATAATGGCGCGAAATCAGCATGACTTCCGAAACATTATCCATTATCAATTATCCATTATCAATTATTAATCACGCTACCATTTTCTCAAGGGTGCGCCCCAACGCCACCAAACTATTGACGTTATGCACCGACAAAAACATGTCCAAGTACGGCAGCGCCGCCTGCATGCCTTTGCACAGCGGTTCGTAGTTCTCACTGGCCAATAACGGATTGAGCCAGATGATTTTCTTGGCGCGCCGCTTGATGTCCTGCATTTCCTTTTCCAACAGCGTGACATCGCCGCGGTCCCAACCGTCGCTGATGATCACCACTACCGTTCGGTGGGTCACCATGCTCGGCGCGAAGTTGCGGTTAAACGTATGCAGCGAGCGGCCGATGTTGGTGCCGCCGGACCAGCCCAGGATGGTGCCGGAAATCTTGTCCAAAGCATCGATAATATTTTTCGTGCGGATCAGATGGGTGATCCGGCTGAGCGACGTGCTGAAAACGAAAGTCTCCACGCCCCACAGCTCGTTTTGCAAGCCGTACATGAACTGAATCAGAAACCGGCTGTAGCAATCCATCGAGCCGCTGACATCGCAAAGCAAAACCACTTTGGTCTTCTTGATGCGCCGTTTGCGGTGCGACATCTCGATCACTTCGCCGCCGAATTTCATGCTCCGGCGCATGGTCGCGCGCGGATCGATCACCGGCCCCTTGCGGCCGATTTTTTTGCGCCGGCTGATCTGCGTGGCGATCTTGGTGGCGATGAGGAGAATCGCCCGGGCGATGGCGCGGCTCTCTTCGGTGCCCATCTCGCTGAAGTCCTTGCGGTTCATCAGCTCCTGGGCGCTATAGGTCGGCACCGCGAACTCGTCGAGATTTTCCAGCGGCAGATTTTCGTTGGCGATCGCTTCCGAAGCCGCCTCTTCGACGCCGCCTTCTTCGTCGCCGCCTTCCGGCGCGTTGGACTCGGTGGGCGTGCCCTGGATGTCCATGGTCTCCATCGGCACGCGCTCGTAGCTCTGCTCGCGCCAGAAACAATCGAACAGCATGTCGAAGACCGCGAAGTCTTCTTTCTGGGAAATCAGATTGGCGCGGAGCAGCGCGCGGAAATCGCCGCGCTCGGCAATGTCGACCAGATCGGCCGAACGCGACGCGTCGATCAGCTGGCTCAAGCTCACCTTGACGCCGAGATGCTTCAAGGCGCGGCCGAACGCCATCATGTTCGGCAAGGTGCCCTTGCCGCGCACCGACGCAACTTTGTTGACCGCTTCGGCGACGGTTTCCGGCGTGATATCCATCGGACTCTAGCTCACCAGCTCCGGCGAAGTGCGCAGCAATTGGTCGAGGCTGAACTGGCGGTTTTCCACCTGCTCGCGCAGGTGGGTTAAATCTTCGCGGTACTTGAACACGCAGCCCATGGTCTCGATCACCGACTTGTCGTCCAGCTGCTTACGGTTGAGCGCGATCAGCGCCGAGGCCCAGTCCAAAGTTTCGGCGACGCCCGGGCGCTTGTAGAAATTCATCTCGCGGACCTTTTGCATGAAGGCGCAGATTTGCTGCGCCATCTTGGTCTCCACTTCGGGGAACTTGGTGGTGATGATCTCGTATTCCTTGTCGAAGGTCGGGTACTCGATCCAGTGATACAGACAGCGCCGTTTCAAGGCGTCGTGAATTTCCCGGGTTCGGTTAGAGGTAAGAAACACATAGGGCCGATGCTTAGCGGTCACCGTGCCCAACTCGGGAATGGTGATCTGAAAATCGGACAAGACTTCGAGCAGAAACGCCTCGAACTCCATGTCGGCGCGGTCGATCTCGTCGATCAGCAGCACCGGAGGATTGACGTCGTCGCTTTGGATCGCGTCGAGCAGCGGCCGTTTGACCAGGTAATCCTGGGTGAAGATCTCGGTCTCAACCTTTTTCTTGTCGCCATGCTCGATCTCTTCGAGCTTGATGTGGAGCATCTGCTTGGGATAGTTCCACTCGTAGAGCGCGGTGCTGGCGTCGAGCCCTTCGTAGCACTGCAAGCGGATCAGCCGGGCGCCGAGTACTTTAGACAGCACCTTGGCGATCTCGGTCTTGCCGACGCCGGCTTCGCCTTCAAGAAGAAGCGGTTTACCCATCACCAACGATAAATAGACTACCGTCGCCAGTTGGCGGTCGCAGACATACTTTTCGGTGAGAAGAATTTCTTGTACTTTCTCGATGGTCAGCTGTTTAGGATCCACGCTAGATTTTTTCCTTTGTCGTTAAAATTTGCGGCACCAGTCAGGCGGGAATTTTCAGGCTTGGGTATGCGTGTAGTATCGCCTCCAGAACCCCTCCGCCAATGGCCCTAGCCTTGTCGGAAATCGAGTCAACATACTCTCTTTCACCCCTTGGATCAACGTCGCCAAGCTTCATGCCCGCCTGGCATTGAACCCCATCATGGAGCATGCCGCGAACCAGTCCAGCGATCGCCGAATACACCGCCACTCCGGCAACTTCGCCAATAATTTCGCCCGCGACAACCCAATCGCCGATGCGCCGCTGTGCGGTAAATCGCCCATCCCGCGGCGCGCGAAAGACCCGCGCTTCAGTGTGACCGGCCACTGGCGCCGGCACGCCGGTATCGGGCTCGGCGCCGCCCTGCCAGATCACCCGGCCAAGATGATAGCCACGATTGCTCTCGACCACCGCGTGGACGTTTTGACCGGCGATGAATCCCGGCCCGACGCCGATCACTAGCGGCGCATCGGTCAGCTGGGTCGTGCTATCGCGCTTGGCGATGATCGCGTCAACCAGTACCACCAGCTTGAGCGTTTTACCGAGCCCAGCGTCGGGATCGACAAGCAGCGGAATTGCGCCGCGGCTCCAGACACCATGAACCTCGCCCACCGAGGCAATCTTAACCGCTTCGACACCTTCAATCACCTGCCGGCCGGTGAACGCCGCATCGGCGAAGGAAACCGTCCGCCGCACCGTGGTTGGCGCCGCGATCTCGCAGATCAGCACCGGCAGATGGCACTGGTGCAAGCGGTGCGCGATACCGCTCGCCATCTCGCCGCCGCCGCGCAGCAATACCGATAGATTCAAACTTGGTTGAGCCATGGTCGATGACTTAGCTAAATCATAACCAGCACCAGAGCGCGAACAAAAAAAAGCCGCCCACATGAAGTTACCTTCACGGGGCGGCGATTCAAAAAAACTTAGAATCTAATAGACCGCGATATAGGCGTCCCGATGCTCTTTCTTGGCGCTCAAGATGCTGCGCAAGTCGGCGGCGGCTTTCTGGTTCTCCAGTTGGCCGACGCGCACCCGGTGCCAGCTCTTATTGTCGCCCTTGGTAAATCTCACGTAAGCGTCGTAGCCTAGCTTGCGGAGTTTTTCCGCCAGCGATTCTGCCGCGTTCTTTTCAGCGACCGCGGCCACTTGCACAGTCCAGGTGCGTTTGCCATCGGCCGGTTTCTGATTCTGCACTGGCATGACTGGCGCAACCGGTACTTTAGGCGCAGGCACCGGCGCTACGGACGAAAACGAAAGGAGGTAGGGCGCGGGCAATACCGGCGCTGGCGGCGCCGCGATTTGAATCGGTTGTGGTAGGTTCGCCTGGGGTACAGGTAGCGCTGCCGCAGGCTGCTGTGGCACATGTGGAAGTTGCGTGATCGCTATCGGCGGACTCCTGCGGCACGGCCATCGGCGGCATCATCCGCCCCGTCAGGGGATCGTTTGAGAACATCAAAATGTGGCCAGCCACCGGCGGCAACGAAGCACGCGGCCCGGGCGTCGGAGTGGATGGCACCGGCTGCTGTTGATCGTATTGATAATATTTATTTGGATCCGGCAATGGCGGCAGCGGTCGCGGTGGAAGTAGTTTGGCGCGATCGTGGGCTGCGCGTTCAAGTTCCGCCCTCACCTTTTCAAGGCCAGCTTTGAAATCGGCAGTAACCACTCTAGTGTCATCGCGATTACGAATCACGCGCGGCGTGATCATCATAATCAACTCGGTACGCTCGGTGGTGTCTGTAGTGGTGCGGAAGAACCGGCCAACGACGGGGATGTCCATGAGATAGGGAACACCAGACCTCGTCTGATTCTTGCTGTCGGTAATGATACCACCGATCACCAAGGTGTCACCGTCCTGCACTACTGCTGTGGTTTCAGCCTGACGGCTATCAAAGGCTGGGAAACTATCCTGCCCTACATCCACGTTCTTTTCCCGTCTTTGGCTTACTTCCGCAAGAATCTGCAGATTGACCAAACCTTGCGAGTTCACCTGTGGAATAATGGTAACGATCCGACCCGTGTTGCGGTACTGAATTGTCGTACTACTGGAGGGAGTCACTCCGCCAGTTACGGCGCTCAGTGTTCCAGTGGCAATTGGTTCCTCCGTGCCAACTTGAATGCGCGCGGGCTTGTTGTCCGTAGCCAAAATTGACGGAGTCGAAAGCACTCTAAATCGTGCGTCCGACTGAAGCGCGTTAACGAAAGCTTTAATATCCTTGCCGCCAAAAACCCCGCTGACACCGCCGCCGTAAGTGTTGTTGGTAGGAAACAAATCGCCGAGCGTTCTGATCGCACCTGCTGAGCCAAACTTTTGACCAAATATCGATTGCGCATTCCGACCCAGTATTTGGTAATCAACCCCGAGTGATTGTGTATCCGACAATGTTACTTCCGCAACCATAACCTCCAGCAACACTTGTCGAGGCACCGCATCGAGCTCCCGCAAAATACTCTTGACGTTCTGATACTCCTGAGTGGTGCCGTAAATAATCAGCGAGTTGGTCGCGGGATCAGCGACAATACGCAACTGTTCCTGCTGCTGCTGACCCGGTTGGGCTTGGCCCACGGGTCTTGGCACACCTGCTCCTGGTGGAGGAGCGGTAAGCTGCGGCGTTGCCGGCACCGGGGTTGGAACCTGACCTGGTGCAGCCGCAGCCGCAAACGCCACTGGGCGATTATGAATCGGCGTACCAGAAAAGAGCACCAAGGCGATGATTAGAATTTTCGCGGTAATTTTTTTCATTGTAAAGGCCTCTGCTGTGAACTGCCTGAACCAAATTGTCCTGAACCACTCGACTGACCGAATCCTCCGGATTGGCTGCCTCCCGGAGTAGAACGATGGAGACTTTGTAACGTTTGTGAACTGCCTCGCCCACCAGCAGCGGGTAATCCCAGCGCTTGACTTAGCACATCCGCAAGTTCCGTCGCCTTACCGTTCTCCACCGGATAAATAAATATCTTACGCCCCGGCCCTTCGGCAACCACATCGATACGGTCGAGCCAACGCTTGGCGTAGGTCCAGGCGGCTTCGCTGTGGGCAATCACCAAGAGCTGGTTGATTCGCGGTAGCGGAATAAACTGCGCGGCGAAGGTTTCAGATTGCGCCGCGGAGGCCGAGAACGATTGCATGACTTTGGTCATCTCTTGGGCCAGCTCTTCAGCACTGGCGATGCGCGGCTGATAAATTTCCATGCGCGTGCCGGCGAACACTTGAACGTCGATCAAGTCGGCGATCTCGGTCAACCGTTGAATATTGAGCGGCGTGTCCATGACGATCAGGAAATTGCCGCGCGGATTGTCGATGATCTCGGCGCCGGGCTGCAAAAATGGCGTCAACAGCCGCTTCATTTCGGCCACGGTAAAGAACCGCACCGGGATCAATTGCAATGCGTAGCTAGTGCCTGACAGAAAACCCCGTTTTTTTAGAACCCGGCCTGCTAATTTTTGAGCGCAACACGCGGGTTTCGTGTTTTCATGTGCGAACGGCAAAGTTTTGGAGTTATTGCGAATCCCCACACGCGTTGCGTCAACTTCTGGACG